>NZ_CADCTE010000168.1:357-927 GCF_902805515.1 uncultured Arthrobacter sp. | reverse complement strand
GCAGGTCGCCGAGGCCTACATCCCGAGGCGTGCGATCCGCCACCTTGAGAAGGGCCGCGTCGTCATCTTCGGCGCCGGGGCAGGCCTGCCCTACTTCTCCACCGACACGGTGGCCGCCCAGCGCGCGCTCGAGGTCCACGCCGACGAGGTCCTGATGGCCAAGAGCGGGGTCGACGGCGTCTACACGGCCGATCCGCACAAGGATCCCTCGGCCGAGAAGCTGATCACCCTCTCCTATGACGAGGCGCTCCGCCGCGACATCCGGGTCATGGACCAGACCGCCATGACCATGTGCAAGGACAACGACCTCGAAATGGTGGTCTTCGGCATGGAGGGTGAGGGCAACGTGACCCGCGCCATCCGCGGGGAGAAGCTGGGAACGCGCGTCACCAACTAGCGGCGGGCCGTTGAAGCCGGGGCCACGCGCCCCGGCCCGTGAACTAGGATTGAACACTGGAGAAGTTGCAGGGCAACTGAACGCGAGCATAAGGAGACATTGTGATCGAAGAGATCTTGCTAGAGGCCACCGAGAAGATGGACAAGGCCGTCGAAGCGGCGAAGACCGACTTC
>NZ_CADCTE010000168.1:0-347 GCF_902805515.1 uncultured Arthrobacter sp. | reverse complement strand
TCAATTACTACGGCGCGCCGACACCGCTGCAGCAGCTTGCCTCGTTCCAGAACCCTGAAGCCCGCACCCTCCTGATCACTCCCTTCGACAGGAGTGCGCTCAACGACATCGAACGCGCCCTGCGCGACTCCGACCTCGGCGCCAACCCCTCCAACGACGGCAACGTCATCAGGGTTGTCCTTCCGGAGCTCACCGAGGAGCGCCGCAAGGAATACGTGAAGCTCGTCCGCACCAAGGCCGAGGACGCAAAAATCTCCATGCGCAACATCCGCCGCAAGGCGAAGGACGGGCTCGACAAGGCAGTCAAGGACGGCGACGCAGGGGAGGACGAGGGCTAGCGCGGCGAG
>NZ_CADCTE010000167.1 GCF_902805515.1 uncultured Arthrobacter sp. | reverse complement strand
AGGGCCACCTGCTTGGAGCGGACCTGCCCGTTGGAGAGCAGGTTGCCATCGGGGCCGATGGACAGGCCCATGGAGGTGACGAGTTCCTCGCGGATGGAGTCAAGCGGCGGGTTGGTCACCTGCGCGAAGGACTGCACGAAGTAGTCGAACAGCAGCCGGGGCCGCTTGGAGAGCACCGCCACGGGCGTGTCGGAGCCCATGGCGCCCAGCGGTTCGGCGCCGGTCCTCGCCATCGGTCCGAGCAGGATCCTCAGTTCCTCCTGCGTGTAGCCGAAGGTCCGCTGCCGGCGGTTGATCGAGGCCTTGGTGTGGACCACGTGCTCGCGCTCGGGCAACTCCTCGAGGGAGATGAGGTTCTCGCGCACCCAGTCGGCCCACGGGTTGGCGGCGGCGACCTCGGCCTTGATCTCCGAGTCCTCGATCAGGCGGCCGATCTCGGTGTCCACCAGGAACATCTTGCCCGGGGAGACCCGCCCCTTGCGGACCACGCGGCCGGGGGCGATGTCGACGACGCCGACCTCGGAGGCAAGGACGACGAGGCCGTCCTCGGTGACCCAGTACCGCGCCGGGCGCAGCCCGTTGCGGTCAAGGACGGCCCCGACGAGCCGGCCGTCGGTGAAGGAGACGGCGGCCGGTCCGTCCCAGGGCTCCATAAGCATTGAGTGGTACTGGTAGAAGGCCCGGCGGGCGGGGTCCATGGTGGCGTGGTTTTCCCAGGCCTCGGGGATCATCATCATGATCGAGTGGGTGATCGGCCGCCCGGAGAGGGTCAGCAGCTCGGCGACCTCGTCGAAGGAGGCCGAATCGGACGCCCCGGGGGTGCAGATCGGGAAGAGTTCCTCGGGCGAGTCCCCCAGCAGCGGGTTCGCGAGCTGGGACTGCCGGGCCCGCATCCAGTTGCGGTTGCCCTTGACGGTGTTGATCTCCCCGTTGTGCGCGATGGTGCGGAACGGCTGGGCCAGCGGCCAGGAGGGGAAGGTGTTCGTCGAGAACCGGGAGTGGACGATGCCGAGCCGGGTCTTGAACCGCGAATCGGAGAGGTCGGGGTAGAACGGCTCGAGCTGGGCGGTGGTAAGCATGCCCTTGTAGACCATCGTCTTCGAGGACAGCGAGGGGAAGTAGACCCCGTACTTGTTCTGGGCCCGCTTGCGCACCCGGAAGGCCATGGCGTCAAGGTTGGTGCCGGCGCCCTCGACGGGGGCGAGGAACACCTGCTCGAAGTGGGGCATGCACGCCCGGGCCATGGCGCCGACGAGGTCGGCGACGATGGGCACGACCCGCCAACCGAGCACCGCCAGCCCTTCGGACGCGGCGATCGACTCGATGCCGGCGCGTGCCGTCTCCTGCTCCTTGTCCTCGGCCGGGAGGAACGCCGTCCCCACCACGTAGGAGCCGGCCGGCGGCAGCTCGAAGTCGACGACCGCGCGGAAGAACTCGTCCGGGACCTGGGTGAGCAGCCCGGCTCCGTCGCCGGTGCCCTCGTCGGCGCCCACGGCGCCGCGGTGCTCAAGGTTGCGCAGCGCGGTCAGGGCGGCGTCGACGATGTCGTGGCCGGGCACACCGCGCAGGGTGGCGATGACCGCCAGCCCGCAGGCGTCCTTCTCGTTCTCCGGGTTGTAGAGCCCGGAGGCGGGTGGAAGCGCGGCGAAACGCTCGAAGGGCGATGGAGCGGTGCCGGTCTCCCCGTCGGTCGGAGCGGAGCCGGCGGCCTCTCCCGGATCGGGAGCGGTGTTCGGGTGTTCAGCGGTCATTCGAAGAGTCCTTCCCCCAGAATGGAGCGTCGGGAGGGGACGGCCTTGGCCCCAGGGCGCCCACGGGCGCCGGTCGTACTTGTCGAAAGCGTGTTCCGGGACGGCGGTGGCGCGGGGCGGAGACAGGAGTCGCCGTGCCGCGCCGGCAGCCGTAGGTAGCGGCGCCGGAGGGGTGGCCCGGCCGGTACCCGGTGAGCCACGTCGGTGTGGTCCGGAAGCGTCCTTTAGGGGCGGTGGCCCGGGGACTGTGTTCGGGAGGCCGAGTCCCGTGGCTCCGCCTTCGCGGGGTCCTGCGACCCGGAGGTCACTGAGGAGCCATGTGTTTCCGAAAGATTACCACGGTCGTTTTCCGGCGTCGCCGAGGCGTCCGCCCCGTGGACATCCGCGTCGTCCGCAGCGCCGGAAGTGCTCCCAGTGCCGGAAGTGCTCCCAGCGCCGGAAATGCTCTCCGCGCCGGTGGCCTTCGCGTCGGCGGCCTTCGCGCCGGTGGCTCCCGCGCCGGCCTTCGCTTCGGCCGTCCCGTCGCCCACGGCGTCGGCGGCCGGCTCCCGGCCGGGCAGGTACACCGAGGGGGTGCCGGCCCCGCGGAGGCGGCGGCTAAGGTACACGAGGATGGCCACGGAGGCGAGGAACACGACGATGGAGACCCAGACGTTGAGGCGTGCGGTGATCCCGAACAGGGAGACCATCTCGGCGTCGTCGATCCGCAGCGCCTCGATCCAGACCCGCCCGAGGGTGTAGTAGGCGGCGTACAGCCAGAACATCCGCCCGCCGCGCAGCCCAAAGCGGCGGTCGGCCAGCAGCAGCAGCGCCACCCCGGCGAGGCTCCACAGGGACTCGTAGAGGAAGGTGGGGTGGAAGAGGGTGCCGGGCTCGGCGGAGGCGGGGAACGCCGCGTTGTCGGCGTCGATCTCCAGGCCCCACGGCAGGTCGGTCGGTGCGCCGTAGAGTTCCTGGTTGAACCAGTTGCCCCAGCGCCCGACGGCCTGGGCGAGCAGCACGCCGGGTGCGGCGGCATCGGCGAAGGCCGACAGGCGGATCCCCGCCCGGCGGCAGCCGATCCACGCCCCGACGGCGCCGAGGGCCACGGCCCCCCAGATGCCGAGGCCGCCCAGCCAGATCTGGGGAATGAGCGAGAGATCCCCGTCGGGGCCGAAGTAGGCGTCGGGCGAGGAGAACACGTGGTAGAGCCGGCCGCCGATGATCCCGAAGGGCACGGCCCAGACGGCGACGTCCCAGACGGCCTCGGGCCGGCCGCCGTAGCGGGCGAACCGCTTCTGCGTCAGCCACAGGGCCAGGATGATGCCCAGCAGGATGCACAGGGCGTAAAGGTGAATGGTCAGCGGGCCGAGGCTGAAGCTCGCCCATTCCGCGGGCGGGCTGGGAATCGACGCCGGGACCGGCATGGGGGCTGAGACGGCGTTCATGAGGGGTTCTTTCCGGTTCCGGTGCTGAGGTCCTTGCACAGGGCGGCCACGGCGGGCACCCCGCCGTCGCGCAGTGCTGCCACCAGCGCGGTGCCGACGATGACCCCGTCGGCGTAGCCTGCGATCTCCGCGACCTGCGCGGCACTTGAGACGCCGAGGCCGACGCAGACGCGCTCGGCGCCGGCGGCGTGGGCGTCATCGACGACGGCGCGGGCGGCAGCGCCCACGGAGGTGCGCGCCCCGGTGATGCCCATGACCGAGACGCCGTAGACGAAGCCGCGGCTGGCCTCCACGGTGCTGCGCATCCGTGCCGGCGAGGTCGAGGGCGCCACGAGGTACACGCGGTCCAGGCCGAACTCGTCGGAGACGGCCATCCACTCGGCGGCCTCGTCGGGGATCAGGTCCGGGGTGATCAGTCCGGCCCCGCCGGCCTCGGCCAGGCGGGAGGCGAACTCGCGCACGCCCATGCGCATCACGGGGTTCCAGTAGGTCATGACGAGGACCGGGACATCGGTGGCGCTGGTGATGCCGCGGACGACGTCGAAGATCTGGGGCACGGTGAACCCTGCGGCGAGGGCCTGGACGGTGGCGTCCTGGATGACCCGGCCGTCCATGACCGGGTCGGAGTAGGGGATGCCGATCTCGATCAGGTCGACGCCGTTGGCCGCCATGGCCAGGGCCGCCTCGATGGTGGTGGGCACGTCGGGGAACCCAGCGGGCAGGTAGCCGATCAGGGCCGCGCGCCCCTCGGAGCGGGCCTTCTCGACCGCCGCTGCGGCCTTGGACGACAGGGTCTTCACAGCTGCTCCCCTTCCTGGGCGATTTCCTGCTCGGCGCTGTCGTCGGGCAGCAGGTCGAAGTACTCCGCCGCCGTCGCGACGTCCTTGTCGCCGCGCCCCGAGAGGTTGACGATGATGACCTTGTCACCGGCCTGCTCGCCGGGGGCGAGGTCCGCGGCGAGGCGCTGGCCGACCTTCAGCGCCCCGGCCAGGGCGTGGGCGGTTTCGATGGCGGGGATGATCCCCTCGGTGCGGCACAGCAGCTGAAACGCGTCCATGGCCTCGCGGTCGGTGACCGGCTCGTAGGAGGCCCGGCCGATGTCGGCGAGGTAGGCGTGCTCGGGGCCCACGCCGGGGTAGTCGAGGCCGGCGGAGATGGAGTGGGACTCCATCGTCTGCCCGTACTCGTCCTGCATGAGGTAGGAGCGGGCGCCGTGGAGCACCCCGGGCCGGCCGAGGGTGATGGTGGCGGCGTGGCGTCCGGATTCAACGCCGTCGCCGCCTGCCTCGAAGCCGTAGAGGCGCACGGAGGGGTCGTCAAGGAAGCCGTGGAAGATGCCGATGGCGTTGGAGCCGCCGCCGACGCAGGCGCAGACGGCGTCGGGAAGCTTCCCGGTCTGCTCGAGGATCTGGGCGCGGGCCTCCTCGCCGATCACCTCGTGGAAGTAGCGGACCATCGCCGGGAACGGGTGGGCGCCGGCGGCGGTGCCGAGCAGGTAGTGGGTGCTGTCCACATTGGCCACCCAGTCACGCAGCGCATCGTTGATGGCGTCCTTGAGCGTCTGGGAGCCGTTGGTCACGGGAATGACCTCCGCACCGAGGAGCTGCATGCGGGCCACGTTGAGGGCCTGGCGCCGCGTGTCCTCGGCGCCCATGTAGACGACGCACTCGAGGCCCAGGAGGGCGGCCGCCGTGGCGCTGGCCACTCCGTGCTGACCGGCACCGGTCTCGGCGATGACCCGGGTCTTTCCCATCCGCTTCGCCAGCAGTGCCTGCCCGAGGACGTTGTTGATCTTGTGCGACCCGGTGTGGTTCAGGTCCTCGCGCTTGAGGAACACGCGCACGCCCCCGGCGTGGGCCGCGAAGCTCTTTGCCTCGGTCAGCAGCGAGGGCCGCCCGGCGTAGGTGCTGTTGAGCTCGGTGATCTGCGCCGTGAACTCCGGGTCCTTCTTCGCAGCCTCGAACGTCTCCTGCAGCTCGTCGAGGGCGGCAATGAGCGACTCGGGCATCCAGCGTCCGCCGTAGGCCCCGAAGTAGGGTCCCGGCGCGTGGCGCAGGCTCTCATGGTCGGACGCGCTGTGGGCGTCGTGGCTCAGGAAGGCCTCCGCGGCGTCGCTGTCGATCTCGGCGTGCGGTGCCGCCCCTGAAACCCGTGGTCCGGCTGGCTGGTGGATGTCGGTCATTGGCTTGTCCTGTCGTGGAGTGATCAGGGGCCGGCGAAAGCCGGCCATTGGTGCTGCTGGGTCGGTCCGGGAACCGTGGGAAGGGCCTACCCCCGGCGGGGGGCGTCCCGGTAGGGGCTCATCGCTGCCGCAGCCCCCGGCGGGCCGCGGCGCCGGCGGAACGGAACTGCGCAACCGCTGCCGCCGGGTCGTCGCCGCGGACGAGGGCCTCGCCGACGAGCACTGCGTGCGCGCCCAGCGCGGCGAATTCCTCGACGTCGGCCACGCCGCGTACACCCGATTCGGCGACGGTGACCGCGCCCTGCGGGATGCGGCCGGCCAGCTCGGCGAAGACCGACCTGTCGATCTCCAGCGTCTTGAGGTTCCGCACGTTGACGCCGATGATGCGGGCGTCCAGGGCCGCGGCCCGTTCCACCTCGTCGGCCGTATGGGTTTCGACGAGCGCGTTCATTCCCAGTTCGTGGGTCAGGCCCAGGAAGTGCTCGAGCTGGGTGTCGGTCAGCGCCGCCACGATGAGCAGGACGAGGTCCGCGCCGTGGGCCCGCGCCTCAAGGATCTGGTAGTCCTCGACGGTGAAGTCCTTGCGCAGCACCGGGATGTCCACGCTGGCGCGGACGGCGTCGAGATCGGCAAGGGACCCGTTGAACCGGCGCTGCTCCGTGAGGACGCTCACCACCGACGCGCCGCCGGCTTCGTACCGGGCCGCCAGGGCCGCAGGGTCCGAAATCGCGGCGAGTGCTCCCTTGGAGGGGCTGCTGCGCTTGACCTCGGCGATCACCTGGAGCGATCCGTCGTTCCCGCGCAGCGCCTCGAGGGCGTCAACGGCAGGCGTCCGGTCCGCTGCGCGGGCGCGG
>NZ_CADCTE010000166.1 GCF_902805515.1 uncultured Arthrobacter sp. | reverse complement strand
CTGCCGGGACAGCTGCGTCATGAGCCGGACGCCGGAGGAGGCCAGCGGGTGGCCGACGGCGATGGCGCCGCCCCACGGGTTGACCCGCTCGTCGTCGTCGGCGATGCCGAAGTGGTCGAGGAAGGCCAGCACCTGGACGGCGAAGGCCTCGTTCAGCTCGAACAGGCCGATGTCCTCGATGGTCAGGCCGGTCGACGCCAGCGCCTTGAGGGTCGAGGGGATCGGGCCCACGCCCATCACCTCGGGCTCCACGCCGGCGAAGCCGTAGCCGACCAGCCGCATGCCCACGTGCAGGCCGAGGGACACCGCGACGTCCTCGGCGGCCAGCAGGCAGCCGGTGGCGCCGTCGTTGAGGCCCGCGGCGTTGCCGGCGGTGACGTGCCCGTGCGGGCGGAACGGCGTCTTCAGCGTGGCCAGGCCCTCGGTCGTGGTGTTCGGCCGCGGCGGCTCGTCGACGGTGGCCAGGCCCCAGCCGGCCTCGGCCGAGCGGGTGGCGACCGGCACCAGGTCCGGCCCGATCTGGCCGTTCGCGACGGCCTTGGCGTACTTCTGCTGGCTGGCGACGGCGAAGGCGTCGCAGCGCTCCTTGGTCAGGTGCGGGAACCGGTCGTGCAGGTTCTCCGCCGTCGAGCCCATGACCAGCGCGGAGGTCTCGACGATCCGCTCCGACACGAACCGCGGGTTGGGGTCGACGCCCTCGCCCATCGGGTGGTGGCCCATGTGCTCGACGCCGCCGGCGATGGCGACGTCGTAGGCGCCGAAGGCGATGCCGGAGGCCGTGGTGGTCACGGCGGTCAGGGCGCCGGCGCACATCCGGTCGATGGCGAAACCCGGCACGGTGCGGGGGAGCCCGGCGAGCAGGGCGGCGGTGCGGCCGATGGTGAGGCCCTGGTCCCCGGTCTGGGTGGTGGCGGCAATCGCGACGTCGTCGATCCGCTCGGGGGGCAGGGAGGGATTGCGGCGCAGCAGGTCGCGGATGCACTTGACCACCAGGTCGTCGGCCCGCATCCCGGCATAGATCCCCTTGTCGCCGGCCTTGCCGAACGGGGTCCGTACGCCGTCGACGAAGACGACGTCCCGCACGCTGCGGGCAGCGGCACGGGCGGGGGTGGTTGCTGCTGGTTGGCTCACACTGTGCTCCTCTTTGAGATGTTGATCCGACCTCATGTTACTCAGCAGTAACTTAGCGGTGCAAGCGGAGCCTGGACCTTCGCTACCCTGCGGCCTCCACCGGGCCCGCCTCGGCCGGTGCCTTCGGCGTCGAGGCCTTGACGGGAAGCGGGTCCGGGTCCAGGAAGGCCACGGTGATGACCGCCGCGACGCGGTCGATCTGCCAGGGCCGGGCCCCCAGTTCCGCAAGCGCGGCGCTGATGCTTTCCAGGGTGATCTCGGCGGGCGGACGCCAGGCGATCCGGCGCAGGAAGTCCGGCGTCAGGAGGTTTTCCACCGGCATGTCGAGCTTCTCGGCCTGCGCCGCGATCCGCGGGCGGGCGGTGAGGAGCCGGGCGGCCGCCTCGGGATCCTTCTCGGCCCAGACGCGCGGCGGCGGGGGAGTGTTGCTGGAGATGTGAAGGGGCGGCAGGTCCTTGGCCCGGCGGGCCTCGTTGATGCACCGCATCCAGCGGGGCGCTTCCTTCTGGGCGGCGCGGCCGTGGAAGCCCTTGGTGGACAGCAGCTGCGGCACCGTGGCGGGCATCGCCTTGGCCGCGGCGACGATTGCGGAATCCGGGATCAGCCGGCCCGGTGCGACGTCGCGCCGCTGGGCCAGTTCCTCGCGTTCGGTCCATATCCGCCGGACCGCCTCGAGCTGGCGGCGGTCGCGGATCTGGTGGAGCCCGGACGTGCGGCGCCAGGGGTCGGTCTTGGGCTCGGCCGGCGGAGTCGAGCGGATGTGCTCGAACTCCTCCTCGGCGATCTCAAGCTTCCCCTGCCCGTCCAGCAGTGCGGCGAGCTTGCCGCGCAGTTCGCTGAGCACCTCGACGTCGAGGGCGGCGTACCGGAGCCACGGTTCGGGCAGCGGGCGGGTGGACCAGTCGGCCGCTGAGTGTTCCTTGGCGAGGGTGAAGCTCAGCTGGGACTCGATCACCGCGGCAAGCCCGACGCGCGGGAGCCCTGCGAGCCGAGCGGCCAGTTCGGTGTCGAAGAGGCGGTCAGGCCACATGCCGAGGTCCGAGAGGCAGGGCAGGTCCTGGCTGGCGGCGTGAAGGATCCACTCGACGCCCTCGAGGGCGTCGTCGATGATCTTCAGGTCTCCGAAGGGCTCCGGGTCGATGAGCCAGGTGCCGGCACCCTCCCTGCGGATCTGTACGAGGAAGGCCCGCTGGCCGTACCGGAAGCCGGAAGCGCGCTCGGCGTCCACGGCGGCCGGCCCGGTGCCCGCGGCCAGGGCGGCGGCGGCCCGCTCGAGCCCGGCGGGGGTGTCGATGACGAAGGGAACGCCGTCGCGCGGTTCCGTCAGCAGCGGCAGGTGCCCGGCCTCAGGTTCCGTGCCATTCTCGGGCGTCTCGGTGGGCGGGGCGGCGTCGGCGGGCAGGTCCCGCCGATCGGAATTCTCGGAGCTCATGGTTGTTCCAGTCTATCGGTCGGCCGGACGGGCCTAGCTGCGCCGGTGCGGCAGGGACAGGACGCCCTCGGGGAGGGGCGGCAGCCCCGCGAAGGTGCACACCATGTCGGACCACGCCTCGAGGTGCCGTCGGATTTCCGCGCTGTCCGGCGTCCAGGAGGCCCGCAGTTCGATGTCGATGGTGTCCGGCCGGTCCTCGAGCGTCCCGTAGCTCTCCGAGAGGATGCGGGTCGCGGTCCCGCCGGCGTTGGAATGGGCGGCTCCGTGGTTCTCGAGCGCTTCCGCGAGCCAGGTCCAGGCCACCGAGCCGAGCAGGGTGTCGTTACCCATGTCCGGTTCGAGCTGGGCACGGATGTAGGTGACCACGCGGAATTTTCCGTCCCACACGGCCGAGCCCTGCGGGTCATAGAGCAGGATGAACCGCCCGGTGGCGAGCTCCACCGGTTCCTGCGGGAGCAGCTCCGCGCCAGCGGGCCCGTGGACCGGGCGCCGCGCGGGCTGGGCCGGCTGGTACACCTCCGCGCCGAGCGCGACCGCGAACGGTGCAAGGCGCGAAGGTGCAGGAATCTCCTCGAGGCGCAGCTCGGTGCGGCAGCGGGCCTCCTTGAGACCGGCAAGAGCCGTTCGGAATTCGTCGGGTGCCTGCGACAGGCCGCCAAGTGCGCTCACCCCCGCAGGCTATGCCAGAATCTGCGGCGTGTCGCGGGAGGACTCGCGGGGGTTACCTTTTCGTAACCATAGGCAATGAGCGCCTACGCGCCGACTTCGCGCGCGATGGCCGCCGCGAACGCGTCGACGTCCTCCTCGGTGGTGTCGAAGGAGCACATCCACCGCACCTCGCCGGTCGCCTGATCCCAGTCATAGAAGCGGAACTGCTTCCGGATGCGGTCGGCGGCGGCCGGGTCGAGGATGGCGAACACGGCGTTCGCCCGGGTCTCCTGGGTGAGCCGGACGCCGTCGATGCCGCGCACCGCCTCGGTCAGCCGTGCGGCCATGGCGTTCGCGTGGGACGCCGAGCGCAGCCACAGGCCGTCTTCAAGCAGGGCGATGAGCTGGGCCGAGACAAAGCGCATCTTCGAGGCGAGCTGCATGTTCATCTTGCGCAGGTATTCGAGCCCGGTCGACGCGGCGGGGTTCAGGACGACGACGCATTCGCCGAACATCAGCCCGTTCTTGGTGCCGCCGAAGGAGAGGATGTCCACGCCGGCGTCGCGGGTGAAGGCCCGCAGCGGCAGGCCCAGCGCCGCGGCGGCGTTGGCCAGCCGCGCGCCGTCCATGTGCAGGTGCATCCCGCGGGCGTGGCAGTGGTCGGCGATGGCCCGGATCTCCTCGACCGTGTAGAGCGTGCCGAGTTCGGTGGTCTGGGTGATCGAGACGGCCAGCGGCTGGGCCCGGTGGGCGTCCCCCCAGCCCCAGGCCTCGCGGTCGATCAGCTCGGGGGTGAGCTTGCCGTCCGGGGTGGGAACCGTCAGGAGCTTGAAGCCGCCGACGCGCTCGGGCGCCCCGTTCTCGTCGACATTGATGTGAGCGGTGGCCGCGCAGATGACGGCTCCCCAGCGGGGCAGCATCGACTGGAGCGACAGGACGTTCGCGCCGGTGCCGTTGAACACGGGGAAGGCCTCGATGCCCTCGCCGAAGTGCTCCTCGAGCAGTTCCTTGAGCCGGGCGGTGTAGACGTCGTCGCCGTAGGCCACCTGGTGGCCGCCGTTGGCCGCCGCGATGGCGGCGAGCACCTCGGGGTGGATCCCCGAGTAGTTGTCGGAGGCGAAGCCGCGCTCGTTGATGTCGTGCAGCGGGCGGAAGGTCGAAAGAGTCTCAGTCACTGTCCCATTATCCCCTAGCGGCGCTCAGCCGTCGGTCTTGGCCAGCAGGTCTGCCGGTGGAGTGCGCTGCCCGTTGATGTCCGCGGCGGGCGCGTCGAAAAGTGCGGCGGCGGCCCGGGCGAGGTCGTCGACGTGGGTGTAGCCCGGGAAACGCCGCTCCGGGTGGGCCTCGCGCAGAGCGTCGTCGAGCAGGGCCTTGACGACCAGCGCGGTCGACGCGGCCGCGGAGCCGTCGCGGGTGAAGCCGTCGGCGACGGCGCGCAGCCAGGTTTCCACCGAGGCCTTCACCGCGGCGTAGGAGGCGCTGCCCGCGGTGGGGGAGTCGACGGCGGTGGCCGAGACGGCGGCGAGCCGGCCCCGGGGGGAGCGTGCCAGCTGGTCGTAGAAGGCGCGGCTCGTGTTGAACAGGGTGCGGAAGACCGAGTCGTGAAGGAAGGCGTAGTCCTCGTCCGACTGGGTGGTGATGCCCTTGGCGCCGCGCCAGCCGCCGACCAGGTGGATCAGCCCGTCGGCGCCGCCGGTGTCGGCCTCGACCGCGGCCGCGAGGGCCTTCACGGCGGCGGCGTCGGTCAGGTCGCACACGCGGGTGTCGACGCCGTCCAGATGTCCGAGGGCATCCTGCAGCCGGCCGGCATCGGAGCCGACGGCGATCACCCGCGCGCCGCGGCCGCTGAGCTCCCGGGCCACGGCCACGCCCGAGGCGCTGGTTGCCCCGGCCACGACGACCGTGAGGCCGTCGGGCGCGGGTGCGCCCGCCGGCGAAACGGCGTCCGTCACGCCGAGGCTCCGGTGATTCCGGCCGTCGACTCGATGACCGGCTTCATCTTGCGGTCGAGGGCTTCGAAGAACATCGACAGCGGGAACTCGTCGTCGAGCACGGCGTCGGTCAGGCCGCGCGGCGGGCCGCTGAGCGGAAGGGCATCGGGCCCCTTCGCCCAGACCGACGCCGGGTGGGGCGTGACGGTCTTGGAGACCAGCTCGTAGGCGGCGAGCCAGTGCGCGGTCTTGGGGCGGTCGATCGAGCGCCAGTACAGCTGCTCGATCTCCTCGCCCAGGGCCACGACGATGTCGGCCACTTCGTCCCAGTCGATGGTGAGCTTGGTGTCGGTCCAGTGGAGGACGCGGTGCTGGTGCATCCAGGCGAAGAGCAGCTGCCCCCCGAGGCCGTCGTAGTTGCGCACGCGGGAGCCGGTGATGGCGAAGCGGAAGATCCGGTCGAAGATCACCGCGTACTGCACCAGGCGGGCGTGGCGGCGGGTCTCGGGCGAGGCCTCCTCGTCCTTGGCAATGCGTACCGATTCGCGGAACGCGGTCAGGTCGCAGCGCAGCTCCTCGAGGGAGTACAGGAAGAAGGGCATGCGCTGCTTGATCATGAACGGGTCGAACGGCAGGTCGCCGCGCATGTGGGTGCGGTCGTGGATCAGGTCCCACATCACGAAGGTTTCCTCGGCCAGCTTCTGGTCGGTCAGGAGTTCGCGGGCCTCCGCGGGCAGGTCGAGGCGGGTGATGTCGGCGGCGGCCTCCACCACGCGGCGGAATCGGGCGGCCTCACGGTCGGCGAAGATCGCGCCCCAGGTGAAGGTGGGGGTTTCGCGGACGGCGACAGTCTCGGGGAAGAGGACGGCGGAGTTGGTGTTGTAGCCCTCGGTGAAGTCGATGAAGCGGATCGGCACGAACAGCCCGTTGGAGTAGTCGCCGGCCTCGAGGTCGGCGATGAACTCCGGCCAGATCACTTCGATCAGCACGGCCTCCACGAGGCGGTTGCTGCTGCCGTTCTGGGTGTACATGGGGAAGAGGACCAGGTGTGCCAGGCCGTCAACGCGGTGCTGCTGCGGCTGGAAGGCCAGCAGTGAGTCCAGGAAGTCGGGGACGCCGAAGCCGGACTCCGCCCAGGCCGACAGGTCCTTCACCAGGGCGGTGAGGTAGGCGGCGTCGTGCGGGAAGGCGGGGGCGAGTTCGGTGACCGCCTCGACGATCGTGGTGTTGAGCTCGGCGGCCTTCGGGCGGTCGGCGGGTTCGGGGACCGATCCGTCCTTGACCTGCAGCTGCTGCAGGGCGCCGGCCGCCGCCTTGAGGCGGAGCCAGGCGGGGTGCTCCGCAAGGGTGGTGGAGCCGAGCGGTGAGGATGCCAGAGTGGTCATGGATGCCTGCTTTCGGAGCGGGCCCCGACGGGCGGGGCGGTGGATCGGATGCTGAGGCGAGCCTAGCAACAAAAAAGCATTGCTTACGCGAAACTATCCGTCCAATTAGAGACTCTTACGCTGGCGGCAGGCCCCCGTGGCCCGAGACCAAGAGGACCTGCGGCTGCCCGCACAAGGCGGCAGCCGCAGGTCCTCTTAGCTGTTTCCGGTGGCTGAGCCTTCCGGATTACTCGGTGGGAACGAGCTTCATGGAGATGGAGTTGATGCAGTACCGCTGGTCGGTCGGGGTGGAGAAACCTTCGCCCTCGAAGACGTGGCCCAGGTGCGAATCGCACCGGGCGCAGCGCACCTCAATGCGTTCCATGCCAAGGGTCCGGTCGTGGATGTAGCGGACCTTGTCCTCGGCAAGCGGGGCCCAGAAGGACGGCCAGCCGCACTGGGAGTCAAACTTCTCGTTGCTGGTGAAGAGTTCCTGGCCGCAGGCCCGGCACTGGTAGACCCCGGCGGTGTAGGAATCGGTGTATTCCCCGGTCCACGGGCGCTCGGTCCCGGCCTTCCGCAGCACCTGGAACTCCTCGGGGGTAAGTTCCTGGCGCCACTCGTCATCGGTCTTGAAGATTTCGGGCTGAGCGGCGTTTTCTGATGTCGTCATACCTTTGGCAACGATTATGAGTCGCCAATAAATCCCGAGCCGGAATAAAGGTGCAGCACAGGGATCCCCAGGTGGCTCTGCGCGCGGTTGGCCCAGTCGGTGTGGAGGGTGTCCGCCACGGCGTGCGGGCGGGTGATCACCACGGCCTGCGCTGCGCCCTCGTCGGCCGCGGCCCGCACGAATTCCTCGACGGCGTTGTCCCCGACCGTGTAGCCCCGCGCCCTCAAACCCGACGCCCCCGCGGTCCGCAGGGAAGCCTCCAGCGCGTCGTCGGCCGTATGCTCCGGCCGGTGGCCGGAATCACTGCCCGCAACATCCCGGAACGCCTGGGCGAACTCGAGCATGCTCAGGTGGTGGAAGAACTCGCCGAGCATGCTCTTGTTCCGGTCCGCCGGAACGAGAATGATGAATTCGGCGTCCTCCTCGCCCTGCAGTGTCCTCAGGTTCGCCACATCCGCGTCCTGCAGGGCTTCCTCGGTCAGCACCAGAATGGTTTGAGTCATACCGCCAACAGTAGACCCGGCCCGCCGGGTGCGGGAGGACAGCAGTATGGACGCCTGCCCGGCGCTGCCCGTCGGCCCACCGGCGGCGGTGTGCGCAGGGGCCGGACGCACCGGCTGCGACGAAATTGCCCGCTGGACGCCGGAACGGGTGAGAATGGCCGTATGGCATTCCCACCAGCATCACAGGCCACCGCCTCCGCCCCCGCCCCCTGGGTGAAGTGGACGGCGTTCGGGATTGGCGTGGGTGCGCTGCTGACGTCCTCGGCGGCCACGGCCGCATCGGCGCTCGCAGCGTACTTCGCGCGCCGGGTCGTGACCCCGGCCCGCACGCGCGAGGAGAACCTGGAGATCCTCGCCGTCACCGGTGCCGGGCAGAACCAGCGGGTGATCCTGCCGGCCAACGAGGACACCACGGTCGAGGGCACCTACAGCCTCTACTTCAACAGGGGGGCCGGCCACGCCCGGATCGGCGCCATCCGCTCCTACAGCCCCCGTGAGGGAACCGTTGAGCGGGACGTCGAGGAGGTGTACGCGGGGGACCTGCGCACCGCCCGGCGCGGTTGGTGGAGCGGGAGCGTCTACCCGGCGCCGTCGGGCCTGGGGTTCGCCGACGAGGAGGTCCAGGTGCCGGTGGACGGCGGGTCGGCGCCGGCGTGGCTGATCCGCGCGGAGTCGCCGGCCGACACCTGGGCGATCATGATCCACGGCAGGGGCGCCCAGCGTACCGAGGCCCTGCGGGCGGTGCGCACCGCCCGCAGCGTCGGCCTGACCAGCCTCGTCATCTCCTACCGGAACGACGGCGACGCGCCGTTCGCCCCCGACGGGCGCTACGGCCTCGGCGCGACCGAGTGGCGCGACGTCGAGGCGGCCATCGACTACGCCATCGCCTCCGGCGCCCAGGAGGTGGTCCTCTTCGGCTGGTCGATGGGAGGCGCCATCGCCCTGCAGACCGCCGATCTCTCCCGCCACCGCCGCCGCATCGGCGCGCTGGTGCTCGACGGCCCGGTGGTGAACTGGATCGAGGTGCTCGCCTACCACGCCCAGCTGAACCGGATTCCGGCTCCGGTGGGCCGGCTGGGCCAGTGGCTGCTGGCCAACGACGCCGCCAAGCGCATCACCGGCCTGGCCGCGCCCCTCGACCTCAAGAGTATGGACTGGATCTCACGGGCGGAGCAGCTGACCATCCCCACCCTCATCCTGCACAGCGAGGACGACGAGTTCGTTCCGGTCGCGCCCTCGGCCGAACTCGCCGAACGGAACCCGGCCTTCGTCACCTTCGAGCGGTTCCACCGGGCTCGCCACACCAAGGAGTGGAACGTCGATCCGGCACGCTGGGAGGAGACGGTCTCACGCTGGCTGGACCGGGTACTGCACCAGCGCACCCTGCCCGGCGGCAGGCACCCGGGAGCGGAGCCTAGGCCGCAGTCGCCCGAATCTGACGCTTGATCCGTCCGAGCATCGCACTCATGCCGCGCATGCGCAGCGGCGTGATGGCCCTGGTCAGGCCCAGCCGGTCCGGCACGTCGTCCGGGACCGCAAGGATTTCCTCGGCGGGCAGCCCGTCGAGGCCCTCCATGAGGACTCCGGCGAAACCGCGGGTCGTCGGAGCCTCCGGCGGAGCCGAGAAAAACAGGTTCACCCGGCGCTCAGGTGCTTCGCCCACCTCAAGGGTGAGGAACACCGGGCTCTGGCACTCGACGACCTGCTCGAGCAGTTCGGGATGCTCCCGGAGGCGCTCGGGCAGCTCCGGAAGCTCGCGGGAGAAATCGAGGAGCAGCTGAAGCCGGTCCGGCTCCGTCAGGTCCTGGAAGTCATCGATAATCTCGGCCAGCTGGGCCGGAAGAGCCGTGCTCATCGCCGGGCCTCCGCCGGACGGGCCGGAGCCTCGCCGCGTTCGGGGCCGCGGACGATCGGCACGCGCACCGCGTTGCCCCACTCGGTCCAGGACCCGTCGTAGTTGCGCACCCGGTCGAAGCCCAGCAGGTGGGTCAGGACGAACCACGTGTGGCTTGAGCGCTCTCCGATGCGGCAGTACGCCACGACGTCGTCGCCGTCGTTGAGGCCGGCCTCGCCGCGGTAGATGGCGTCGAGCTCCTCCCTGCTGCGGAAGGTGCCGTCCTCGGCGGCAGCGCGGCCCCACGGGATGGACGCCGCCGTGGGGATGTGGCCGCCGCGCATGGCTCCCTCCTCCGGGTAGGCGGGCATGTGCGTGCGGGCACCGGTGTATTCCTCGGGGGAGCGGACGTCGATGAGCGGGTTGCCGAAGTGCTCAAGCACGTCGCCGAGGTAGGCGCGCACGCGGGGGTCGTTCCGCTCGATGACCGGGTAGTCGCCGGGGCGGACCGTGGTGGCCTCCGTCGTGAGCGGGCGTCCCTCGGCGATCCACTTATCGCGTCCGCCGTCGAGCAGCCGGACGTCCTCGTGGCCGAACAGTTCGAAGACCCAGAGGGCGTAGGCGGCCCACCAGTTGCTCTTGTCGCCGTAGATGACCACCGTGGTGTCGCGGGAGATGCCCTTGGCGGACATCACGCGGGCGAAGGCCTCACCGTCGACGAGGTCGCGGCGCACCTCGTCATTGAGTTCGGTGTGCCAGTCGATCTTCACGGCCCCGGGGATGTGCCCGGTTTCGTACAGCAGGATGTCCTCGTCGGACTCGAGGACCACCAGCCCGTCCGTGCCGAGGTGGTCGGCGAGCCAGTCCGTCGAGACGAGCCGGCCGGGGTGGGCGTAGGCGGCGAACTTTTCGGACGAATCTGTTTTGAGCGGCATCAAATGGCTTTCTGGTGGGGGCGGCTTCTCTCTCTTAGCCTAACCACGCCCGGCGCGAATTGCTTCCGGCGCGTAGCAGTCCGGTGCCGTAATGTTGCCTGACGGGCGCGCCGTCGCGCTCCCCATCGCATCCTTCGGCCGGCAAGAGAAAGCACCCCAGATCTGTGGCATCCGTAGAGCACCTGACCGACCGCGCCCCGAAAGTCTCAGTCGACGAACTGCTCGACGGGTTCTACCCCTCGCCGCGCTTCAAGGACGTATCGTTCTCCAGCTACCGGCCCGACCCCTCACAGCCCTCGCAGTCGGCAGCCGTGAAGGGGCTGCGGGCGTTCGCCGCGACCGTTGACGAGCCCGAGCCCAGCGGACTGCGGAAGCTCTTCGGCGCACGGAAGGCGCCCTCCCGCGCGGGGATCTACCTCGACGGCGGCTTCGGCGTCGGAAAGACCCACCTGCTCGCCTCCCTCTGGCATGCGACGCAGGGGCCCAAAGCCTTCGGCACCTTCGTCGAATACACGAACCTGTGCGGTGTGCTTTCCTTCCGCAAGACCGTCGAGTCCCTCAGCGGCTACAACCTGGTCTGCATTGACGAATTCGAACTTGACGATCCCGGTGACACGGTGATGATGTCCCGGCTGATGCGCGAACTCGCCGACGCCGGCGTGAAGCTGGCCGCCACCTCCAATACGCTGCCCGGGTCCCTCGGGGAGGGCCGGTTCGCGGCGGTCGACTTCCAGCGGGAGATCCAGGTGCTCGCCGACCAGTTCGACGTGCTGCGCATCGACGGCGAGGACTACCGCCACCGCGGGCTGCCGCAGCCGCCGGCGCCCCTGAGCGAATCCGGCCTGCGCGACCACGTCCGGGACTACTCGGGCAACGGCGGGGTGCTGGCCGAGGATGACTTCGGCGACCTCATCCACCACCTCGCCGGCGTGCACCCCAGCAAGTACCGGCAGCTGCTCGACGGAGTGGAAGCCGTGGCATGGCACCGCGTATCGACGATTACCGAGCAGTCAGTGGCCCTGCGGTTCGTGGTGCTGGCCGACCGACTCTACGACCGGGACGTGCCGATCTTCGCCAGCGGTGTGCCCTTCGATCAGCTGTTCACCGATGAGATGATGCACGGCGGGTACATGAAGAAGTATTACCGGGCAGTCTCCCGGCTCACGGCGCTGGCCCGGCAGGGCGGTTCCGGAGCGTAGCCTGCGGGCCGAAGCCGGGCCCGGCTTAAACAAAAGCGCCGGTTCCGCCTCACGGCGGGACCGGCGCTTCCTTTTTGCGGTACTTAAAGCGATGAGGCCGGAGGAGGTGTAGGTCCGGTCGTGCCGCCGCGCTGCTCGCGTTCGATCTTGTCGACCATCGCTGAAGCCTTGGACTGCACCCCGCGGATGCGCCCGGAGTACTTGCCGCCGGTCCTGCCGTCGACAATGCTGCCGGCCTTGCCGATACCGGCCTTGACCTTCTCCGAGTTGGCGCCGATCAGTCCGGTCGCCTTGTCCTTCAACCCACCGGCCTTGCCTTTGAGCCCGTCAAAAACAGACACAGGCACCTCCTTTCCTACCCGGGAACCTGGTGTTCCCTTCGTCACAATCGTAGTGCAGATTGCGGGGATACGTCCGGGGGAGGGGTGGCCGCTCCGCTGAGGGTTCCGTCGCCGTCGAGTGTGCAGGTCACCACGCTTTGGGCGGGCCATAACGTGGTGAGCTGCAGTTTCGCGGGGAGGTAATGGGGGGGGGTCGAGCGTGGAGCCTGGGGCTGACTCGGTCGAGTGTGCAGGTCATCACGCTTTGGGTGGGACACGTGGTGGGCTGCAGTTTCGCGGGGAGGGGTGCCGGGAGGCGCGGTGAGAGCGGCAGGCAGTGGCCGACGTCGAATGCGCTGTGGTCGCAGCCGAGTGTGCAGGTCACCACGGTTTGAGTGGAACATATAGTGGTTTGCTGCGGTTTCGCCGCGGAGGGAGTGCCGGAAAGCGATGGAGCGGACGACGGGATTCGAACCCGCGACATCCACCTTGGCAAGGTGGTGCTCTAGCCAGCTGAGCTACGTCCGCAAGGGGGCGTCCCTGCGCGGGAGCCCGGTTGAGTTGGTGCTGGTCCTGCAGTTCGTCGGCGGAAGGGTGTTCACGCTTTTCCGAAAGCTGATCGAACCAGTGGCTCAACAATATCGCGCCGTGAGGGGGGAGCCAAATCCACGGCCGGCCAGCCGGAAACCGCTGAACAGCGCCGGCGGGCGTTGGAGAGGCCGTGGATCACAGGGTGTGCCGGAGGGGAGCGGTGCTGCTCCCCTCCGGCAGGAGCATTACGCGATCGTGATGTCGCTCAGGTCGATCTCGATCAGAACCCAGGACAGATCGGGGGTCCGGTTATCGTTGCGGATGTGGATGTGCCGCTTCGTGGGGATGATGAATCCGTCGACCTCGGCCTCCCCGCGGATGTAGTGGGCACCGGGTTCGTTGCCGTTGACCTCCGGCTGATAGTCCATGCGGCGCAGGTGCCCTGCCGCGTCGAAGTAGTACAGCTGGGTGGTGTTGTGGGTGTCGATCGAGGAAGGGAAGGTGACGCTGAGTACGCGCCAGGTCTCGCCGTTCTCGGTCCAGGGCTCCACTTCCTGAGTCTCGACGCCCGGCCAGGTGAAGATGTAGGGCTCGACGAGGTAGTGCCAGGTGGCGTAGCTGCGGAAGTAGTACATCTGAGCGAGGGTCCACTGCGTTTCGAAGGTGTAGCCCTCGAAGCTGGCGCGGGGGTTGGTCAGTTCCTCGATGAGCGTGCCGTCGGCGGCGGTCACCGTCACGCGGTCTGACTTCTTGTCGTATTCGATGACGCGGCCGGTGCCCTCCTGCGTGTGGCGGGTGCGCTGCTCCTGCAGGCTCGCCTCGACGAGGTCGGTGCCGACGACGTCGGGCTGTCCCTTGAATTCCCAGAACGGGCCGCCGTAGGCGATGCGGGCGGTGAAGGTGTTGAGGTTCTTCCAGCGGTCAAGGCCACCGTTGGCTTCAAGGACCTGCTCAAGTAGTGTCGCCATCCAAATACTCCTTTAGGACTAATCAGTTCTGTTTCAATATCAACTTCTGGAGCCGGCGGATAATTCCCCGCCAGTGGGCCGGATCACCTTTCGTGTCCCGGCCACGAAAGGTGATCGGGCCGCCTTCGCGTCGTTCCTCCAGCGGTTCTCCGACACGACGTCCGAGGTCCAGTTCGACCCCGCCGGCCTGCTGCAGGCCCCGGGCGAACAAACTGCGGATCAGCGGCTGGCTTCCGGGCCGGCCCGCCGTCGCGAAAAATGCCTGAAGGTCCGGCGCCAAGTCCTGGTCCTCAGGCAGCGTCGCTTCATCGACGAGCGCCTTCGTCTTGGACAGGGCTGTCCTGTCGAACCCGGCGATCCGGCGGGCGAACGCATCGACCTCGGCCTCGATCGTCGCATCGCTGATGATCCGGTTGACTTAGCCGTAAGCGGCGGCGTCCGCGGCATTGATGTCATCTGCTCCGAGGAGGATCTCGAGCGCCCGGCCGCGCCCGATGAGGTGTCCGAGCCGCGCCATGGGGCCGCCCCCCGGCACGGCGCCGATACCCACTTCGAAATGGCCAAGAACCGCGTGTTCCGACGCAAACCGCATGTCGGTCGCCAGGACGAACTCGCTGCCGGCTCCGCGGGCGCGTCCGCGGATGACGGAGATGGTTGCCACGGGGAGCCTGCTGAGACGGACGAAATTGTCGAGGTACGGGTGAAGGCCAGTCGGTCCCGGCGCCATGTTCGCCACCCTGGTCTTGTCGCTGAGGAGATCCCAATGCGCCATGAAGAAATCCGGGTTGTCGCTGCGGAAGACGATCACCCGAAGTTCGGGATCCCGCTCGGCGGAGGTGAGCAGAAGGGCGAGCTCATCGATCGAATCCGGGTCGAAGAGGTTGACCGGACCGTTGGCGAAGGTGCCCGCCAGTAGGACGGAGAGACGGGGTCGACGGTGAACTGTTTCGTCGTCATGGGCGGACGCTGGCTCCTTGGCTCCGCGGAATGGCTTCCAGATTAGTTGCGGCCTCGCGGGTGGGCAGGAGACCGCTCGAGATCGTTGTCGCCCGGGATGGGGGCGGCGGATGTGCCGCCCCCGGCCGGTGCTAGTTTCCTGCGCTTTGTCCGCCGTCGACGTGAAGGAACTCGCCGGTGACGAACTGGGCCTGCTCAAGGTAGAGCACACCGTGTACGACGTCGTCGATGGTTCCCATCCGGCCGACCGGGTGGAGCGCTCCGTAGGTGGCATGCGTCTCCTCGGCGTGCAGCGGGGTCTTGATGATGCCGGGGGAGACTGCGTTCACGCGCACCCCGCGGGCCGCGTACTCGATCGCGAGCGACTTCACGACTGAGGCGAGGCCGCCCTTGGTCAGTGAAGCGAGGGCGGACGGGACGTTCGAGTTCGCGTTTTCAACCAGGGTGGTGGTGATGTTCACGACGTGCCCCGAGCCCCGCTCGACCATGTTCGCCATTGCCTTCTGGCTGATGTGAAAGAAGCCGCCGAGGTTCACGCGCAGGGCGTTGTCGTAGTCCTCCTGGGTGTACTCCGCAAACGGCTTCGCGATGAAGATGCCCGCGTTGTTCACGAGCGTGTCCACACGGCCGAACCGCTCAACGGCCGTGGCGATGACGCGCTCGGCAACCTCGGGGTCCGAGATGTCTCCGGCAACGGTGGCAAGGTCGAAGTCTTCGGAGGGGGCGATGGAACGGGAGTTCGCGACAACCGCATACCCAAGCTTGCGGTAGCCGTCGACGAGGCCCGCGCCGATGCCCTGCGATGCGCCGGTAATGACAGCAACTTTACGTGTTTCCATGGTTTCAATTCCTTTAGTAGACAGTCGGTCAACTACCGACCCGTACAGTTATAGCCGACCAGTCATTTATTGGCAACCCCCATGAGAAGAACCCGGAGTCGGACTCCGGCTTCGAGCGGGGAGTGCGGAAGGGCGAGGATACGGAACGGCAGGATGTCCTGGCCGCCCGGCGGCGCAGTAGAGCGCATCCGGCGGCCTCTTTCGGTAGCAACGAAGCTGCGGAACGTACCGCGCAGGTGCTCAGGGGTGTTTTCCATCACGTCGACATCGGGAGTCCGTGGAGCGTGCCTTATAAAACAAAAGACCCCCGGTTTCCCGGGGGTCTTTCTCGGTGGGCGATACTGGGATCGAACCAGTGACCTCTTCCGTGTCAGGGAAGCGCGCTACCGCTGCGCCAATCGCCCAATTTCCTGCTCTGCAATTCACCTACTGGAGGTGGGGACGGGATTCGAACCCGCGTGCACGGCTTTGCAGGCCGCTGCCTAGCCACTCGGCCACCCCACCGCTATCCAACTAACAGACAGCCGGATGAACCGGCCATGCAGTGACTTGCGAGCGGACGACGGGATTCGAACCCGCGACATCCACCTTGGCAAGGTGGTGCTCTAGCCAGCTGAGCTACGTCCGCAGAAAGAAAATTTTGAACACCGAAACCCTTGAGTTCCTCGTGTTTTTCTGTTTTCCAACGAGAAAAAACTCTATAGGACTATTCGAGGTTCGTCCAATCGGGCGCGTCTTCGGGCCAACGGCGCGGCGCGGGAGTGTCACCGGAGGATGACAGACTTAACCCATGACTGAACCGCTGCTCGCCCACTCCACTCCCTACGGACGGATGTATGCGAGGTCGACGTCGGACCAGCCCACCGTCCCGTCGATCACGACCGTCATTGCCCAGGCGCCGTCGTCCCTCGGCGGCTGGTTCGGGCACATGGCGGCGAACGCCCTGGCTGCCGATCCGCGCCTTCCCGGATCGCTGGGCAAACCTGCCGAGCTGAAGCAGGCCGTCCGGGACGCCTCGCAGGCTGCCGAGCGGTACCGTGACGACGCCGCGCTCCGGGGCACCCGGGTGCACAACTACTGCGAGCAGGTGGCCCTGCGTGCCCTCGGCCGGCCCCACAAGCTCGACGCCGCGCGCCTCGCCCTCGTGGAGAACGGGGAGGAGGGGTTCGCGGCCCGTTTCGACGAGTGGTGGGAACTTTACGATGTCCGGCCTATCGCCCCGGAACTGACCGTCTGGAATCAGGAACTCGGGTACGCCGGTACCCTCGATCTGGTGGCCACCATTGGAGGCCGGCTGTGCCTCATCGACTACAAAACCAAGAACACCGACCGTGACGGCTTCGTCAAGGGGCTCGATGACAAGGTCGTCATGCAGCTGGTCGCGGGCATGAAGGCCCAGGAAAGCCTCGTTGATCCCCATCAGGGCGAATGGGAACCGTGGAAGTACGGCGAGCAGCCACTCCTCCTCGGTGTTGCCATCGGCCAGACGGAGGTCCGAGCCCTCCGGGCCAATCCCG
The DNA here is from genome assembly GCF_902805515.1 of uncultured Arthrobacter sp. GTDB lineage: Bacteria > Actinomycetota > Actinomycetes > Actinomycetales > Micrococcaceae > Arthrobacter_D. Next base: position 9,285 of record NZ_CADCTE010000166.1, on the reverse strand, counting down.
AGGTGTTGAAGGAGCACTGGTTCCGATTCTGCGCGCTGCGCCGTGCCTGGGAGGCCGGCCGAAACGCCGAAACGGCCGGGCGGGCGCTGCTTCCCATCGGCCCGCCGCCTCCCCGCGCCGCGGCCGGGGCGTCGTCAGCAGCTTCGGCGGGGGCTCCGGCCACTGGTGCGGACGGCCCGGGCCCGGCCGCACCCGCTCCTGAAGCTCCGTCCTCCGTCGCGGCCGGCTGACGGTCTCCGCGGTTCCCGGGCTGGCTCCCGCCTTGCTCAGCGGCAGGCCGCGGGCAGGACATAGGCACTGCCCTGACGCGCCCGGCACTCCCGCAGCGCAGCGGCGCCGTCGGCACCCGGACGCGCCCGGCGCTCCCGCAGTGCAACGGCTCCGGGGACGGCAGGGCGGCGCGGCGTTCTAGAATGGCTCGAGGGCTTGTCCTGATGGGTCCGAGCCCTCCGCGCACGCCGCAGACCCCCGCAGCGCCCACCCGGGCATCCGCCCGCCGCGCCCAACCAGGTGAAGGAATCCGAACCGAATGGCTGTACTGAGTATCAGGATCATCGGTGACCCGATCCTGCGCACCCCTGCCGCGACGGTGACGAACTTCGGCCCCGAGCTCGAAAAGCTGGTTGCGGATATGACCGAGACGATGCTCGACGTGCAGGGCGTCGGCCTCGCTGCGCCACAGATCGGTGTGGGCCTTTCGGTCTTCACCTACAGCATCGACGGTTTCGAGGGCCACGTCGTCAACCCGGTGCTCGAGGTCGGGGAGACCCTGCAGCAGGACGGCGCCGTCGAAGGCTGCCTCTCCGTCCCGGGGCTCGGGAACTTCCTTGAACGAGCCGAATGGGCGAGGGTCCGTGGACAGGATGTGCACGGGGAGCCGGTCGAAGTCGAAGGCACCGGCATGCTGGCGCGGTGCCTGCAGCACGAGACGGACCACCTGCGCGGAACGCTCTACATCGACAGACTCCGGGGCGAGGAGAAGAAGGTTGCCATGCGCGCCATCCGCAGCGCCGACTACAACAGCGTGGCCGGCCAGACGGCGGCACAGCGGGCCAAGACCCTCGGGTCGAGCTTCATCAGCGCATCGGCCGCCGGGCCTGCGGCCGCACCGGGGCGTGCGGAGAATCCGGGATGACGGCTGTGAGGATCCTGTTCGCCGGCACTCCGGCCGTCGCCGTCCCCTCCCTTAACGCGCTGTCGGACGCGGGCTTCGACATCGCCGCGGTGCTCACCCGCGTCGATGCCCCCGTCGGGCGGAAGAGAACCCTGGCCCCGAGCCCCGTGGCCGCCCGGGCGGAGGAGCTGGGGCTGCCCCTGATCAAGGCCAACCGGTTCACTGACGAGGTGGTCGAGCAGCTGGCCGCGCTTGACCTCGACGCCGCGGCAATCGTCGCCTACGGAGGGCTTGTGCCGCCGCGGGCGCTCGAGCTTCCCCGGCATGGCTGGATCAACCTCCACTTCTCGCTGCTGCCGGCCTGGCGCGGTGCCGCACCGGTGCAGCACGCCGTACTTTCGGGTGACGACATCACCGGGGCGTCGACCTTCCGCCTCGAACGCGGACTCGACACCGGCCCCGTGTTTGGAACCGTGACCGAAGCGCTGGCACCGTCCGACACCAGCGGCGAGGTCCTGAACCGACTTGCGGACAGCGGCGCCGTCCTGCTTTCGCAGACGCTGACGGCGCTCGGGCAGGGTGCGGTCGAGGCGGTTCCGCAGCAGGGGGACGTCAGCCTCGCCCCCAAGCTCTCGATCGATGACGCCCGGATCGACTGGACGCAGCCGGCCGTCGCCGTCCGGCGGCGGATCAATGCCGTGACCCCCGAGCCGGGCGCCTGGACGCTCCTCGCGGGCCAGCGCGTGAAGATCGCACCGGTCCGCCCGGCGTCCGAACTCCGGCCGGCGCGGCCGGACACCGGGGCCGGCGATCCGGTGGACCTTGCCCCCGGCCGGGTTGAGCTCCGGGACGGCGGCGTGCAGGTCGGCACCGGGTCGGAGCCGGTGGTGCTCGGCCGCCTGCAGCCCGCCGGAAAGACAATGATGGACGCCCGTGACTGGGCGAGGGGCGCCCTGGCGCGCGGAGAGTTGGTTTTCGATGTCTGATACCCCAGGAGCGGGTCAGCGGCCGGGCCAGCGCCCGCGCCGTAATGAAAAGGGCAGGGAGCGGAACCGTTCGGGGGAGCGCAAGTTCTCCCAGGCCGCGCCCTCCCAGCGGACCCGGAAGGCCGACCCGGCGCGCCTTGTCGCGTTCGAGGTGCTTCGGGCGGTGGCTGCGGAGGACGCCTATGCGAACCTCGTCCTGCCGGTGAGCATCCGCAAGCATCGACTCGACCGGCGAGACGCAGGGTTCGCGACGGAACTGGCGTACGGAGCCCTGCGCGGGCAGGGAACCTATGATGCGGTGCTGGCCCGCTGCGTCGACCGTCCCCTGGCGCAGCTCGATCCGGCCGTGCTCGACGCGCTGCGCATCGGTGCCCACCAGCTCCTCGGAATGCGCGTGCCCGCCCATGCGGCGCTCGATCAGACGGTCGGCCTGGTCCGTGCCGTGATCGGCGCCGGTCCCGCTTCCCTCGTCAACGCCGTGCTGCGCAAGGTGGCCGCCCGCGACCTCGCCTCCTGGGTCGGTGAACTGACCGCCGGCCAGACCGACGGCGTCAAGATCGCCTCCCTGACTCACAGCCACCCGGAGTGGATCGTGCGGGCCATGCGGCAGTCACTGGTCGCCCACGGACGCACCGTCGAGGAGATCGATGAGCTGCTCGAGGCCGACAACGCCGCGCCCGTAGTGAACCTCGTGGCGCTTCCCGGCCTGGGCTCCCTCGACGAAGCCCTGGCCGAGGGCGCCGAACCGGGCCGCCTGGCCGAAGGGTCCGCCTACTTCGCAGGAGGCGACGTCGGACGGCTGGCCGGGGTGCGGGAAGGCACGCTCCGCGTGCAGGACGCCGGCTCACAGCTGGTCGCCCGCGCCCTCGCTGCCGTCGACCTGCTTCCCGCCGGACCGGAGAACGGCGCCGGGGCCGGCTCCGGTCCGGGTCCCGACGCCGGATCCGAGCGCTGGCTCGACCTGTGCGCCGGACCCGGAGGCAAGTCGGCGCTCCTCGCCGCGCTGGGCCGCTCGGTGCCCGCGACCCTTGTCGCCAACGAGCCGGTGCCGCACCGCGCACAGCTCGTCCGTCAGGCCCTGCGTCCGGTCGACGGCGGGACGTGGACGGTGCGCGTCGGCGACGGCAGGGAGGTTGGGCAGGAGGAACCGGAAAGCTATGACCGGGTCCTGGTCGACGCGCCCTGCACCGGGCTCGGGGCCCTGCGGCGCCGCCCCGAGGCCCGGTGGCGGCGCAAGCCTGCGGACCTCGTGGAGCTTGCCCCGCTGCAGCGCGGCCTGCTTGAGTCCGCGCTCGAGGCGGTGCGCCCCGGCGGCGTCGTCGCCTACGTGACCTGCTCGCCGCATCATGCCGAAACCCTCGCCGTCGTCGAGGACGCACTGCGCCGTCGGCCGGAGATGGAGCTGCTCGACTCCGGTGCGGCCCTCGACGCGGTCAGCATCGGCGGACCGTTGAACTCTGCCCGGCCGGCCGCGTCCGGGACGGGATCCACAGCGCAGCTGTGGCCGCACCTTCACGGCACCGACGCCATGTTCCTCGCCCTGATCCGCAAGCCCCTCTGACTTCCGTTCCGGGACGCAGCGCGCGCTCCCGCCACCTCCACCCGAAAAGGACACCTGTGGGAGCCTGCCGCATCAATCCGAGCATCCTTTCAGCCGACTTCGTGAACCTCGAGCGTGAACTCGGGCGCATCGTTGCGGCCGACGCCGTGCACGTGGACGTGATGGACAACCATTTCGTGCCCAACCTCACGCTGGGCCAGCCGGTGGTGAAGCGGATCCAGGAGGTCAGCGGGCTCCCGCTCGATGTCCACCTGATGATCGAGGACGCCGACCGGTGGGCCCCCGCGTACGCCGAGCTCGGTGCGGCGTCGGTGACCTTCCACGCCGAAGCCGCGGCCGCCCCGGTCCGCCTGGCCCGCGAGCTTCGCGCCGGCGGCGCCCAGGCCGGCATGGCGCTGCGGCCGGCCACGTCGGTCGAGCCCTACCTCGACATGCTGGGGGAGCTCGATCTGCTCCTGATCATGACCGTCGAGCCCGGGTTCGGCGGGCAGTCCTTCCTCGACCTGACCCTGCCCAAGATCCGGCGTGCGGCCGAGGCGGTCCGCGGCGGTTCGCTTCCCCTCGCGATCCAGGTCGACGGCGGCATCACCGAAGAGACCATCCTGCGCGCAGCGGAGGCAGGGGCCACGGTCTTCGTCGCGGGCTCCTCCGTCTACGGAGCGGAGGATCCCGGCCAGGCGATCGACCGCCTCCGCCGCGCGGCCGAAGCCGCGGCTGCCGGCCGGTAACCGACGCCGTCCGGTCCGGGCCGCCCTGCCGGTGGCCTGACTCGGCGGCCGCCATTACGGCCGGGTGCCCCTCGAGGCCCGTGCCCTCACCACTGGACCCGTTGCCGTCAGAAGACGTGCGGTGCCGGGTGTGGCTGCCGGGCGGACGGGCCTAACCCGCGGCCGCCTCCGGCGGGTCCGTGATGGTGATCCGCACCGACATCGCCTCCGCCGCCGCCCGCTGAAGCACGGCCAGGCGCGGATCGGGGACCGCGGTGAACGGCAGCCGGGGGAGGTGCGCGTACTGCGCAAGCGCCGGGTGGGCGAGCACTTCGAGGGCCAGGGTGCGGTCGCCGCCCAGCTGGACGCAGTCAATGGGGTGGGCCGAGAAGACCGCCGAAGCGTGTTCCGCCGCCGCCTGGACGAGCGAAGAGGCCTGATTGGCCCGGCGCCGCGCGAACCGCTGCTGCGACCAGCCGCCCGCGGCCGTGCGGGACTGGACATACCGGGTGCCCGTCTTGGAGGCGAGCAGCCTGCCGTGGCGGGCCACCCCCACCGAATAGCCGCCCCGGCGCACCAGGATGAGCGCCACGGCCCGCGGTTCCCCGGCGGCGGCGGTCAGTGCCTGAACCGAGGATGTGCCGGTCGCCTCCGGTGCCGGAGGAAGGGGTGGAACCAGGACGGCACGGCACCCGTTTGAAGCGTTCAGGGTCAGGGCTCCGCCGGGGGAGCCGGCGTCGACCGTGTATCCGCCGTTGCGCTGTGCGAAACGCTCCAACCAGCCGGCCAGGCGCTCACCCGAAACGAGGACGGTTCTCGGCTCTGCCATCGTGTCCTCCGCTCCGCCCCGGCCATCCGCCGGCGTCAGTGCTACACAGTAGCCTTGGCAGTGTGAATGATCTATTCAGCGCTGCCGCCGAAGATGAGGACGACGGCTTCCCCGGCGCTGCACCGCCGACCCTTACCGGTGCCGGTTCCCAGCGGCCGCGGAGCCCCCTGGCCGTGCGGATGCGTCCGCGCTCCCTCGATGAGGTGGTCGGCCAGCAGCACCTCCTTGGCCCCGGCTCGCCGCTGCGCACCCTGGCCGGCGACACCGCCTCCGGTGGGCCCGCCGGCCCGTCCTCGGTCGTGCTGTGGGGGCCGCCCGGAACCGGAAAGACGACCCTCGCGCACGTGGTGGCCCGCGGTCAGGGGCGGCAGTTCGTCGAGCTTTCGGCGATCACCGCCGGCGTGAAGGACGTGCGCCGCGTGATGGAAGAGGCCCTGACCGCGCGCGACCTCCACCGCCGGACCACCATCCTGTTCCTCGACGAGATCCACCGGTTCAACAAGGCCCAGCAGGACGCGCTGCTGCCCGGGGTCGAGAACCGGTGGGTCGTCCTGATCGCGGCCACCACCGAAAACCCCTCGTTTTCCGTCGTCGCTCCGCTGCTCTCCCGGTCGCTGCTGCAGACCCTCCGCCCGCTGACCGAGGCCGACATCGCCGGGCTGCTGCAGCGGGCGGTCGAAGACGAACGGGGCCTGGGCGGGACCGTCCGCCTGAGCGAGGAGGCCCTCGAACACCTGGTGCGCCTCGCCGCCGGCGACGCCCGCCGCGGGCTCACCGCCCTCGAAGCGGCGGCCGGCGTCGCCCAGTCGGCCGGCGACGGGCCGGGGCCGGTCGTGGTGGAACTCCAGCACGCCGAAAAGGCCCTCGACGTCGCGGCGCTGCGGTACGACCGGGCGGGCGATCAGCACTACGACGTCGCCAGCGCCTTCATCAAGTCGCTTCGGGGGTCCGATGTCGACGCGTCCCTCCACTACCTCGCCCGGATGCTCGAGGCGGGGGAGGACCCCCGCTTCGTCGCCCGCAGGATCATGATCTCGGCCTCCGAGGATGTGGGCATGGCCGATCCGACGGCGCTGCAGACAGCGGTGGCGGCGGCGCAGGCGGTGCAGCTCGTCGGTATGCCCGAGGCGAGGATCATCCTTGCCGAGGCCGTCGTCCACATCGCCACGGCGCCGAAGTCCAACGCGGCGTACAACGGCATCAATGCCGCCATCGCCGACGTGCGGGCCGGACGGGGCCAGGGCATTCCCGCCCACCTGCGCGATGCCCACTATCCCGGGGCCTCCCAGCTCGGCCACGGCAAGGGCTACGTCTACTCCCACGACGAACCGCACGGCATCGCCGCCCAGCAGTACGCGCCCGACGACCTAACGGGCCGGGACTACTACCTCCCCACCGACCGGGGGGCCGAACGGGACATCGGAACCCGCCTCGGCCGGCTGCGCAGGATCCTGCGGGGCCGGTAGGCCCGGTCCCCGGCGGAGGTTCCGCAGGGAGGCATGCTCAGGGCAGGGCGCGGCGCATCAGCACGCGCGGGAAGCCGTTGGAGACCGAGGTGGTGTCGGCGGCCTTCGTGAAGCCGGCCCGCTCGAACAGCGCCCGGGTGCCGACATAGGCCATCGTCGTGTCGACCTTCTGCCCGCCGTTGTCCACCGGGTAGCCCTCGACGGCGGGCGCCCCGTGGCCCCGGGCATGCTCCACGGCGCCCTGCAGCAGCGCCGCGGCAACGCCCTTGCCGCGGTGCCCGCCCCGGACCCGGAAGCACCACACGCTCCAGACCGGCAGGTCATCGAGGTGCGGGATTTTCGTGCTGTGCGCGAAGGAATGGAGGTCGGCCCGGGGTGCCACGCCGCACCAGCCCACCACCGTGTCGCCGTCGTAGGCCAGGATCCCGGGCGGGATGGTCCGGCCGCAGAGCTCCTCGACCATTGCTGTGCGCTGGCGGCCGGTCAGCTCCCGGTTCTCCCGGGACGGCAGCCGGTAGGTCAGGCACCAGCACACCGGAGAATCGGGGTTGCGGGGGCCCAGCAGCACCGCGACGTCCCCGAACCGGTCTCGAGTCGCCGGAAGGATCTCGTACTCCATGCCGGTACCCTAGCCGCCGGGGGGCCGGGGAACCATCGGGCGCCGGGCCGGCGGGGGAAGCGGCCGCTGACCGTCCCGTGGCCCTCGGACTGCTAGGATTGTGGGTTGACTGGCAAGTAGCGCCGTGCCCGTGCCCTTTCCCTCGAATTTCGAAGGCGGAGGAGCGTGCGCGGAGCTGACTGTAGTACCGGGAAGCGGCCAATCCCGGCTCTCCGCACAAGGAGGCCAGCAACACAGAGAAAGTGCCGTGCATCGAACCGATGCGCCAGGCTCTTTGCCGCAGAAACAGATGAAAGGTAAACGTGGCTAACAACACACGTGCCCGCCGGAAGGTCCGCATTTCGCGTGCCCTCGGCATTGCTTTGACCCCGAAGGCCGAGAAGTACCTCGAGCGTCGCCCGTACGCTCCCGGCCAGCACGGACGCGCCCGCCGCAAGCAGGACAGCGACTACGCCGTACGCCTGCGCGAAAAGCAGCGTCTGCGCGCCCAGTACGGTATCCGCGAAGCGCAGATGACCCGCGTCTTCGAAGAAGCCCGCCGCACCAAGGGGCTGACCGGTGAAAACCTCATCGAGCTCCTCGAAATGCGTCTGGACGCCCTCGTTCTGCGCTCCGGCTTCGCACGCACCATCGCGCAGGCCCGCCAGCTCGTCGTCCACCGCCACATCATGGTCGACGGCGCCCGCGTGGACCGCCCGTCGTTCCGTGTCGCCGAAGGCCAGCTCATCCACGTGCACAGCCGCAGCGAGACCATGGTCCCGCTTCAGGTTGCCGCCGCCGGTGCGCACCGCGACGTCCTGCCGACCGTCCCGGGCTACCTCGACGTTCAGCTCGACAAGCTCCAGGCCCGCCTGGTCCGCCGCCCCAAGCGCTCCGAGGTCCCCGTGACCTGCGAAGAGCAGCTCGTGGTGGAGTACTACGCCCGCTAGCACCGGTTCCGGCGGCAGGTCCGCCGGTCCGAGCTGACAGCCCGACCAATAGCCCGCGGCCCGTGCCGCGGGCTATTGAGTAGGGTACTGAAGTAGATCCTGCCGCCCGACGGGCGGTTTCATTGCGTCTAAAGGAGACCGTCCATGTCCGGTGGAGATATTGCCGGCCTCATTGCAGCCGGTGTGTTTGCCGTCCTGGTCGCATTGCTGGCTGTTCCCGTGCTGAAGCTCGGGAAGGTGTTTGACGAACTGCGGACCGCGATCCGCACCGTCACGGATGAGACGACCCCCCTGATCACCGAGGTGACAAGCACGGTCAGCACGACCCATCAGCAGCTGAAGAACGTCGACGGCATCACCTCGAATGTCTCCGACGCATCGGCCAATCTTTCGGCGCTGTCCTCCCTGGTGGCCGCGACGGTCGGCGCCCCGCTCATCAAGGTGGCCGCGTTCTCCTACGGAGTCCGTTCGGCCTTCGCCGGACGCCGCTCTCCGGCTGGACGCCGCCGCAGCCGCTGAGCTCCAGCTTCGGACCGGGACGGTCCGGAGAGCACCACCGCCGCCAGCACTCGATGAGGAGGAACCAATGATCAGAAGAGCCCTTTGGATGGCAGCCGGAGTTGCCATCGGTGTTATCGCAGTCCGCAAGGTCACCGCGGCGAAGTCCGCGCTCGGTCCGGCCGGGCTCAACCGCGCCGTCGGCCAGGCCTCCGACAGCGTGGCCGGTTTCGCGGATGCGCTGCGTTCCGGGATGCGTGAACGTGAGGCCGATCTGCGTGCAGCCCTCGGCGTCGACCCGCAGGACGCCGCAGCCCTCCCCGCAGCCACCGCCTCGGCGCGCCGCTAGCCGCCGCTCCAGGCTGCCTTCGCCGGCATCCGCCCGTTTCGAGGGCCCGTGCCGGTCCGAACCACCCGCCCGATGAGAAGGATCCCCCGTGAAGTCCCATGAGATCGCAAGCCGCTGGCTGAGCTACTTCGAGAAGAACGGGCACACAGTCGTGCCGTCGGCGTCGCTGGTTTCCAACGACCCCTCACTTCTCTTCACCGTGGCGGGCATGGTTCCCTTCATTCCCC
>NZ_CADCTE010000165.1 GCF_902805515.1 uncultured Arthrobacter sp. | reverse complement strand
GCGCTGCCGGACGCCTCGCTCCCGCTGCACCGGGGGCAGCGGGAGCGGAGACAGTCCCCTCGCTGGGGCTGGTCCCCACCATGGGCGCGCTTCACGCCGGCCATGGGGCGCTCGCGGCCGCCGCACGTGCCGGGAACGACGTCGTCGTGGCAACGATTTTCGTGAATCCGCTCCAGTTCGGGGAGCAGGCCGACCTCGAGCGGTACCCCCGCACCCTCGAAGCCGACCTCGAGCTGCTCGGCGCCCACGGTGTCGACCTCGTCTTCGCCCCGGATGCGGCCGAGGTCTACCCCGACGGCACCCCCCAGATCCGGCTTCAGGCGGGGGAGCTCGGCGGCAAGCTCGAAGGGGCGTTCAGGCCCGGCCACTTCGACGGGATGCTCACCGTCGTCGCGAAGCTCCTGCACCTTGGCGCACCCGAGGTGCGCTCCCGCTACCGCGCGTACTTCGGGCAGAAAGACGCCCAGCAGCTCGCACTGGTCCGGCAGATGGTCCGCGACCTGAACTTCCCCGTCGACATCGTGGGTGTTCCGATCGTGCGCGACGCCGACGGGCTGGCGCTCTCGAGCCGCAACCGCTTCCTCTCGCCCCGGGAGCGCTCCGCCGCGCTCGTGCTGCCGCGGGCCCTGGAGCTGCTCCGGGAGCGGGCGGGCCGGAATGAACCGCTCGACCCCGAATCGGTCCTCGCCATGATCGCCAGCGAACCGGCCGTGGCGCTCGAGTATCTCGAGGTGGTGGATCCGCTCACGCTGGAGCCCCTCGCCTTTCCCTGCGCCGAAACCCCGTTCACCGGAACGGCGCTGGCCCTCATCGCCGCGCGGGTGGGCCCCGTGCGGCTCATCGACAATATGGTCCTCGGGGACGCGTGAATCCGCCCGATCCTCCGAACCACGTAAACTTGGCTACCGTGACTCCTGAAAACGACCTCCTGACCGACGGCTCTTCGACCGACGACTTCACCGAGCAGATGCGCATCCGCCTCGAGAAGCGGGCGCGGCTTCTCGAAAGCGGCAAGGAGGCCTACCCGGTCAAGCCCGAACGCACCTCCACCCTCGCCCAGGTGCGGGAGGCCTTCCCGGACCTCGAGCCGGATGAGGCAACCGGTACGAAGGTTTCGGTGGTGGGACGCGTCGTCTTCATCCGCAACACCGGCAAGCTCGCTTTCGCCACCCTTCAGGAGGGTGACGGTACCCGGCTGCAGGTAATGCTCAGCCTGGCCGTCATCGGGGCGGAGCCGCTGGCGGACTGGAAGGCCCTTGCGGACCTCGGGGACCACGTCCAGGTGCACGGCGAGGTCGTCAGCTCCCGGCGCGGCGAGCTGTCCGTGATGGCCGAGTCCTGGGCCATGGCGTCAAAGGCCCTGCGGCCGCTGCCCACCCTTCACACCGGAGTCAACGAGGAAACCCGGGTCCGCCAGCGCTATGTGGACCTCATGGTGCGCGAGGAAGCCCGCACCATGGTCCGGACGCGCGCGGCAATCACCCGCTCCCTGAGGGAAACCCTTCACGCCAACGGATACCTCGAAGTCGAAACCCCCATCCTGCAGCTGGTGCACGGCGGTGCAAGCGCCAGGCCGTTCGAAACGCACCTGAACGCCTTCGACCAGCAAATGACGCTCCGCATCGCCCTGGAGCTTTATCTCAAGCGGGCCGTCGTGGGCGGAATTGACCGGGTGTACGAGATCGGCCGGATTTTCCGCAATGAGGGCGTCGATTCGACCCACAGCCCGGAATTCACCATGCTCGAATCCTACGAGGCCTACACCGACCAGTTCGGAATGGCCGAGCGGATGAAGGAAATGATTCTGAATTGCGCCGACGTCCTGGGGATGCGCACCATCGAAACACCCCAGGGGACCATTGACCTCGACGGCGAGTGGAAGTGGCTCGGGGTCTACCCCGGCCTGTCGGAGGCTCTGGGACAGGAGATCACGCCGGAGACCGACGCGGCGGTCCTGAGGCGCATCGCCGACGAGCGTGGAGTGTCGGTCGACCCCGCCTGGGATGCCGAAAAGCTTGTCCTTGAGCTGTTCTCGGAACTCGTCGAGCCGACCCTGATCCAGCCCACCTTCGTCTATGACTACCCGCCGTCGGCCCAGCCGCTCGCCCGCCCACACCGGAGCAACCCGCGCCTGATCGAGGCGTGGGACCTGATCATCGGCGGCATGGAACGCGGCACCGCCTTCTCGGAGCTGATCGACCCGGTGATCCAGCGCGAGCGGCTCACCGAGCAGTCGCGCCGGGCCGCGGCCGGCGACGAGGAGGCCATGCAGCTCGACGAGGACTTCCTGCGGGCCCTCGAGTACGGCGCCCCGCCCATGGGCGGCATCGGGCTTGGCATCGACCGCCTCGTGATGCTTTTCACAAATACCGGAATTCGGGAATCCATCCTCTTTCCCCTTTTGAAGCCGGAAGCGGGCTGAGCCCATGGAATACCTCGAAGTGCTCCTGCCTTCGGCCACCCTCGCCGTTCTTTTCTACTTTGTGATGCGAACCATCCTCAATGCTGACCGGTCCGAGCGCGAAGCGATGTCCCGGGCACGGGAACTTCATGGGGAGGAAGATCGTTCCCGGGATGAACCAACTGAAACCAGCGGCCCGGAGTCCGGGCCGGATATCGACGGAACTAATTCAACGAAGTAATTTTTTGACGGCATCCTGAGCGTGCGCCATAATCTAATTAGGGGATATTCGCACACACGCACTAATTCAGGAGCTCATGGTGGCGCAGAAAGTGAAAATCATCCTCATTGACGACGTGGACGGCGGCGAGGCCGACGAAACCGTCCGGTTCGGCCTCGACGGAGTCCAGTACGAGATCGACCTCTCGGAGGCCCACGCGAAGGAACTGCGTTCCGCGCTTGGAACTTACATCTCCTCGGCCCGGCGCAGCAGCTCCTCCAAGCAGCAGCGCGCCAGTGCCGCCCCCGCCCGGAACCAGGAAGCGGCACAGATCCGTGAATGGGCGAAGGAAAACGGATACAACGTTTCCGCCCGGGGCCGCGTGAACAGCGAAATCGTGGAGGCATACCGCGCCGCCCAGCGCTGAGCGGGCCGTTCCGCATATTCTCGCCTGTGGCGAACACGCCCCAATTCCTCTGCGGGTACACGTAGCATCGAGTTACGCGTTAGCTAGGAGTGTGTCTCATGTTTGAGAGATTTACAGATCGTGCCCGTCGAGTTGTCGTGTTGGCCCAGGAAGAGGCCCGCATGCTCAACCATAACTACATCGGCACCGAGCACATCCTGCTTGGCCTCATCCATGAGGGTGAGGGTGTTGCCGCCAAGGCTTTGGAATCACTCAGCATTTCCCTGGGTGCTGTGCGAGAGCAGGTCCAGGAGATCATCGGACAGGGCCAGCAGGCCCCGTCCGGCCATATCCCCTTCACCCCCCGCGCCAAGAAGGTGCTTGAGCTTTCCCTGCGGGAAGCTCTGCAGCTTGGCCACAACTACATCGGCACGGAGCACATCCTGCTCGGCCTCATCCGCGAGGGTGAGGGCGTCGCCGCGCAGGTCCTGGTGAAGCTCGGGGCCGACCTCAACCGGGTCCGGCAGCAGGTCATCCAGCTGCTGTCGGGTTACCAGGGCAAGGAGCCGGCTGCGGCCGGCGGCCAGCAGCAGGAGGGAACCCCGGCGGGTTCCGTCGTGCTCGACCAGTTTGGGCGCAATCTGACCCAGGCCGCGCGTGAATCCAAACTCGACCCGGTGATCGGGCGCGAGAAGGAGATGGAGCGCGTCATGCAGGTCCTTTCCCGGCGCACCAAGAACAACCCGGTGCTGATCGGTGAGCCCGGCGTCGGCAAGACCGCCGTCGTCGAGGGCCTCGCGCAGGCGATCGTCCGCGGGGACGTCCCGGAGACGATCCGCGACAAGCAGCTCTACACGCTCGACCTCGGTTCGCTCGTGGCCGGTTCCCGGTACCGCGGCGACTTCGAAGAGCGGCTGAAGAAGGTGCTCAAGGAGATCCGCACCCGCGGCGACATCATCCTGTTCATCGACGAGATCCATACCCTTGTGGGTGCGGGTGCCGCCGAGGGCGCCATCGATGCGGCATCGATCCTGAAGCCCATGCTCGCCCGCGGCGAGCTGCAGACCATCGGTGCCACGACGCTCGATGAGTACCGCAAGCACATCGAGAAGGACGCCGCCCTCGAGCGCAGGTTCCAGCCGATCCAGGTCGCCGAGCCCTCCGTGGCCCTGGCGATCGAGATCCTCAAGGGGCTGCGCGACCGGTACGAGGCACACCACCGTGTTTCGATCACAGACGGCGCCCTTGCCTCCGCGGCAACCCTCGCCGAGCGGTACATCTCCGACCGGTTCCTTCCGGACAAGGCGATCGACCTGATCGACGAGGCCGGGGCCCGGCTGCGCATCCGCAGGATGACAGCCCCGCCGGAGCTCAAGGAGATCGACGAGCGGATCGCCGACGTGCGCCGCGAGAAGGAATCGGCGATCGACGCCCAGGACTTCGAGGGTGCCGCGTCGCTGCGCGACAAGGAGCAGAAGCTCCACGACCAGCGCGCCGACAAGGAGCGCCGCTGGAAGTCGGGCGGACTCGATGACATCGCCGAGGTCGATGAGGAACTGATCGCCGAAGTGCTCGCGAACTCCACGGGCATCCCGGTCTTCAAGCTCACCGAGGCCGAGTCCTCCCGCCTGCTTCACATGGAGGATGAGCTGCACAAGCGGGTCATCGGCCAGAATGAGGCGATCAAGGCGATCTCGCAGGCCATCCGCCGCACCCGGGCCGGGCTCAAGGATCCGAAGCGTCCCGGTGGCTCGTTCATCTTCGCCGGCCCCACGGGCGTCGGTAAGACGGAGCTTGCCAAGGCGCTGGCCGAGTTCCTCTTCGGCGACGAGGACGCCCTGATCACCCTCGACATGTCCGAGTACTCCGAGAAGCACACGGTCTCGCGCCTCTTCGGCGCCCCTCCGGGCTACGTCGGATACGAAGAGGGCGGGCAGCTGACCGAGAAGGTCCGCCGCAAGCCGTTCTCCGTGGTGCTGTTCGACGAGGTGGAGAAGGCGCACGCCGATCTCTTCAACTCGCTGCTGCAGATCCTTGAGGACGGCCGCCTGACCGACAGCCAGGGCCGCATGGTGGACTTCAAGAACACCGTGATCATCATGACCACCAACCTTGGAACCCGCGACATCTCCAAGGGCGTCATGACCGGTTTCCAGTCGGGCACCGACACGAACACGAGCTACAACAGGATGAAGGCGAAGGTCACGGAGGAGCTCAAGCAGCACTTCCGCCCCGAGTTCCTCAACCGTGTCGATGACACAGTGGTGTTCCCGCAGCTCACCCAGGCGGAGATCGTCGAGATCGTCGATCTGTTCCTGGAACGCCTTGGCAAGCGCATGGCGGACAAGGGCATGACGATCGAGCTCACGCCCGCCGCCAAGGTGCTGCTGGCGACCCGCGGCTACGATCCCGCGATGGGTGCGCGGCCGCTGCGCCGCACCATCCAGCGCGAGATCGAGGACCAGCTGTCGGAGAAGATCCTGTTCGGGGATCTGAAGCCCGGCGAGAGGGTCGCGGTCGACGTCGAGGGCGAAGGGGTCGATGCCCGCTTCACCTTCGTCGGACACGGCGCTCCGAAGGAGATCGAGGACGTGCCGCCCGCACTCGAGGCGACGGTTCCCGAGTAGGGACTGCACCACCTCCTGGCCGCACTGCCGTCAGCCAAGGCCCGTTCCGGAATTCCGGAACGGGCCTTGGCCGTTAATGCGAACCCGCGTGCCGGCACCGGTTTCCTTGACCCGACGCCGGCCCTTCCGCACTGGTCGGGGCGGGCCGGAGTGCTTTGTAGACTGGGGCGGGTGAACCCGTCCTTCAGCATCCGGCCCGCCCGCACCTCCGATGTCGCCGCCATCCGGGCGCTCGTCGCCCCGCTGGCCGACGAGCGGGTCCTCGTCGCGAAGGAAACGGTTGCCTACTACGAAGGCCTCCAGGAGTTCCGCATCGCGGAGGACGCCGACGGCACCGTCCTTGGCTGCGGGGCCCTCCATGTGATGTGGGAGGACCTCGCCGAGGTTCGCACCCTTGCCACGGCGGAGTCCGCGAAGGGCCGCGGTATCGTGACGGCCCTCGTGGAGCGGCTGATCTCGGACGCCGAGCTCCTGGGCATCAAACGGGTCTTCTGCCTCACCTTCGAGGTCGACTTCTT
Source organism: uncultured Arthrobacter sp. (assembly GCF_902805515.1). Lineage (GTDB taxonomy): Bacteria > Actinomycetota > Actinomycetes > Actinomycetales > Micrococcaceae > Arthrobacter_D. The sequence continues at coordinate 119 of NZ_CADCTE010000165.1, read as the reverse complement.
CCGCAGGCGCGGTTTCGAGGTGATGGCCGACCAGTCACCAGTTGATCCGGAGGTGTATTCGCAGCTCCTGCGCTCCCACGACGAGGGGGTCGCCGAGTTCCTCGACCTCGCCCGGGTGA
>NZ_CADCTE010000164.1 GCF_902805515.1 uncultured Arthrobacter sp. | reverse complement strand
CTCACCGCAACCCCCACCCGCACCGCAACACGCAACCGCTCCCGAGCCCGCACCCGCTCCCGAGCCCGCACCCGCTCCCGAGCCCGCACCGGCACCAGAGCCCGCACCCGAACCCGCAGCCTAACCAGCTGCGGTGGCTGAGATGAATGAGGGGCACCGGCGCCGCCGTCGTGCCCCTCATTCGTCCGGCGACACGACGTACTGCGCAGTGCATGGACAGCTCTGGCCGTAGCGTTTAATGAGGGACATGACTGACGCTCCGGATCGACGCCGTGCCCTGGTTGTAGAAGACGACGCCGATATCCGGAGCCTCCTGGTGCAGATCCTCACCATGCAGGGCTTCGACGTGACCGAGGCGGGAACCGCCAGGGAGGGCCTTCTGGCCGCGCGTCTGGGAGTCGACCTGATCACCCTGGACCTCAACCTGCCCGACGGCGACGGCATCGAAATCTGCAGGGAGGTTCGCACCTTCTCCGATGCCTACATCCTCATGATCACCGCCCGCACCGACGAGATCGAACGGCTCACGGGCCTGGAAACCGGTGCCGACGACTACATCTCCAAGCCGTTCAGCCCGCGCGAACTCGTGGCGCGCCTCAACTCCATCTTCCGCCGCCAGAACCGGCAGAGCGCGGTCGAGGAGGCCAATGCCACCGAGCGGCGCCGGGCGGCCGAAGTCCAGCAGAGCCTGCTGCCCCGCGACGCGCTCTCCCTCGACGACTACGACCTGGCCGGCCAGTTCCGCCCCTCCCGCAGCGTCGGCGGCGACTTCTACGACTGGTACCGGACCGCCGACGGGCTCCACCTCACCGTCGCTGACGCCATGGGCAAAGGCATGGGAGCGGCCCTGATCGCCGCCACCGTGCGCGCGGTCATGCGTTCGGTCTCCAACCAGTCGAACATCGATGCGGCGTTCAATGCCGCCGCCCGGGCCACCGAGCCGGACCTCGACAAGGCCGGATCCTTCGTGACCCTCTTCCACGCCCGGTTCAACACCTCCACCGGCGTCGTCGACTATGTCGACGCCGGCCACGGCCTCGCACTTCACATCACGGCCGGCGGCGACTGCACACGCCTCTCCCCCGGCGGGCCGCCCGTCGGCGCGTGGGCCGGGCAGACCTGGACGCCGGGCCGGCTGGTCCTGGCCCCCGGGGACACCCTCGCCGTCATCAGCGACGGCCTGCTCGACGCCTACCCCACGATCGATGAGTTCACCGCTGCGATGGGCCGGGTGGTCCACTCGAGCGAGAGCGCCGCCCAGGCCTGCGAGACGCTGCTCGGGCTCGCCGACGTGCCCGAGGTCGACGACGACGTCACCGTCGTCATCCTCCGCCGGAAGGCAGCCGGCGCCACCGGTGAAGCCGGGAACCTGCGGGCGGCGGAGCGGGCCGGATGAGGAATCTGCCGACCCGACTCCTGGTGGTCCTGACCCTCCTGCTGGGCATCAACTATCTCGCCTGGCGCTGGCTGGAATCCCTGAACTGGGACGCCTGGTGGATCGCGGTTCCCCTGGTGGCCGCGGAGACCTACAGCCTGATCGACGTCGGGCTGTTCGGGCTGACCGTGTGGAAGAAGAAGCAGCGCACGGCCCCGCCCGCCCCCGCCGATGCCACTGTCGACGTCTTCATCACCACCTACAACGAGCCCCCGGAGATGGTGCTGGAGACGGCCCTCGCGGCGAAGGCCATCCGGCACCCGCACAGCACCTGGATCCTCGACGATGGGGCACGCGAGGAGGTGCGCGAGCTGGCACGGGACCATGGGCTCGGCTACCTCACGCGGAGCCCTGACTGGGCGGACCGGCCCCGGCACTCCAAGGCGGGCAATCTCAACAACGCACTCATGGAGACCCAGGGCGAGTTCCTGCTGATCCTCGATGCCGACCAGGTCCCCGATCCGGCGATCCTCGAGAAGACCCTCGGTTACTTCAACAACCGGCGGGTGGCCCTGGTGCAGACCCCGCAGTACTTCGCCAATGTGCCCGACGACGACCCGCTGGGCAGCCAGGCCCCGCTGTTCTACGGACCGATCCAGCAGGGCAAGGACGGCTGGAACGCCGCCTTCTTCTGCGGGTCCAATGCCGTCCTGCGGCGCGAGGCCCTCATGCAGCTCGGCCTGTCCGGCTACGTCAAGGAGGTCGAGCAGGGCGTCACCAGGGCCCTGAAGGCCTCCCGGACCGCTCTGCGGCGGGCCCGCAAATCGCCCGAGGCGGCCGACCCCCTGGTCGCGGGGCTGCTCGACGACGTCGAGTCGGCAACGGAGCGGGCGCGGGCGGAGCTGCGCGCGGGGGTGTCCCTCAGCGAGGTCACCTACCGAGTGCGCAGGACCGTCGACGAGGCCGTGCAGTCCCTGGTCGGCGCCGACTTCTTGTCGCTGGAGGCCGACCTGGCCGACATTGCGGCCCTCGAACAAGGCACGGAATCGGCTCTTCCGGACGGGGACGAACTGGACGGAGGCGAACTGGACGGCGCGATCGAGCGCATGTCCCACCGCGACCTGTCCCCGCTGGCGGCCCTGGAGTCGGTCCAGGAGGTCCTCGACGCCCTGTCGATCGAGCGCTCGGCGGAGGCCCAGCCGATCATGCCAATGGCGACCATCTCGGTCACCGAGGACATGGCCACCTCCATGGGGATGCACGCCATGGGCTGGCAGAGCGTCTACCACCACGAAATCCTCGCCACCGGCCTGGCGCCCGAGGACCTTTCGACAATGCTGACGCAGCGGCTGCGCTGGGCGCAGGGCACCATCCAGGTCCTGCTGCGGGAGAATCCGCTGGTCCGCCGCGGCCTGGGACTGGCGCAGCGCCTGATGTACTTCGCGACGATGTGGTCCTACCTCAGCGGCTTCGCGGCCGTCGTCTACTTCGCCGCCCCGGTCATCTACCTCACCCTCGGCGTGCTTCCGGTGACCGGGATCAGTTCCGAGTTCTTCCTCCGCTTCGTGCCGTTCATGGTGGTCAACCAGCTGCTGTTCGCGGTCACCGGCCGGGGCATCCCCACCTGGCGCGGCCAGCAGTACAGCCTGGCCCTGTTCCCGACCTGGATCCGGGCCTGCACGACGGCGGCCCGCAACGTGTGGTTCGGGCGCCCGCTGGGCTTCGCCGTCACCCCCAAGACCCGCCAGGAATCCGGACCCCGCTGGGACCTGATCCGGCCGCAGCTCATCGTGATGGCACTGCTTGCCGCAGCACTTATCGTCGGGGTGGTCCGGCTTGCGGCCGGGCTCAACGAGCCGATCGGGACCCTCGTCAACGTGGCCTGGGTGGCCTTCGACCTGCTGGTCCTCAGTGTGCTGATCAAGGCAGTAAAGTACAAGGGGTTCACCCCCGAAAAGAGGAGCGTAGATGCGGTTCAGCACTGAACAGAAGGACTCCTACACCGAGGTGTCCGGCACCGGACGGCTCAATATGGTTGCGGCGCCGAAACTGCGCGAGGTGGTCGGCGAGGTGGTCTCGGCGGGAAACAAGCGCATCGTGCTCAATATGCTGGCCACCGACTTTATCGACTCCTCGGGCCTGGGCGCCCTGATCGGCTGCCTGAAGATGGCCCGCCAGGCCGGCGGAGACCTCCGCATCGCCTGCGTGCAGCCCCAGGTGAAGATGGTCCTGGAGCTGACCAGCATGAACCGGGTCCTGACACCGCACGCCACGGCCGAAGGCGCTTTCTCCAATGACTGAGGTGCTCGCGCAGCGCGCCTATCAGGCGCCCGCGACCCCCGAGGCGATCGACGAACTCCACACCGAGCTCGACCGGATCTGGGAGGTGGCCTCCTTCATTCCCGAACTCGACCAGATGGCCTTCACCACTGCGGTGATCGAGTCCGCCTCGAACGTGGTGCAGCACGGCGTCGCGGTGCCCGGAGGCGAGCTCCGGCTGGGGGTCACCCTGACCGTCATGGCCTCGGTGCTGCAGGCCCGCATCTCGGAGATCGGTGCCGTGCCTTCGCCGGAGATGCCGTCGGCCTCCCTGCCGGACGACGACGAGGAAAGCGGCCGGGGCCTGGCCCTGATCGAGGCGCTGATGACCACCATCACCGTGGAACTGCGGGGCGAAACGAAGACCTGGGTCCTTTCGCGGGAGATCGAAACCCCCGCCTGACCCACCCCTGAAAAGGACTTCATGACCGCCGCGTCCCAGATCGCCCTGATCCTTGACCTGCTGGGCGTCTTCTTCTTCGCCGTCTCCGGCTCCCTGCTGGCCGCACGCAAGGGCTTCGACCTCGTGGGCTCCCTGCTGCTTGCCTCCCTCGCGGGCCTCGGCGGCGGCGTCGCGCGCGACGTCATCATCGACACGCCGCCGGCCGCGTTCAGCAACCCGGCCTACCTGATCCCTCCCCTGCTGGCGACGGTGCTGGTCTACTTCACCGTTGCGGGGGTGGAACGGATCAAGCGGGTCGTGGTCATCTTCGACGCAGGCGGGCTGGCCCTGTTCTGCGTCACCGGCACCGTGAAGGCCCTCGACTTCGGCCTCAACCCCGTTGCCGCCGTCCTGCTGGGCGTGACCACCGGGGTGGGCGGGGGCCTGCTGCGGGACGTGGTGGCCAACGAGGTGCCGCAGCTGTTCGACCCACGGGACATCTACGCGCTCCCCGCCATGCTCGGCGCCGCCGTCGTGGCGCTGCTCGTGGGCGCCGGGTGGTTCAACCTGTTCACCGGCACCGCGGCCGCGTCCGTCGTCTTTGTGCTGCGCCTGCTGTCCTGGAAGTACGGGTGGCGGGCCCCGCTCGCGTCGCGGACCTAGGCGGCAGCGGGCCGGTTACCGGGCCCCGCATTGGAGGATAGGATGGAGCCTTCCCCCAATCCCATCTGGAGTTTTTCGTGACCGAGCTGTTCCTGGACAAGTTCCGCGCCCTGGTTCCTGCCTACTTTGACGACCAGTGGGAAGAGGAGGACGGCCTCTCGCCGGCCGAGATCGACGAGCTGATGGAGGGCAAGGATTTCCAGCTGCCCCTGGCCCTGCGCGAGTTCTACCTCGCGGTCGGGGCGACCGAGGACATCATGGAGGCGTTCCACTTCTTCTGGGACCCGGACGAGCTCGAGATCGAAGACGGCTTCCTGCTGTTCCTCGAGGACGAGGACGAGCAGTACACCTGGGGCATGCGCGCCGACCAGCTCTCGGTGCCCGACCCGATCATCTGGCGGCGCAACAATGCCCGCGGCGAGTGGCAGAGCGAAGAGGGAACGTTCAGCGAATATGTCCTGGACCTGTTCGAGTGGGTGTTCGAAGACACCGACGAGGACTGAGATGTCCGAGTTCGTCACCCACGCCCCGGCGGGCTACCAGTGTCCCTTCTGCGACCTGGCCCGCGGCAATTTCGATAACCCGCGCAACCTCTGCCGGCCCGGGGACGTCATCTACGCCGACGACCTCGCCCTCGCCTTCATCGCCTCGCACGGGTTCGCGCCGAATCCCGGCCACGTGCTGATCACCCCGCGCGCCCACTTCGAACTGCTGTACGAGCTTCCCGACGACGTGGCTTCGCGCATCATGCTCCTCACCCGGGACCTCGCCGTTGCGATCAAGCGGGCGTGGCAGCCCGACGGCGTCTCCACCCGCCAGCACAACGAGCCCGCGGGCAGCCAGCACGTCTGGCACTACCACCAGCACGTCCTGCCGCGGTGGCACGATGACGGTTTCTATTTCACGCCCAAACGCCCCATCGTCGACCCCGAGATACGCGCCCGGAAAGCACGGGAACTCCGCGCCGCCCTGTAACCGGGCAGCGGAAAAGATGTCGGATAATACTTTCGGCATTTGTATTGACGTGGACCGCGTCGTCGGTATTATTTGTTCGCAGGGGACCCGCCGGCACAAATTCCGGCGGTCAAATTTGGTCTCGTCGTATTCAGCACTGCTATCGACGGAGTTGCCATGCTCAAAAAGTCCCTTGCCGCGGCCGGACTGGCTGCCGCTTTTGTTTTCATCCCCACGGCCGCGAATGCGCTCGACTGCGTGAACGTGTCCCGACCCCCGGCTGCGTGCGGGTCCAACTGTACGACCGGGCCGGTCATCAAGGGCAACTGGGTGTGGCTGCCCAGTGTCTTTCCCGGCGGGCCCCGGTCCTGGGTCCTCGTTCCCCCCGGAACCATTCAGGGCCTGGGCGTCGCCGGCGAGGGCGGCAATTTCCAGAGCGGTGAGGGCTATGCCCTGCTCGTCAATGCCATCTGCGACTCCCGGGGCTCGGTGCTGGTCCACCGTCAGACCGAGCACGGCATCCAGCTGCTCGAGGGATGCTCGGCGCCGCACTAGCAGCGCCACCGCCCCCGCGGTCCGGCACCGGACCCCTGCAGTCCGGTGCCGGGCCACCCCGCCCTGTGCCGGACCCTTGCGATCGGGCACCCTCCGGTGCTATTAAAAGAGGTGTCCCGGAGCTTCCGGGACGGCAAAAACATATGCGGCCATTGTGTAATTGAAAGCTGGTTCTGCAGGGGTTCCCATGTTGATGCATTCCGTCGAGTCCCGTGAAGAATTCGCGGTGTCCGGCTTCGTTGAATTGATGTGCCTTGAAGATGATTTCCTCGATGCCGAATTCCAGGAAATTATCAAGAGGATCGACCCTCCCGCCCGCGTCCGCGGCATAGCCGCCCCGGCCCGCCGCCGCCGGAGGGACACCGATCCCGCCCGGGGCAGCCACCGGCCCCGCCGGTTGCGGCAGCACGGCAGCCGGACCCCGCCGCCCGCCCGGGAGCGTTCGCCCCCGAGCGTGCAGCACCGGAAGCGGTGCCCGACGCGCCAAGTATCAAGGCCCTTCGTGCGCCCGCCCATCCTTGACAGCCGCCCGGCCGTGCCGCCCATGATTAAGCAGTCCTAGTAATCGGCGGTGCCGGCTCGGCCGGACCGGCACCCGGTGCGCACGGCACCGGTGCCCTCCCGGCCGGCCGGGAGTACTCCGAATGCCACGACCCTGGAACGTCCACCACAGCGGGCTGGGCCCCCTGGCGCCGCTCGTGTTCGTCCTGGTGGTGCTGACCGGCTGCACCGCGTTCGAAGGCGATGGGGACGCCGATCCCGGCGCGGCGGTCACCCGGACGCAGCAGTCCGCCGAGGCGGAGAACGGGGAAGGGCAGGACTCCGGGTCCGCGGAGCGGGAGGACGACGCCCTGTCCATCCCGGAGATCGTCGAGACCGTTCAGCCCTCGGTCGTGACCATCTTCACCGAGGGCGGGCTGGGCAGCGGGGTGATCTACTCCGAGGATGGCCTGATCATCACCAATGAACACGTGGTGCGCAACAACACCGAGGTGGAGGTGGCCTTCGCCGACGGCCAGCGGGTGGCCGGTACCGTGACCGCCGCCGACAGGGTCTCCGACCTCGCCCTGGTCCAGGCCGACCGGGAGGACCTGCCTGCGGCGCAGTTCCAGGAGCGGCTGCCGGAGATCGGGGAACTGGCGGTGGTGATCGGCTCTCCCCTCGGCTTCGAGAACACCGTGACGTCGGGGATCATCTCGGGTCTGCACCGGCAGATCCCCGGCTCTGCCTCGAGGAGCCAGTCACTCGTGGATCTGATCCAGACGGACGCCGCGATCAACCCCGGCAACTCCGGAGGCGCCGTGGTCAACGGCCAGGGCGAGATCATCGGGATCAGCGAGGCGTACATCCCGCCCCAGGCCGGGGCCGTCTCGCTGGGGTTCGCCATCCCCGCCCCCACGGCAACCGCCATTGCCGAGGAACTGCTCGAGGACGGCACCGCCGACCACGCCTATCTGGGCCTGACCCCGGGCGCCATCACGCCGCAGATCGCCCAGCAGCTGCGCGTCGAGGACACCTCGGGCGCCGTCGTGATCTCGGTGGCCGACGGCGGGCCGGCCGGCGAGGCGGGGCTCCGCCCGGGGGACATCATCACGTCCCTCGACGGGGAGGAAGTGGCTTCCCCCGAAGACCTGCTGGCGGTGCTGCGCCGCCTCGACCCCGGCGATACCGTCGATGTCGAGTTCAACCGCGGAAGCGACGGGGAGCAGGCCCGGATCGAGCTGACGGAGCGGCCGACCGAGGGCCTGTGACCTTCAGCGGAGGTTACACGTCCCGGCTGACGACAGCCTGCGCGAAGCTCGTGAGGGCCTGCTTCACCACGCTCTCGGGCAGGGGCTCCAGGGCGGCCACGGCGTCGTCGGCCCAGCGCTGGGCGAAGGCCCAGGCCTCCTGGGTCTGCGGGTGCGCACGCACCGCGGCCACCGCCTCCCCGAGCGCCTCATCGGAGCTGAGGTCGCCGTCGACGAGGGCCAGCACGTCTGCGGCGGAGGCGTCACCGGCCGCGGCGGCGCGGCGCAGCAGGATGACCGGCAGTGTCGGCACCCCCTCGCGCAGGTCGGTGCCGGGCGACTTCCCGGAGGTCACCTTCAGCCCGGTGACGTCGATGACGTCGTCCGCAAGCTGGAAGGCCACTCCGACCTTCTCGCCGTACTCCACCATGACGTCGATGACTTCCTGGGAGGTGTTGGCGAACAGCGCACCCAGCTGGCCCGAGGCGGCCACGAGGGAGCCGGTCTTGTCGGCGATGACCGAGAGGTAATGCTCGAGCGGGTCCTGGTTTTCGCGCGGCCCGACGGTCTCGTGGAGCTGCCCGAGGCACAGCCGCTCGAAGGTGCGGGCCTGAATCCCGAGCGCCTCTCCGCCGAGTTCGGACACCAGGATCGAGGCCCGCGCGAAGATCAGGTCCCCGGTGAGGATCGCCACGGTGTTGCCCCAGACCTCGTGTGCCGTGGGGGCGCCCCGGCGGTACGGCGCGGAGTCCATCACGTCGTCGTGGTACAGGGTGGCCAGGTGGGTCAGCTCGACGACGACGGCGGCCTGGACCACCTCGGGCCGGCCGGGGTCGCCAAGGTGGGAGGCCAGGAGCGTCAGGAGCGGACGGATACGTTTGCCACCGGCCTCCACCAGGTGGCGGGAGGTGGCGTCGGCGAGCCGATCGGCGCTGGCGATGGCACCGCGGAGCTGCTTTTCCACCTCGGTGAGGCAGGAGGAGACGGCGGGGCCGAGGTCGGGATCGTCTGCGATGAGCGCGAAGCCGGGCGGCAGCTTGAAGGAGGAGAGGCCGTCGTCCGGGTTCTCAGCGGTGTCGAGCGTGCCGTTTTCCACGCTGGTCATGCCGGAGTCGAAGGAGGAAGTCACTGTATAAGCCTAACCAAGTGGGGTGGCGGATGACGCACGGGTACCGCGGGGGGCCAGCGGCTGATTGGCGGTGGGCGGCACCAGCGCTTCGAGCAGGTGGATCACCCGATCTTCGAAGCCGCGCCCGCCGGCGTCGGTGAGGTTGGCGAGCATCCTCACCACGAAGCGCATGAGCACCGGAACAGGCATGCCGGTGCGCAGGGCCAGCCGCAGAATTGCCGGTTTACCGATCAGTTGGGCGAACACCCGGCCGAGCGTGAAGTGGCTGCCCCATTGGGACCGGATGTGCGGGGCGTAGCCGGTGAGGACCTGGTCCCTCCCGGCGAGCGAGGTGACGTCCTGGGCCGAGGCGATGAACTCCGCGGCGAAGCGCGCCGATTCCATGGCGTAGGAGATGCCCTCGCCGTTGAAGGGGGAAACCATTCCGCCGGCGTCGCCGAGCAGCAGCAGGCCCGGGCTGTAGTGCGGGGTCCGGTTGAAGCCCATGGGCAGGGCGCCGCCGCGGACCTCCCCGACCTGGTTCTCGGGGGTGAACCCCCACGCGGCGGGCATGCCCGCCGTCCAGTCCCGGAGGACCTGCTTGTAGTCGAGCTTCCCAAACTCCGACGAGGAGTTGAGGATGCCCAGCCCGACGTTGGAGGTGCCGTCACCCACCCCGAAGACCCACCCGTAGCCGGGCAGCGGGCGTCCTGTGGCGTCGGGCAGTTCAAGCCAGCCCTCCATCCAGTCGTCGTCGTGGCGGGGGCTGGTGAAGTAGGTGCGCACCGCGACGCCGAGGGGCCGGTCGTCGCGTTTGGCCATCCCGAGGCTGACGGCGGTGCGGGTGGAGTTCCCGTCGGCGGCCAGGACGACGTCGGCGGAGAAGGTGCGCGACTCACCCGTCTTCCGGCCCGCGTCGTCGAGCAGGTTCACGGTGACGCCGGTGACCCGGCCCGTCCCGTCCCGGACGGCCGAGGAGACCGAATGTCCCTCGAGGATGGTGGCGCCGGCCGCGCGGGCGTGGCGGGCGAGGGCCTCGTCGAAGCCGAGGCGGGTGCGCACCAGCCCGTATTCGGGGAAGTCGCTCAGTTCGGGCCAGGGCACCTCGACGGTGCGTCCGCCGGCGAGCAGGCGCAGGCCTTTATTGCGCCGCCAGCCGTCCGCTTCGTCGTGCGGCAGGCCGAGAAGCTGGATTTCACGCACCGCGCGCGGGGTGAGCCCGTCGCCGCAGACCTTCTCCCGCGGGAAGTGCGTTTTCTCAAGGACGGTGACCTCGATGCCGGCCTGGGCGAGGTAGTAGGCGGCGGTGGAACCTGCGGGGCCCGCCCCGACGATGAGGACCGACACTAGTTGACTGCCCGGGTGCTGCGGCGGCGGAGCCGCGCGCGGGCGGCCGGGGCCGCTGAAGGACGGGGCGTCCCGCCCGGTTTGACCGCACGGTGGATGGCGACGATCCCGCCGTTGAGGTTGCGGTAGGCGACCTCGCCCCAGCCGCTTCCGGTGATCCAGGCGGCCAGTTCGTCCTGGTTCGGCCAGGCCCGGATGGACTCGGCCAGGTACACGTAGGCGTCGGGGTTGGAGCTGACCTTCTCGGCGATGGCCGGCAGAGCGCGCATCAGGTATTCGGTGTAGAGGTTGCGCCACAGCGCCACGGTGGGCTGGGAGAACTCGGCGATGACGAGCCGGCCGCCTGGCTTGGTGACCCGGAGCATCTCCTCGAGGGCTTTGCGCGGCTCGTTGACGTTGCGCAGCCCGAAGGAGATGGTGCTGGCATCGAAGGAGTTGTCGGCGAACGGCAGGTTGGTGGCGTCCCCGGCGACGAAGTCGATGTCGGGGCGGCGCCGCTTGCCCACGGTGAGCATGCCGAGGGAGAAATCACAGGCGACGACGTCGATCCCGTTGTCCGCATAGGGCTCGCTGGAGGTGCCCGTGCCGGCGGCAAGGTCGAGGACCCGCTGTCCCGGCTCGGCACCCACTGCCTGCACCACGAGGCGCCGCCAGCGGTGCGTCTGCCCGAGGGAGAGCACATCGTTGACCACGTCGTACCGGGGCGCGACGCCGTCGAACATGGCTGCTACTTCATCAGGGCGCTTTTCCAGTGATGCACGGTTCACCCGCCCATTGTCTCAAACAAAACCGGCATGCCCGACCGCGGCGTCCGGGACGAGCCCCGGCCCGGAAGCCGCGCCCGCGCACCGGAGTAGGCTTGGATCATCATGAGCAATCCCTTTCCTGCCGCGCTTGCCCCTGCACCCGGGCGCGCGGGCGGCCTGAGAAGCATCACCATCCCCCGGGGGCGGATCGAACCCGAGACGGGTCTTCTCGATTATGTGGTCCGCAACGACGCCCATACCTGGATCCGGCGCGGAGGAGGTCTTGTCGCCTTCGGCGAGGTGACCCGTTTCACCACCGCCGGCCCGGACCGCTTTGCGGAGGCGCAGCGGTGGTGGCGGAGGGAACTGGAATCCGCCGAGGTGGTCAACGGCCTTTCCGTCCCGGGCACCGGCCTGGTGGCGTTCGGCTCCTTTGCCTTCTCGAAGACCTCACAGCACGCTTCCCGGCTGATCGTGCCGGAAATCATCATCGGCTGCCGCGACGGGCAGAGCTGGTTGACCTATATCACGGACGACGCCGACGCCGAGCTGAGCGCGGAGGCGGCGGAGTCGGCCCTGGCCGCCTACCTCGAAGAGGTGGACCCCGCCCGGGCCCCGCACCCGGAGGACCGGCTCGCCCCGGGGGTACTCACTGAGGAGCGGTACCTTGAGGCGGTGGCCGGTGGGGTGCGGCGGATCCAGGCCGGAGAGCTGAGCAAGGTCGTCCTCGCCCGCGACGTGGTGGCCGAACTCGGATCCCCCGTCGCCACGGCGCAGGTCCTGCGGGAGCTGGCGGTGCGGTACGAGGACTGCTGGACCTACTCGGTGGACGGGCTGATCGGTTCCACCCCGGAAATGCTGATCAAGGTTGAGGATTCGACGGCGCAGGCCCGCGTGCTCGCCGGCACCCTCGACCGGGCCGGAGCCCCGGCTGACGATCCGGGGTATGCCGAGCGGGTCCTTGCCGGGTCGGCGAAGCAGCTTCACGAGCACTCCATCGCCATCGACTCCCTGACCCGCCAGCTTGAACCGTTCACCGACTCAATGACCTCGCACAGCGAGCCCTTCGTGCTGCAGCTGCCCAATGTCTGGCACCTGGCCTCGGACGTTCGAGCCCGGCTGACCCGGGACGGCGGCGGCGAGGTGCCGACCTCGCTGGCCCTGGTCGAGGCGCTGCACCCCACGGCCGCGGTGTGCGGCACTCCGACGACCGTTGCCGGCGCCCTGATCCGTGAGCTTGAACACCTTGAGCGCGGGCCGTACGCCGGACCGGTCGGCTGGATCGACGCCGAAGGCAACGGTGAGTGGGGCATCGCGCTGCGCGGCGCGGTGATCGAAAGCAGCACCCGGGTACGGCTGTACGCAGGATGCGGAATCGTCGAAGGCTCGCAACCGCAGGCGGAACTGGCCGAGACGTGGAGCAAGTTCCGCCCGATGATCGAGGCGCTGGGCCTTTCCCGCTAGGCGGGCTGTATTGCCCGCGGGAAATGCTTGGTTACCAATACGCATCTCCTGTAGCCTGTGACGCACATCTCTTGTGCAGTTAGAATCAACACGACCTTTCCTACCCGTCCAAACGCAGAGGTATCCGATGTTTTCCAAGAAAACCGCAATGCTGGCCGCACTGGCCGCCGGAACGCTGGCGCTGAGCGCCTGCGGCGGCGGCTCCGATGAACCCGGCGCAGAAGGTGAGGCGGGCGGCCTCAGCCTGGTCAACGAAGGCGCCCTGACCGTCTGCTCCGACATCCCCTACCCGCCGTTCGAGTTCGAGGAAAACGGCGAGTACACGGGCTTCGACATGGACCTGATGAAGGAGATCGCCACGGGCCTCGAGCTCGAGCTCGAGGTCCAGGACGTCGGCTTCGACGGCCTCCAGAGTGGTGCCGTCATCGCCGCCGGCCAGTGTGACGTCGGAGCCAGCGCCATGACCATCACGCCCGAGCGCGAGGAGAACCTCACCTTCTCCGATCCCTACTACGACTCCCTGCAGTCGCTGCTGGTCCCGGCCGACTCCGACGTCAAGACGGTCGACGATCTCGCAGGCAAGTCGGTCGGCGTCCAGCAGGGCACCACCGGCGAGACCTACACCCGGGAGAACGTCCCCGCCGACACCAAGGTTGTCGCCTTCCCGTCCGATGCCGAGATGTATGCCGCCATCCAGGCCGGCAATGTCGATGCGCTGCTCCAGGACCTGCCGGTGAACATCGGGCACACCGAGGACGGCAAGTTCACCATCGCCGAGGAGTACAAGACGGACGAGCAGTACGGTTTCGCCTTCGCCAAGGAGGGCAGCGAAGAGCTGGTTTCCGCGGTGAACGAGCAGCTCACCGAGCTGCGCGACAACGGCAAGTACCAGGAAATCTACGACACCTACTTCGCGGAGTAGAAAAACACTGCCGGTGCCCCGGTGGCCGAGCGCCACCGGGGCACCAGCGCGCCACCTCCTGAAGGAAGGTACACCCCCAGCGTGAAACCCTCTACACGCAGGCGCCTGTTCCAGGGCGTCCTCTACGCGGTCTTCGTCATCGTCATCCTCGTCGTTGTGTTCCTCGCCGACTGGGACGCGATCCGCACCAATTTCTTCAACCTTGAGGTCGCCGCGGCGACCTTCCCCGAGATCGTCGTCATCGCGGCCAAGAACACCGTCATCTACACCGTGATCGCGTTCATCGGCGGCCTGATCCTCGGGCTGATCCTGGCCCTGATGAAGCTCTCACCGGTCCTGCCCTACCGCTGGCTGGCCACCGGGTACATCGAACTCTTCCGCGGGCTGCCCGCACTGCTGGTCATCTTCGGCTTCGCCTACGCCATCCCCATCGCGTTCCAGTGGCGCCCGCCGGGAGGCAGCGTGGGAGCGGGCCTGATCGGACTGATTGTCGTCTCGGCCGCCTACATCGCCGAGACCATCCGTGCGGGCATCGAAGCGGTCCCCAAGGGGCAGGTCGAGGCGGCCCGCTCTCTGGGCATCAACCCGACCTGGACGATGGTCTCGGTGGTGCTCCCCCAGGCGTTCCGCATCATCACCCCGCCGCTGACGAATGAACTCGTGATCCTCATCAAGGACACCTCGCTGCTGTTCATCGCGGGCCTGGCCCTGGGCGAACGTGAGCTGACGACCTTCGCGCGGGATTCGCTGACGAGCCTGGCCAACGCCACCCCGCTGGTGGTCGCATCCCTGCTGTACCTGGTGATCACCTTGCCGTTGACGCAACTTGTCGCGAAGCTTGAACGACACAACAAGAGAGGCCGGTGATTGCCATGACCAGTGTGTCAAAGGGCTCCTCGGCAGTAAGCACCACCGAACCGGCGATCGAAGTCCGCGCCCTGTGCAAGAGCTTCGGCAGCAACGACGTCCTGAAGGGCATCGACTTCCACGTCGACCAGGGTGAGGTGGTGTGCGTGATCGGGCCCTCCGGCTCCGGGAAGTCCACGCTGCTGCGCTGCGTCAACCGGCTCGAGGAACCCACCACCGGATCCGTGATGGTCGAAGGCGTCGACATCACCGACCCGGAGACCGACCTGGACAAGATGCGCACCCGCATCGGCATGGTGTTCCAGCAGTTCAACCTGTTCCCGCACCTGACGGTCCTCGGCAACCTCACGCTCGCCCAGCAGCGCGCCAAGAAGCGCGGCAAGGCCGAGGCGATGGAAGTGGCCCGCCGCAACCTCGCCAAGGTCGGCCTCGCGGAGAAGGAGAACGCCTTCCCCTCCCAGCTCTCCGGCGGCCAGCAGCAGCGCGTCGCCATCGCCCGGGCCCTGTCAATGGACCCCGACATGATGCTTTTCGACGAGCCCACCAGTGCACTGGACCCGGAGCTCGTCGGAGACGTCCTCGAGGTCATGAAGCAGCTGGCCCGGGAGGGCATGACCATGATGGTCGTCACCCACGAGATGGGTTTTGCCCGCGAGGTCGGCGACCGCGTGGTGTTCATGGACGGCGGCGTCGTGGTGGAACAGGGCAAGCCCGAGGACGTCCTGGGCAACCCGCAGCACGAGCGCACCCGGAGCTTCCTCTCCAAGGTGCTCTAGCGCTCAGTTTCCGTCCGCACCGCGCCTCAGGGCGCGAGCACCGCAGCGACGGCGTCCTGGATCCCTGCGTGCAGCGCACGCAGCGACTGCCGGTCCGCCTGGACTTCGACAATGGAGCGGCCCCTGAGGGGCCGCTCCATTGCTGTCTCAAGGCCCTGCAGCGTGGTGACCCGCTCGAAGGCCACCCCGTAGGCAGCGGCCAGCGCCGCCAGGTCCACCTGCTGGGGAGTCCCGAAAAGCCGCTCCACGGCGGCCCCGTAGCGTGCCGCCGTCGCGGGCTCCCCGTGCTCAAGCAGGCCGAAGATCCCGCCGCCGTGATCGTTGAGCACCACCAGCTGCAGGTCGGGCTCGGCCTCGCCGTCGCCGATGAGCAGCCCGCCGACGTCGTGAAGGAAGGTGAGGTCGCCCAGCAGCACCCGGGTGGGCACCCCGGCGGCGAGGGCGATGCCGGTGGCCGTCGACACCGTGCCGTCGATGCCGGCCAACCCGCGGTTGGCGAACACCTCGAGCGGGTGCCAGCCCGGAGCGGCGGTGAGGTCGACGTCCCGGATGGGGTTCGATGAGCCAAGCACCAGGAACCCGTCGGTCTGCTCCCAGACGGCCTCGGCGACGGCGGGACCGGTGAGGCCCTCCTCGCCGGCGAGCAGGGTGGCGATGGCTGCATCGGCGGCCGCGCCGGCGGAGCGCCAGGCCTCAAGCCAGCCCGGCGCCGCCGGGCCGGCGAACTCGAGGAGTTCGGGAAGGCTGTCGATGATGCGCTCGGAGCGTCGGCCGGGCTCGAACCACGCCGCCGGCTCCGGAAGGTAAAGTGCCCGCTCGATGTCGGTACGGGCCAGCAGCGCTGCCACCGGCCGGGACAGCGTCGGGCGGCCGAAGACCACCACCCGGGTGATGCCGGCTCCCAGGTGCCGGAGGAGCAGGCGGTAGGGCGCGATGGCGCTGGTGCCGAACCGGGCATTGGAGGACGGCTCGGCCAGCAGCGGCAGCCCGAGGTGGGCGGCGAAGACCGCCGCCAGCTCACCGGCACCGTGACCGGCCACGACGACGGGGCCGCCGGCCGCCGGCGCCGAGGGTGCCCGGCGTCCTGCCTCCTGGAGGTCCTCCGCTGAGAGGGCCTCCGGTGAGAGGGCCTCCGGTGAGCCGGCCGCCGCGCCGTCCCCGCTGGCTGACGGAATCGCGGCACCGTCGTACGGGAGTGCCGGCACTTCGACGGGACCTTCGACCGGCACGGTCCCGGCGTCCCCGGCCGGTACCAGCGGGTCCCGGAAGGCAAGGTTGAGCTGGACCGGCCCGGCCGGCGCTCCGCCGCCGCAGGCCTCGCGCACCGCACGGGCTACGAAGGGCCCGGGGTCCTCCCCCGCCGGCACGTCGAAGGCGCATCGGACGTGGCTGCCGAACAGGCCCGGCTGCTGCGTCGTCTGGTTGGCGCCGGTGCCGCGCAGTTCCTCGGGCCGGTCCGCCGAGAGCACCACCAGCGGCACGGCCGCGTGGTTGGCCTCCATGACGGCCGGCAGCAGTTCCCCGACGGCCGTGCCCGAGGTGGTCAGCACCGCCGCGGGCCGCTTCCCGCCCAGGGCCAGGCCCAGCGCGGTGAACCCGGCCGAGCGCTCGTCGATGCGCACGTGAAGCCTCAGCTGCCCGGCGGCCTCCGCCTCGGCCAGCGCGTAGGCCAGCGGCGCGCTGCGGGATCCGGGGGCGACGACGACGTCGTGCACACCCCCGCCGGCCAGGGCCGTGACCGCACGCCGCGCCGCTTCGAAGGAGGTCAGGGAATCGCTCATCCCCCAATACTTCCACGCTCCGGGCGGCCGCCCGCGGCCCACCGTCTCGGGCGGCCGGCGCGGTGCCGGGGCCGCCGGCCCACGGAGGCCGCGGGTTACTCTCCGGTGCTTCCGTCGACGGATTCGCGCAGCAGGTCGGCGTGGCCGTTGTGCCGGGCGTACTCCTCGATCATGTGGACGAGGATCCAGCGCAGGCTCGGGGCCTCGCCGCTGGCCCAGGGGCGGCGGGCGCGCTGGTCCAGCCCTCCCGCACCGAGGGCCTGGCTGGTCGCCGAGCGGGACCGTCCCACCGTCCCTTCCCAGAGGGAAAGGAGCTCGCCGGGGGTGTCCCCGGCGGCGGAATGCCACTCCCAGTCGGGGTCGGTCTTCCAGTCCACCGCGTCCCACGGGGGCTGCCGGTCCTGTCCGTGCAGGGTATAGGTGAACCAGTGGTCCTCGACGAAGGACATGTGCTTGAGCAGGCCTCCGAGGGTCAGGGCAGAGACCCCGACCGTGGCGGACAGCCCCGCCGCGTCGAGTCCGCCCGCCTTCCAGGCGAGGGTGGCGCGCTGGTAGTCGAGGTAGCCGAGCAGGGTCTCGGCTTCGGTGCCTGCGAGCGGAGGTTCAACCCGGCCCTGGTCATCAACGGTGGTCATGCGCGGGAACTCTACGCGCCGGGGAAGGTGGGGGCAATGTCGGCAGCCGGGCCGGGACCGGTGGGGACGCCCCGGAGACCGCGGGCTCCGCCCCGCGGTGGGGAGATTCCCAGCGGCGGCTCAGGGGACGCTCATCTTCGCCTGTCAGGCTGGCACGGGTTTGCACTGTATGTCCGTTGAGCCGTGTGTCCAGTGCGCCGAATGTCCGTTGAGAGGGGCTGAACTTGCTTTTCAGGAGTATTGAACGTGGCCGGCCGGAGGCCTGGTCGTCCGTGGATGGTGCCGCCGCAGCGCGGGTCCGCTGGCAGGAGCTGACCGCCGGGGACGCCGTCGTCGTCGAACTCGGCAACGGCCACTCGGTGCCCGGGGTGGTGGATGCGCTGGGCGAGGACGCCAGCGTGCTCTGGGTGGAGCTGGACGGGGGAAAGGGACGCCATCTGTTCCATTGGGAGGACGGCGTGGCCATCCGGCCGCTGAGCTGACCGTCGATGAACGCAGAAGGAGCCGGGAGAATCCTCCCGGCTCCTTCCCTGTGTCCGGCGGGTCAGCGCACCTGGAGGGTGAGCATTCCGTTCGGGTTGGACTGGATCACTTCTATCCGGGTGCCGGTGCCGCCCACGACGACCGAGCCCTGCGGGTTCGCCGGGTCGTAGTAGGCGTTGGGATTGGTGTCATCGAAGACGGGGACACCCGGCTGCGACGGCGCGGTGAGCGTCGTCATGCCGGAGGCCTGCTCGCGGTGGAGGCTGAGCGGATCGGTGGCCTGGCGGCCGAAGGTGGCGTCGTAGCTCTGGATGCGGTTGCGCACCACCGTGCCGTCGGACCAGGTCAACGGCTTCGGATGGGCGTCCACGGGCAGCGCAAGGCCCTCGCCCGGGTGCTGGCGCGTGTTGTTGTTGCGCTGCGCGGTGTTCCAGTAGGTGATGCTCAGGCCGTCCTGGTAGGTGTAGTGCTCCACGGTGTCCGGGGCGCTGAGGCTCCAGCCGAAGTTGTACGGGCCGGTGGCGAGCGTCCCGTCGTAGCCCAGGTACTGGCGGTTCTCTGCGATGTAGAAGCGGCTCTTGCCCGCCGCGTCCTTGGGCAGGTTCACGACGACCGCCTGCGGGGCCTTCGTCGCATGGAAGGACGGCCCGATGGTGTGGGTCGAGGCGCGGCCGGCGGTGGCCACCTCGTAGTCGAGCCAGCCAAGCTGGATCTTCTCCCACGCTCCCATGTGGTTCGGGGTGGTGCCGATCGAGCCCTTGCCGTGGCCCAGCCAGGAGCCGGAACTCATGAGCGTCCAGAAGCCGGTGCCGTTCTCGCCGCCGCTGGTGTCATAGAGGTCGGGCAGGCCGAGGTCGTGGCCGTACTCGTGGGCGAAGACACCGAGGCCGCCGTTTTCGGGTTCGGTGGTGTAATCCCGGATCCAGATGTTGGAGTTTCCGATCTTAATGCCGCCATAGGGGTTCGCCGCGGGCCCTGAAACACCCCGGCCGGCCTGGCCGACAGACCAGCGGTGTGACCAGATGGCCGAGGAGGGCGCACCGGCTTCCTCGCCCTCGCCGGCGTGAATGGCCTGGAAGTGGTCGATGTAGCCGTCGGCCTCGTTGAAGTCGCCGTCCTTGTCGTAGTCGTAACGGTCCCACTCGTCGAAGGTGGCCAGGTACGCGTCGATCTCGGCGGGCGTCTTCCCGGCGGCGAGCTGTGAGTTGTACCAGGCATTGGCCGTGTCCTGCACGAACCGGGTCATATCTGCCTGGCTCTCGGTTCCGCCGTAGCTGGCCGAGTTGAAGGGAACCGTTACCCAGTCGCTGACGTCGCCGTCGACCGTGTAGCGGCCGCTGGACATTTCCTCGTAGACGCCCTTGAGGGATTCGCCATCCCCGCTGAAGAACATGTCCAGAAAGTGCGCCCGGTCGAAGCGTGGCGACCAGTAGGTGGAGTTGTCCACCGCACGGTTCGGTTCCTTGATGGTGTTGCGCTTCGGTCCGGGCGCCGAGGTCGGGTAGCGGGGGTCGACCTGGTCGCCGAAGTCCACGAGGAAGGAGAGGATCTGGTCGCTGTCGGTGAGCCCGTATTCGGCCCACTGACCCGGAGCGACCCGGACGGCCCGAGAGCCATTGCGGTCCTCGACCTTGGCCTCGCCGGAGATGACCTTCTCGACCGCCTTCTGGTTGAGGTCGCGGCGGGCGTCGGCCACCGGGTCGGAGCGGTCATCAGACTTGGGTGGTGCGCCGTCGGCACCGGGTGAGGAGGTGGTTGACGATGAGACCTGGTCCGTGCCGGGGGCGGCATACGCGCTCACGGGGGCGAGGACGACGGCGCCGGTGACGGCGAGCGCCATCGCGCGCCGCATTCTCCGGCTAGGGGTAGTGGAATTCAAGGGTTCTCCTTAGTGAAATGTCCCAGCTGGGCGGAGCTCCGTGATGGAGGCCGCCGTGGCGAACCTGTTGCCTAAGCACACGTTCTGGGAGGACGGTAACACCGGGTTCGGACAGCGTGCGACGAAGCGGGAAATCCTTCGGACTTTTCCTACCGGGGCTGGTCAACCGGTGCAACGGTTCGTATAGTGCCGTCCGCCGCCGGTCCATGCCGGACAGAACCTCCCTAGAATGAACAGAGCCGGGAGCTCACCGCGGCCTCGCCCCACTGCGATGGCGGCCCGTTCCGTCGGGAACGGTGCTGCGGCCCGGTGGACTCTTCCCCAGCCGAAAGGGATTTTCATGCACGAGGTTCAAGCCGTCGTAGTACGGGCCAAGAACGAGCCCGCCACCGTTGAGACCATCCTGGTTCCCGATCCGGGGCCGGGTGAGGCGCTGGTCGACGTGCTCACCTGCGGGGTCTGCCAGACGGACCACCACTATCAGGTGGGCGCGGTGGGCGACGATTTCCCCTACCTGCTCGGGCACGAGGCCACCGGCGTCGTCTCGGCCGTCGGCGAGGGCGTCACCGAGGTGGCCCCCGGGGATCGGGTGATCCTGAACTGGCGTGCGGTGTGCGGGCAGTGCCGGGCCTGCCGCAAGGGCCAGCCCTGGTACTGCTTCAACACGCATAACGCCACGCAGAAGATGACCCTGCTCGACGGCACCGAGCTCTCCCCCGCCCTGGGCATCGGCGCCTTCGCCGAGAAGACCCTCGTCGCCGCGGGACAGTGCACGAAGATCGAAGGCGACCTCGAGGAGCATCAGTACGCGGCCGTCGGACTGCTCGGCTGCGGCGTGATGGCCGGCATCGGCGCGGTGCTCAATACCGGCGCCGTGCAGCGCGGCGAGTCCGTGGCCGTCATCGGCTGCGGCGGGGTCGGCACCGCCGCCGTCGCCGGGGCGCAGCTGGCCGGTGCCACCACGATCATCGCCGTGGACCTCGACGACGACAAGCTCACCACCGCCCGCTCCTTCGGCGCCACGCACACCGTGAACTCCCGGGAGCAGGACCCCGTCGAGGCGATCCGGGCGCTCACCGGCGGCTTCGGTGCCGACGTCGTCATCGACGCCGTCGGGATCGCCGCCACCTTCCGGCAGGCCTTCGAGGCACGCGACCTCGCCGGCCGGCTGGTCCTCGTGGGCGTTCCCGACCCCGGCACCACCTGGGAGATCCCTCTCGACCAGGTCTTCGGACGCGGTGGGGCGATCAAATCGGCCTGGTACGGCGACACCCTGCCCTCCCGGGACCTGCCCATGCTTGTGGACCAGTACCGGCTGGGCCGGCTTGACCTCGACGGCTTTGTCTCGGAGCGGATCGGACTCGGCGACGTAGAGCCGGCATTCGAGAAGATGAAGGCCGGCAAGGTGCTGCGCTCCGTCGTGGAAATCACCGACAGCCGATCGGCCTCCGCAGGCGTGGCCCGGACGGAGGCTGCCCGGTGAGCGCCGGGTCGGCATCCCCGCGCACCGACGCCGCGGGCAGGGTCCGCGTCGAGCACCTGGTGACCTCCGGAACGTTCTCCCTCGACGGCGGCACCTGGGAGGTGGACAACAACGTGTGGATCGTCGGTGACGAGAAGGAATGCGTCGTCATCGACCCCGCCCACGACTCAACGGCCGTCGTGGACGCCGTCAACGGGCGCACCGTGAAGGCGGTCCTGCTCACCCACGGCCACGACGACCACATCCGGGCCGTCCGGGACGTCGCGGCGCGGCTGCAGGCGCCCGTCCACCTGCACCCGGCCGACACAATGCTGTGGGAGCAGGTCCACCCGGACACCGCCGCCGACGCCGGGATCGACGACGGCGATGTATTTCCCGTGGGCGGGGTGGAACTCACCGCCGTGCACACGCCGGGCCACTCCCCCGGGTCGGTCTGCTTCCGGGCTCCGGGCCTCGGACCCGACGGGGTGGTCTTCTCCGGGGACACGCTCTTCTCGGGCGGGCCGGGCGCCACCGGGCGGTCCTACAGCGACTTCGACACAATCATCGAGTCGATCCGCACCCGGCTGCTCACCCTCCCGGAGGGCACCGAAGTACTGACCGGCCACGGCGATTCAACGACCATCGGCGCGGAGGCCCCGCACCTGCAGGAGTGGATCGACCGGGGGCACTGACGCCCGGGGTCCCGTCACATTCCATCAACGAAGCTCCAGCCCTTCTCCGGGCCGGGTGCCGTGCCTATCGTGAAGTTACCGGACTGGCCCTGAACTCACGTCCGGAACCGGATGGGGTGCCGAAGGAGGCAACCCATCGGCGCGCCCATCGACCTTCACGATCAGATGGGACACGAGATGGAAAATACGGATTCGGTCTTCAGCTTTGGCCTCCCCTGGGAAGACGCGTTCGGTTACTGCCAGGGGCTGCGGGTCGGGACGAACCTGAGGATATCCGGGCAGCTGTCCCACGACCTGGAGGGAAATTTCCTCCACGTCGGAGACTTCGGGGCGCAGGTCCGGGCGACGTTCGAAAACATCGACCGCGTTCTGGCGCACTTTCATGCCAGGCGCGACCAGATCATTGAAACGAACATCTTTCTGCGCGACTTCCGCGAGAACTTCGCGACCGTCGGCGCGCTCCACAAGGAGTATTTCGGCGACTATCGGCCCGCCAGCAACGCCTGGGGGGTCACCGACCTGGCACTTCCCGACCAGCTGGTGGAGATCGCC
Source organism: uncultured Arthrobacter sp. (assembly GCF_902805515.1). Classification (GTDB taxonomy): domain Bacteria; phylum Actinomycetota; class Actinomycetes; order Actinomycetales; family Micrococcaceae; genus Arthrobacter_D. The sequence goes on along the minus strand of NZ_CADCTE010000164.1, from coordinate 3,708 downwards.
GCCCACGTGGACCTCACGAAGTAGGACGGGATTCCAGCCCGGGTCCGCCCGCATACCCGCCGAAGGTGCCCGTTGCACCCCAGGCCTGCGCTGTGCCGGGCGGTGACGCCGCGGCCTTGGCGGTTGCGGCCCGGACATGACTAAATAGGAGGGAGCGGCCCAGCAGGGCGTTCCCGGACGATGGGTGCCGTACCCGGTGTGCGACAAGACGGCCCGGAGGAGTCTGTGATGGCATGGATCGTGCTCGTGATTTCCGGTGTCCTTGAGGCGGTCTGGGCGACGGCGCTGGGCAGGTCGGACGGCCTGAGCCGGATGGGCCCGACCATCGTCTTCGTCGTCTCCATCCTTGCCAGCATGGCCGGCCTGGCCTATGCCATGCGCACACTGCCCGTAGGCACGTCCTACGCCGTATGGGTGGGGATCGGCGCGTCGCTGACGATTATCTACGCGATGGCCACCGGCACGGAGCCGGCGTCGCTGCTGAAGATCGTCTTCCTGGCGATGATCATCGGCGGCATCATCGGGCTCAAGCTCATCCACTGACCCGGCTTTTAGCGTTCGCGTCCTCTGCGGCCCGGCGTGCGATGTCCGAGACGGGCGGAAAAGCGTCAGACCCCCTGGAGGCCGGCCGGAGCCAGTCCGGCGAGCAGTTTCTCGACGCGGGACCGGATGTCATCACGGATGGCACGGACCTCCTCGAGGGGCCGGCCCTTGGGATCGGCCAGCTCCCAGTCCTCGTAGCGCTTACCGGGAAAAACCGGGCACACGTCCCCGCAGCCCATGGTGATCACGACGTCGGAGGCCTGGACCTGCTCGGTGGTCATAAGCTGGGGAACGGCCCGGGAGATGTCGATTCCCTCTTCGGCCATCGCCTGGACGGCGACGGGGTTGATCGAATCGCCCGGTTCAGAGCCACCGGAGCGGACCTCGACGGCTCCGCCGGAGAGTTCGCGCAGGAATCCGGCCGCCATCTGGGACCGGCCCGCGTTGTGGATGCAGACGAAGAGGACTGTGGGTTTCATGGGATTCCTTACTGAGAGCTTCTCAAAGCATAGATGGCCATCTATTGATTGGCGAGCGGATTCCCCGGGCCGCCAGTCAGGGAACCGAGCAGTCCGCGTACGCGGGCCTCGATGTCGTCGCGGATGCCCCTGACCCCGGGCAGCGGCAGCCCCACCGGGTCCTCGAGGTCCCAGTCGAGGTAGCGGCGGCCCGGATACACCGGGCAGGCATCCCCGCACCCCATGGTGACCACGACGTCGGCCGCACGCACCACCTCGTCGGTGAGCGGCTTGGGATACTCGCCGTCGAGGGGGACGCCGATCTCATCCAGCGCGGTCACGACGACCGAGCGCACTGCGTCGGCCGGTGCGGATCCGGCGGTCCGGACGCGCACGCGGTCCCCGGCGAGGTGACGCAGGATCGCCGCGGCCAACTGGGACCGTCCGGCGTTCTGCACACAGACAAACAACACCTCGGGCACCCGCTCCGCCGGCGGCAGGTCGGCCTTCGCCAGGGCGGACAGCCGGTCCGCGGCGAACCGTGCGGTGAGCGAGGGCAGGTGGCGGGCGGCTCCGGCCCGCTCCGCCAGCAGGGCGCGGCTTTCGCGCACGTAGCGGTCGACGGTTTCAGGACCGAAGGTGCCGGCGAAGCGGGTGGTGAGGTCCGCAGAGATGCGGCGCAGCACCGCGTCGGTCACCGGCACCGGCCGGTTTCCCCGCAGCAGCTCCGCCATGCGGTCCACCTGACCGGGGGGAATTGAATACCAAACCTGCCGGCCCTCCGGATCCCGCCGCAGCAGGCCTTCGGCCAACAGCGCCTTCACATGGTGGCTCACGGTGGGCTGCCGCAGGCCAAGCTCCGCCGCCATACTGCCCACCAGGCGGCGGCCGTCGGAACTCTCGAGAATCAGCGACAGGATCCGCGCCCGGGTCGGATCGGCAAGCAGCTTCAGTTCGACCGTGGAGTCCGAGATACCCATAGATGACAGTCTATGCTTATGCCGGCACGCACCGGACGGGCGCACCTGGCCCCTGCCCTGGGCACCGCGTACATCGGCTCGGCCTGCGCCTTCCCAGGCTCCACCAGCTTCGCGCACCCGGCCAGCTGCGCTGGCGGGCAGCGCCCCGCGCTCCACGGAATGGGCGAGACTAAGGGAATGATCCTGAAAGTGGTGGTGCTCTTCGCCCTGGCCGCGGTCGCCGAGATCGGCGGGGCCTGGCTGGTGTGGCAGGCGGTCCGTGAAGGCCGCCCCTGGTGGTGGGCTGGTCTCGGCCTGATCGCGCTGGGGGTGTACGGGTTCCTCGCGACGCTGCAGCCCGATCCCCACTTCGGCCGGATCCTGGCCGCCTACGGCGGGGTATTCGTGGCGGGCTCACTCGCCTGGGGCGTCCTGCTCGACGGCTTCCGGCCGGACCGGTGGGACATCCTCGGGGCCAGCCTTTGCCTTGCCGGCGTGGCCATCGTTATGTTTGCGCCGCGGGCGCCCGGCTCCTAGCTGCGGAGGGCGCTACAGCGCGCGGGCCCCGGCTGTGCCGGGGGTGGGGTCACTGCCGGGGGCGGCACGGTCGGGTGCGCCCCCGGCAGCGACGTCGTGGGCCGGCGTTTATCCGGCGAGTGGGGTTGTGCGGTCGAGCCTGGCGTTGAACAGCAGGTCGTCGACCTCCTCCAGCGCCCTCACTGCCTCGCACAAGCGGGTCTGGGCAGCGCCCGGGCCGGCGTCCTTCCCGCTCGCCTCTGCCTGCTCGCAGGCGGCGCGCGCATCGAGAAGGCTCTCTACCAGCCGCAGCCGCAGTGCCTCCAGTTCCTCGAGATCGCCCGCCCGGCCCTGCAGGTCGACGACATTGGCACTCAGCAATTCCATAGGGATATGCTCCAGCACCTTAACTGCATCTGCAACAAAGGAATCGCCAGAAACAGAGAAAAGTTTTTGCTGGGAAACGGCGGTGACATGCAATTACGGTAAGGGTGCTGAATATTTCTGTGGTTATTTCCCCGGACAACCAATCCGCGCCGGGGTGCCCGCCGAACAACCTGTAAGCACATCCCAAGATGTGCGTTCACCGCACAGTGAAGGAAATGATCTCCATGAACAAGAACATGCGGCTCCTCGCAGTACCCTCCCTCGCCCTGGGTATGCTGGCGCTCTCCGCCGCCCCCGCCCTGGCGGCGGACGGCTCCTACTCCTCCACCCTCGGCCAGCTCAACGGAAGCACCGGCGCGGGCACCATCACCGTCGACGTCAAGGGCGACCAGGCGACGGTCAACCTGCAGGTCTCCGGCCTCGCCGAGACCTTCATGGACGGACCCTACCCCCACGTCCAGCACATCCACGGCGGCGCCCAGGGCGTCTGCCCCACCCCGGACGCGGACACCAACGGTGACGGTGTGGTCAACACCACCGAAGGCGACCCCTCCTACGGCGGAATCCTCACCACCCTGACCACCTCCGGGGCGACCGGCCCCGAGGAGGGCCTGAACGTCAAGCTCGGCGGCCAGGGCGGCTCCTACACCATCCAGCGCACCTTCGACATCAACGCCGAGACCAAGGCCTCCCTCGAAGCCGGCACCGCCGTCGTCGTCGTCCACGGCCTCGACCCCGCAACCCTGAGCCCCGCGGCCCAGGAAGCCAAGTCCGACCTGACCCCGGACCTCCCGCTGGCAGCGACCTCGCCGGCACTGTGTGGAACCCTTGTCGCCTCGCAGATG
>NZ_CADCTE010000163.1 GCF_902805515.1 uncultured Arthrobacter sp. | reverse complement strand
GTCGGATCGGAAGTCGGTTGTGTTACGACGAAGACTTCCGTACGTCCTCTGCCGCCCTACGGCAGGCGTACGAGACGCACGTCCACGGCAGACTATCGACTCGGTGCGCAACTCCCACCGTGCCGGAGCTGTACACCGGCGCCGAGGTTCCTGACGATGACGAGCGGTTCTCGGTGCGACGGCAACCACCGGGCTGGAGCCGGGGTAACTCATCGAGCAGCAGTTGACCAACCTGCGGTGTGCGCTGCACCCCGGGGCTAGTCATGATCACTTCCCACGCTTACTCATCGAGAACGGCCAGCAACTAGCACAACCCGCCGGTGAGTTCCGGAACCGTTCCCGCAGCTCAACGGCACGGTCCGACGTCAGTCGGCACGATCCAGTGACGCGGTCCCGGAATCTCTAGGTCGCAGGTTCGAGTCCTGCCGGGGGCGCAAGCTAGTGGCTTGTCACGCAGCCTTGGCCGGGTAATCGGTCCACGTGCGGATCGGTGAGTCGGTGGCGAAGTTGACCTTGGGTTGGGCTCGGTGGTTGTGCCAGCGGACGTAGCCGGCGATCGCCATGTTCTGCTCGGTGTGGCTGCGGTGGTCGGTGCCGTTGAGGGCGAAGTAGCGCAGCGCGGCGAACTCGGCCTCGATCCAGTTCAGCCAGGACCCGTAGGTCGGCAGGAACACCAACTCGACCGCGTTGGCCTGGCACCAGGCGCGGACGGTGGGGTGGCGGTGCGGGGAGAAGTTGTCGCAGATCAGGTAGAGCTTCTCCCCGGGCCAGCGCCGGCGTAGGACCTTGAGCAGGTCGAGGAACTCGGTCGAGCGTTTGCGGTCACGGATCCGGTAGAACAGCTTGCCGGTGGCCAGATCGAGCGCGGCGAGCATGTGCATCACCCCGTCGTAGCGGTGGTAGGTCGCGCGCTGTCGGCGCGGCCGGCGCTGCGGTCGCCAGGCCTTGCCCTTGCGCGGGAGCAGGTTCAGCGGCCCGAACTCATCCACGCAGACGACTCGGCCGTCGGCGGGTGGGTGGTCGTAGAGGTCCAGGATCCGGCGCATCTTGGGGATGAACTCCGGATCGGGGGAGGCCTTCCAGGTGGTCGTGGTCTGCCAGGAGACCCCACCGTCGTGCAGGATCCGGCGCAGGGTCTCGCGGCTGATCTCAGCGACGATGCCCTGGCCCACGAGGTGGTCGCGGAGCTTGGTCAGCGACCAGGTCGAGAACCCGGTCAGGCCGCACTGGGCGGGGGAGGTGCGGGCGATCAGGCAGATCCAGTCGCGGACCTGCTCACCGATCCGTCTCGGGCGTCCCCCGCTCCATTTTGGGTCCAGCGCGTCGAACCCCCGCTCGTTGAACGCGTGGATCACATCACGCACGTAGTCCTCGCTGACCTGCAACAACGAGGTGATGTCCCGGACGGCTTGGCCCTGGCCGGACATCATCACCACGATCGCGCGCCGCATCCGGACCGGATCCTTCGAAGTCCTGGTGATCCGCTGCAACTTGCGGCCCTCGTCCATGGACAACGGCCGGACGAACACGCTCGGTCTGCGCGCCACCCCTGCACCTCCCGTACTCGGCGTGCAGGCAGGGTGGCCGGGTCAGCTGGCGAGATCAAACCTGGCCAACGTTGCGTGCCGAGCCACTAGCAGCGCCAACGTCCGTCGCCCCGATCACGGCACCAAGATCGAGGCAGAGATAGGACACGGTTCCCCACCCGGGCCGCTCGCAGCAGCCCCTCCAGGGCCTCCGTCGCGCGCGCCGACGCGACGCCGCGCTGCATGTAGTCCCGGGTCTGCAACATCCGCACGTGGCTGGCTTGATCGGCGATCTCCGAGGTGTGCAGCCCGGCCGCGTCCAGCTCGGAGATCACCGTCTGCCGGAACACGTGCAGGGAGGCCTGATGCGGACCGCGGTGCCGATCGAGCTGAGCGCACGGGACCGCGCGATCCTGGGCGCGGTGGGACGGGCCGCGCCGCGTTCCCCCGCGAGGCCGCCGCGGCGCTCGAGGTCGACGGCCGCTGCTGCTGCGACCAGGCCGCCGCGCACCGGCTGGTGCAGGAGGGCCTCGTCG
>NZ_CADCTE010000162.1:5969-6342 GCF_902805515.1 uncultured Arthrobacter sp. | reverse complement strand
GAACGAACCTGATTTCGGGGTCCTGCTCGACGACATGCAGTACCGCACGGGGGGCATCATCGCGATTGACTCGCTGCTCCAGCCCCGGGTCGAGGCCGAGGTCGCCTTCCGTCTGCGAGATGACCTCACGGACGCCAACCTGACTTACGAGGAGGCGCGCGCTGCAATCGCCACGGCATCGGCGGCCCTCGAAATCGTCGACAGCCGGGTCGTGGACTGGGACATATCGATCGCCGACACGGTTGCCGACAACGCCTCAAGTGGGGCTTTCGTTCTCGGAGCTGTGGAGCATCCCATTGTTGGGCTAGACACCGCGGCGGTGGAGATGGCGATGCAGATGAATGGAGTCGTGGTTTCCACTGGAACCGGCATG
>NZ_CADCTE010000162.1:293-5959 GCF_902805515.1 uncultured Arthrobacter sp. | reverse complement strand
AGCGCCCGCATCGGCGACCCGCTCCGGGCCGGCGAGATCATCTTGTCGGGCGCCCTGGGACCAATGATCTCGCCAATTCCCGGCGCCTTTCTCCACGCCTCGATCTCCGGTCTCGGCGACGTTGCGGTCAACTTCTCGGAAATGGACGACACATGACGGGCATACACGGGGCCTCAACGAACTCCACCAAGGTCGCGGTGATCGGCTCGGGCAACATCGGGACCGACCTGACCGTCAAAGTCGAACGGTTCTCCGAGCACCTGGAGATGGCGGCGCTGGTCGGAATTGATGCCCAGTCCGATGGTCTGTCCCGGGCGCAAGGCATGGGCATCACAACGATTTCCAATGGTGTGCAGGGACTGATCGACATGGACGGGTTCGATGAGGTCGAGCTCATCCTTGACGCAACGAGCGCAGGCGCCCACCGGCTCAATGCGAAGGCCCTCGCTCCGTACGCCAAGCGCATGATTGACCTAACGCCGGCAGCTGTCGGTCCGTTCGTCGTGCCCGCGGTGAACCTCGTGGCGCATGTCGACGCACCCAACGTCAACATGGTGACGTGCGGCGGACAGGCGACGATCCCGATCGTCGCGGCGGTAGCCGCCGTACTCCCGGTCAGCTACGCCGAGATTGTCGCGTCCGTCTCGTCCCGGTCCGCTGGACCGGGCACCCGTGCCAATATCGACGAGTTCACGGAGACGACGGCGCGTGCGGTCGAGCAGGTGGGAGGGGCCGCTCGCGGCAAGGCCGTCATCATCCTCAATCCCGCCGAACCGCCGATGATCATGCGTGACACGGTCTACTGCCTCATCCCCGATGGGGATCTGGACGCTGTCCGGGCCTCGATCCACGACATGGTCTCCGCCGTGGCGGCGTATGTCCCCGGCTACCGGCTCAAGCAGGCCGTCCAGTTCACCGAGGTCAAGCGCAACGAGATGAGCACCCTCACTTCGGACTGTGTGCGTTGGAAAGTCACGGTGTTTCTGGAGGTCGAGGGTGCGGCGCACTATCTGCCCGCTTACGCAGGCAATCTCAAGTCGCTGAGCAGATCGCTAGACGCATCAAGGAGGACGCGGCATGACGGTGGGCACGCTTGACAGTCGGGGTCAGGAACGGCAGGAGCGCCTGTACATCCAGGACGTGACCTTGCGGGACGGCATGCATGCGATCCGGCACCGCATCGACCCTAACGACGTAGGCCTGATCGTCGCAGCGCTCGACGCCGCAGGCGTTGACGCGATCGAGGTGTCCCATGGGGACGGACTGGCCGGCGGTAGCCTCAACTACGGACCCGGCAGTCACACCGACTGGGAATGGCTCGAGGCCGCCGCGCCCCATGCCCAGCACGCCGTCCTTACAACTCTGCTGCTTCCCGGTGTCGGGACTGTCGCGGAGCTCCGCAGGGCTTACGACCTCGGTGTCCGATCGGTCCGGATTGCGACGCACTGCACTGAGGCCGATGTGGCGGCCCAGCACATCGCCGCAGCGAGGGAGCTGGAGATGGACGTGTCAGGATTTCTGATGATGAGCCACATGGCACCGCCGACCGCACTGGCGAAGCAGGCAGCCCTTATGGAGTCTTACGGGGCGCACTGCGTCTATGTGACGGATTCAGGGGGTCGTCTGACGATGGCCGAAGTTACCGATCGCATCGTGGCATACCGAGACGTCCTCGACGAGAGGACGCAGATCGGCATCCACGCCCACGAAAACCTCTCGCTCTCGGTCGCCAACTCGGTCGTCGCGGTCGAGGCAGGTGCCACGCGCGTCGATGCCTCCCTGGCGGGTCAGGGTGCAGGCGCGGGAAATTGTCCCATCGAGGCCTTCGTCGCCGCCGCGAACCTCCTCGGATTCGTTCACGGGTGCGATCTCTTCGCACTTCAGGACGCTGCGGACGACCTGGTCCGCCCGCTGCAAGATCGTCCCGTGCGCGTGGACCGCGAGACGCTGACGCTCGGGTACACGGGTGTCTACTCCAGCTTTTTGCGCCACGCCGAGACCGCTGCGGCTCAGTACGGCGTCGGCGTCCGGCAGCTGCTGGTCGAAGCCGGACGGCGCAAGCTCGTCGGCGGACAAGAGGACATGCTCGTCGACATCGCCCTTGACCTCACGAAGTGATGGTCCGCCGACCCTCGAGGCAGTCGCGACACAGCCGGTTCCAGTCCGGCTGTGCGCGGGTGCGGGATGAGTCGGTGCGACCGTCGGGCGGTTACGTGAGATCGGGCGCTCAGCCCGGGCGGTGAGGCCCACCGCACCGGGGACGAGCTACGGCAGTCTGCCACCCAGCTTGCGTGTCTCGTTGCGTGTCAAGTCACAGAGCGTCTCGGCATACTGCGCGACCTGCTCGCCGGTCGAGTCCGGCAGTCCGTACAGCGTCAGCAGGAGCACCCGCCCGGCGCTGTCGAATACCGGCGCGCTCAACGTGCGGACTTCGTACGTCTGGTCGGGGTCGAGATCTCGCTGGTCGTACTCTGCCCCCGGCAGGTCCGCGGATTCCACGATCGGATTGGTCTTCTCGGGAGCCGACGATGTCAGGGCACGCCAGAAGCTGGTGTGGAATTCGTTGCCCAGCCCCACGGCGTAGCCGCGCCTGCGGACCCTGGCCAGCATGTCCTCGAGCGGGCTCGGGGGGAACTCCGGGGCGCTGTCGAACCAAGCCTTGCGGACGCGGTCGCCGCCCCAGGCCGCGAAAGACAAGCCCATCGGTGGTTGGAAAGGCACGCGGCGCCCGACCGCCGTTGGTGTCGCCGAGCTCGAGCCGGCGCGGGCGAGGAAGACCATATCGGATCCGTGAAGGGCCAGCGCATCGCACTCGACACTCAGGTCCCGGGCGATCGACTCCATGGCGGGCCGAACCTCGTCGACCAGTCGCAACTGCTCCAATACGTCGTCGCTGGCTGTGGTGAAGGTGAGCGGCTGAAATTGTCCGTAACCACCGCCGAAGAACAGCAGGGGCAAGCCGTTATCGACCGTTCCGAGGTCCCGTACGGCTCCCACCACAATGTCGTGGTCGCCAGCTCTGTGCACCGTCTCGAGTTCGCAATCGATCCAAGCCACGGCGCCGTCGAGGATCGGCGATCCCGTTCCCGCCGGCGCCCAACTCAACGCTTCGAACTTGTTGGGCATTCTTGAGGAGAACTGTCGGCATACCGGCTCCTGCCGCGCGGCAAGGACGTTGACGCAGAACCGACCCGCTTTCGCGATCCTGGGCCACGTCGTGGAGGTCTTCGCCGGACAGAAGGCCACCAGTGGCGGGTCCAGGGAGACGGATGTGAAGGAGCCGACGGCGAGCCCGATGGGATGACCGGTCTCATCTATAGACGTGACGACCGTGACACCAGTGGGATACTGGCCCAGGACGTCACGATATCGCCTCGGGTCGATGGCGCCTGGTCCACTGTCGTGCATGCCTAGCTCCTCTTGCTGACGGTGTCGTCACGATAGGCTGCTGACGGCACCGCGTCGTCGCCGTCCGAGATAACTGAACAAGACGCATTGCCCGGACCGGGCCGACTTAGGGTGACTGCGCCGATCAATCGGGGTTTCGTGCACTGCGCCCACCTCGCCGAGCATTGGAGCATGTGCTGTGATCGATGACCATGAAGCGGAATCCGACATTCCCGAGGGAGCCCGGCCGGTACTCGACCCGGTCGTGGATATTCGGACAACCCCCATGCTCAACGACGACGACTTCAAGATCGTCCTGTTGTCCCTGAACAAGTCCCGCGGCACCACGCTGACGCACGCGGCTGAGACGTTGCGGGTGACGTGGCCGGAGAGTAAACGCATCGCCCAGGCCGCCGAGGCCGCAGGCATGGATGCGATCTTGTCCGTGGCCTCGTGGCGCAACACCACGCCTTCGTACCCGACGTATGACCGCGTATGGGAGTCGCTCACTTTCACGGCGGGTCTCGCGGCCGTAACTGAACGGATCCAACTGTTCGCCACCGTCCATGTGCCACTCTTCCACCCGGTCATGTTGGCCAAGATGATGGCAACGGCCGACCACATCGCTGGCGGGCGCCTGGCGCTCAACGTCGTAGCGGGCTGGAACCAGGACGCCTTCGACATGTTCGGCCTCCCCGAAGTCGACCATGACCGGCGCTACGAGCACGCCTCGGAGTGGATGGAACTGCTGCTCAAAATCTTCGCCGTGGACGAACCGTTCGACTTCGACGGCGAGTTCGTGCACGGAAAGGGTATCGTCTCCCAGCCCAAGCCGCTTCAGCGTCCTAGGCCGGTCATCATGAGCGCGGGCTCGAGTCCCGAGGGTCTCGCTTTTGCCGGGCGATACGCCGACGTGATTTTTGCGATTTTTTCGAGCATGGAGGAGTTTCCGAAGACGCTCGAGAGTTCTAGAAGGCTAGCGGCCCAACACGGCAACGAGCACCTCAAGTTCTGCGGGCACGGTTACGTCGTGTGCGCGGACACCGAGCGCGAAGCGCAGCAGCATTTCGAGCATCTGATGACCGAACAGCTCGACAAGAAGGCCGCTGGAGCGTTTCTCGACAACTCTGCAGGAAAGTTGCGAAGCGTGGACGTCGTCGCACGCGAGAATATCGTGCGCAGGACAGCGGCGGGAAGTTGGGGTTTCCCGCTAGTGGGCACCCCTGACCAGATCGCCGACTCGATCGCGACGATGCACGCCGGTGGGATGGACGGCATGGCCATCTCTTTCCCAGACTACGACGCTGGAGTGGCTGCCTATGACGAGGCGATCCGGCCGCTACTGGTTGAGGCCGGCGTGCGGTCACGATGAAGGCGCTTGTCGTCGGCGCTACCGGCTACCTAGGATCGCACGTCGCCGCTGGACTGCGCTCGGAGGGCTATGAGGTGCACGGCTTGGCGAGATCCGACTCCTCGGCCGACCGGATGAGGGAACGCGGGATCGTGCCATTGCCGGGCGACGCGAGCGACATTGCGCGCGTGGCCGAGAGCGTAGGCGACTTCGATACCGTGGTCATGTCCGCGATGCTGCCCTTCCGTCAGGAAGCTGAGCTGACCGCGGCCATCGTGGAGCAGCTATCCGGTTCCTCCCGCAGCCTGATCTTCGTCTCGGGGACCGGCGTCCTCTCCATAGCCGCGCGAGACGGGCAATGGAACGAGAACACGTTTGCTGAGGACGATCCTTTTCCTCACCCGGAGCTGCCGAACAGAATGATCCGGATCCGGACGGAAAACATCGTTCGGGACGCAGCGCGGACCGGTTTGCGCACGGTCGTCGTACGCCCGCCACTGCTCTGGGGGGAGGCGGGCTCGGTCCAGGTGCCGCAATTCTTCAACTCGGTCCTCCAGACGGGTCAGGCCTGCTACCTCGGGGCCGGTCTCAACCTGTACTCCCACGCCCACGTCCGCGACGTCGCCGACGTCGTCGTCCGTGCTTCGGAGCGTGGTACGCCTGGTGCTCTGTACCACGTCGTCGCCGGCGAGGTCGCGTTCAGGACCGTCGCCGAAGCGGTGGCGGCCGTGACAGGGCAGGCGACACGCAGCGTCGACTTCGATGAGGCGATCCGAATCTGGGGAGAGCGGTGGGTCACCATCGGTCTGGCCGTCAACAGCCGTAGCCGGGCGCCACGTACCCGCGCCGAGCTGGACTGGACACCCAGGTTCACCGACTTGGTGGAGGACATTCGTTCCGGCTCCTATGCACAGGCGTGGAGCGACAA
>NZ_CADCTE010000162.1:0-283 GCF_902805515.1 uncultured Arthrobacter sp. | reverse complement strand
GGGCTTCAGGCGTGCGAAGCTTCCTCCGCTCGTGGACTGACCTTTCGGCCTTCGCCACGGGGACGGCCCTGCTGCCCTACCGGTTCCTTATCCCTGGCTGTGGGGGTCCGGGCGGGAATGGGCGGATTGGTGGACGCTAGCTCGTGCTCGGTCAGGGGGGCGCTGTAGCCGAGTTGAAATGGCAGCGCTGGCGGTTATGGAAGATCTCGATGTAGTCGAACATGGCGTTGGCCCGCTTGACTCGGGTGCGCCACTCCTGCCGGTTCAGCAGCTCGATCTGCAT
>NZ_CADCTE010000161.1 GCF_902805515.1 uncultured Arthrobacter sp. | reverse complement strand
CGGATCCCGCACCCGCCCCCGGCCCGGTTAGCCGAGGCGACGGGGACCCCCGGTGGGTGGCCGGGGGTCCTGCGGGCAGATCCGTTCTAGTCCGTTCCGGTTCCCAGCGCCTTCTGAAGCGAGCGGATTGCCTGCTCGATGGCGGCGGTCGTTCCCTGGGTGACGCGTTCGGGGTTGAGCATCATGAAGTCGTGGGTGACGAAGTTGTAGCGGACGCTGGTGGTGGTCACCCCGGCTTCGACGAGTTTCGCCGCGTAGGCCTCGCCCTCGTCCCGGAGCGGGTCGTTCTGGTCCACGAGCAGCAGGGCCGGTGGAAGCCCTCGAAGGTCCTCGAGCGTGGCCCTCAGCGGTGAGACGGTGATCTCCGAGCGACGGCTGACGTCGGGGAGGTAGGCGTCCCAGAACCAGGCCATGCTTCTGGCGGTCAGGAACGGTCCGTCGGCGAACGTGCGGTAGCTTTCGGTGTCCTGGCCGGCGTCCGTGACCGGATAGTACAAGGACTGGTGGACGAAGGTCACGTCACCGCGCTGCTTTGCGAGCAAAGTCAGGGCCGCGGTCATGTTGCCGCCGACCGAGTCACCGGCAACGGCCATGCGGGACCCGTCCAGGCCCTCCGTGGCGCCCTGCTTCGTGATCCACTGCGCGGTGGCGTAGGCCTGCTCGATGGCCTTCGGGTACTGGGCCTCGGGGGAGCGTTCATATTCCACGAAGGCCAGGGCGGCGTTGGCCCCGGCGCACAGTTCCCGGATGAGGCGGTCGTGGGTGCCGGAGTTGCCAAGGATCCAGCCGCCTCCGTGGACGTAGAGGATCACCGGCAGCGTCCCGGTGGCGCCCACGGGTTTGATGATGCGCACCTGTACGTCTCCGACCTCGGCCGGGACGGTGATCCACTTGTCCTCGCCGATCTCGACCTTGTCGACCGGGGCTGCCTGGAGGTCATCGAGCAGTTTGCGGGCACCTTCGACCCCCAGATCGGCCAGAGCCGGTGGCTGGGCGGTGGCGTCGGCGATGATCTGGGCACCTGGTTCGAGCACTACTTTGGGCATGGTGGTACCTTTCTGGGCTGCTGCGTGGATGGATGATGTGCACTGGTGTTCATTCGGCACGTTCCGGTGCGGGGTAGTTGGTGACCAGTGGCTGCTCCGCTTCGACGAAGTAGGTCGAGAGCATTTTCGTGGTGACCGAACCGACGTTCACCGCGTTGTGGATGGTGTTCGGCGGAATGAGGAACGGGCTTCCGGCGTGAAGCTCGAGCGGGGGCCTGTCGTCGAACTCCATGGACACGTCTCCGCGGATGATGTAGCCCACTTCGGGCCCGGGATGGCTGTGCCGGCCGGAGGAGGTGCCTTCGGGGATTTCCACCAGGGTCTGACGGATCCTCCAGCCCTGCACCGGACTGGACGCATCCTGCAGACTGACCCGGGTCAGGGCCGGCTTGGCCTCTTGTGCTTCGGTCATGTTCTTGATCCTTCTGGGATTGGCGGCTCGTGTTGCCCGGTTATCGTCTTACTGGCGGCCAGTGGTGGCGGCGGCGGCTTCGCGGATGAGGTCAACGACCTGGGCCGCCTCGGGAATCGCGACCGTGTGGGAGCCGCCTTTGAGCTCGATCGTTTTCCGTGACCCGGCGCGCTCGGCCATGAAGCGGTGGGCGGCGGCCGGGATGTTCCGGTCCTCGGCACCGAAGAGGAACCATGAGGGCACCGACTTCCACGCCGGCTCTGTGGAGGCCTCCGAGAAGGCGGCCTCCAGGATGGGGCGCTGGCCGACACCCATCACCGCGGCGACCTCCGCCGGGGAATCGGCCGCGAACTGCGCGTGGTAGCGGCTCTGCATGATGTAAAGGTCCCTGCCGCCGGGGACATCCACCGCAGCGAGCGTTTCCCCGAGGGTGGAGCCTTCGAACTTGTTGGCAAGCTCCCCGGGGGTCTCTCCTTCCTCGGGTGCGAAGGCGCCGATGAACACCAGGGCCTTCACGTTGGGGTTGCCGGTGCCGCCGCCGCTGATGACCGTGCCGCCGTAGGAGTGCCCGACCAGGATGATCTCGCCGGTGATGTCGGCCAGCAGGGCCCGGAGGTATTCGGAATCGACGGTGACCCCGCGCAGCGGGTTCGCGACGGCGATCGCCGGGTAGCCCTCGGCCAGAAGCGGGCTGATCACCGCGTTCCAGCTCGATGAATCCGCGAAAGCGCCGTGGACGAGCACGACGGTGGGCCTGGCGGGTGACGGTTCGGTGATGCTCATGATGTTCTCCCTTGTGCAGTGGGCGCTGGTGCCGTGCCCGCGTGGGCCTTTGACAGCTCAAGTCTCGTCCGTCGTCTCCACCACCGCGCCGGGGATACCCGGAGTAATGCTCTGGTAAACCCCCCTGCAGAAGAGCAGACTGAGTGGGAGGCTGGGGGATGGCCCAATTCGTGCTCGTCGTCGATGATGATGAAAGGTTTCGGGACTTGGCGAGAAGACTGCTCGAGAGCTGCGGGTACGCGTCAGGGGGCGACGCTGGCAACGTGGCCGAGGCTTTGCGTTGTGCCGTCGCCTCGCGGCCAGACGTCGCACTTGTCGATATTGGGCTTCCTGACAGTGACGGCCTGGAACTGAGCCGGCAACTCACCGGAGCACCGTATCGGGTTCGGGTGGTGCTGATTTCCGCCGATAGCGACGCAACCTCGGCAGAGGAAGCCGCCGCGGCGGGTGCGGACGGGTTCATTCCGAAAAGCGAATTGTCGTGCTCGACGCTTCGGTCGATCATTGGCGATGGGCAAGGTTGGTGAGTTCACCCGCATCGTCCCCGGTGCGCGTTGCCGTCGGAGAGGACGATGTACTTCTCCGTGAGGGAGTGACGCGGGTGCTTCTGGGCGCAGGTCTAGATGTCGTCGCTTCGACCGGGGATGCGACCAAACTTCTCGCCATGACTTTGGCGTTCCGTCCCGATGTCGTCGTCGTCGATGTTCGAATGCCTCCACATCACGGTGACGATGGCTTGCGGACCGCCATCGAAGTCCGCAAACGCCTGCCCGGTACGGGAGTGGTGCTGCTGACCCAGTACTGCGAGCCCGAATTCGCGATCGACCTGATCGGTGATCGGCCGCAAGGCGTCGGATATCTCCTCAAAGAACGTGTGGGGGACGTCGACGATTTTGCAGCGGCGGTCAAACGGGTTGCCCATGGAGGAAGTGCCCTGGATCCCGAGGTTGTCACACGGATGCTGCGGCCGCGCACTGTCCCCTCCGAGCTCGCTGACCTCACCGACCGCGAGCGCAGCGTCCTGGCCTGCATGGCAGAAGGATTATCGAATCGAGGCATCGCCCGTGCGCTTCTCATCAGCGAAGCGGCTGTCGAGAAGCACGTCACGGTGATGTTCCGGAAGCTCGGGCTCGCCCAGCTGACCGATGGCCACCGCCGGGTGCAGGCCGTGCTCCGCTACCTCGCCGCTCAGGGCCCCTGATCATGAGCCCGTCCGAGCTTCCAATTCCCGATCATGACTTGGAAGGGTTACAGAGACTAGCCAGCGAAGGGCGCTCTCTCCGCGACATCGCTGACCTCGTTGCGAGAGCGAGCCGCACTGAAGATGTGCTTCAGTTGGCAGCGATTGAGGCATCCCGGCAACTTGACGGTGACGCGGTCACGATCACTCGCTACACCGCTGGCGACGAAATCATGGTCGTGGCCGCCCATGCCGGCCCGACGCCGATCGGCACCCGCATAAAGTTCGGACCGGGTACCCAGCCGTATCGAGTACGCCAGCAAAAATCCAGCGTGCGTGTTGATGACTTCAGGCTCGAGGTCAACGCCGCGCTCGCCGAGGAATATGGGCTTCGGGCGTGCGTTTCAGTACCGGTGATCATCGAAGGCGTCGTCTGGGGTGCGTTCTCAGCCACCTCACTCACCGGGCCCCTACCCCGGCGTACTGAGGACAGACTCGAGAGCTTCGCTCAACTCGTGGTGACGACGATCGCCAACATCGAAGCCCGGGAGGAACTGCGCGCTACCGCCCAACACGATTCCGCAATACGGCTTTTGGCCGAGCAATCAGTCACGGGCGCCTCATCCGAGAGGGCGCTGGCGATGACAGTGGCTCACGCGCTCACCTTACGAGGCGTTGCGCGGGCAACAATCAATCCCGGCCCGATGACGCTTTTCTCACCTCCACAAAACTCGACCTCGATGGCGGAGGATCATCCATCCCTGTCCTATCCCATCCAGACCCACGAGCGCACGTGGGCGTATCTCGAGATTGAAGCACTGACCCACCCACTACCCGACACGACGGACGCGCGACTACGGAACCTCACACAGGTCACCGGTCAGGTCGTATCCGCGATCCTGACCCGCCTGCACCTACGCCACCTTGCCGAGGAGCAGACAGCACTTCGCAGGATTGCCGAACTCATTGCAGGCGGCGCAGCGCCGTCGGACGTCTTCCAATCCATCGCGGCGGAACTGTCCCGCCTGCTCGATGACTCGCCGGTCGTGATCGTACGATTCGACGCGGACGGACCGGTGATCGCGGCGGCCTGTCAAAGCGGGATCGCGGCAGGAACACGACTCCCCGCGGTCAAAGAATTACCTGTCGAGCGGAGCCCGCGCGGCTCAATACAGGTCGACGAGATAACTTCCGCCGCGCATTGCGTGTTCGGCGGCGACGCAGGATCCCACGTGGGGGTGCCTGTCACAGTCGCAGACCAGTTGTCCGGCGCTTTGCTCGCTGCGCCCCGTCCGGATTCGACGGCGGACCCTGCCGGGACCGATCTGGAAGCCTTTGCTGATCTCGCTGCGGCCACTTTTGCCAACGCCCGGGCCAGGGAAGCGCTCATCGCATCCAGGGAGCGCATGGTCAAAGCCGCAAACGACGCACGGCACCAGCTGCAACGCGATGTGCACGACGGAGCGCAGCAGCGGTTGGTACACACCATCCTGGCGCTCAAACTCGCCCGCGACCGGGGCGCGCACGGCATGTCCACGGCCGCCCTCATTCAGGAAGCCTTGACGCACGCCGAGGAAGCGAACCGGCAACTGCGGGACCTGGTGCGGGGCATCCTGCCCGTCGCACTCACCCGAGGAGGTCTCGTGGCCGGCATCGAATCCTTCGTCACCGACCTGCCGGTGGCCGTCACATTGCACCTGCTGCTGCCCAGGCTTCCCGGGACTGTAGAGACGACAGGGTATTTCACCGCCGCTGAGGCGATCACGAACGCCATCAAGCATGCACACGCAGAGCATGTCGACGTCGCAGCCTGGCTCTCGGAGGCAGGAGACGAGCTTCACCTACGCGTGCGCGATGACGGCGTGGGCGGCGCCGACCCCGACAGAGGAACCGGACTCACTGGACTGACCGACCGCATCGAGGCCGCCGGTGGAACGATCACCATCACGAGCCCACCGGGATCCGGCACGGACCTCGACGTGACTCTTCCACTGTCCTCGGCTTCGCAACACGACCGGGACAGGTGACTGGAGCCGCCTTCAGGACTCACCCCGGCCCGGCCCGTTCCAGCCCGCCCCGCATTGTGGCCGGCGTTGAGGGGATGCGGCTCCTACTGCGGGTCCTGGACGACTTCCGCCGGGGACCATCCCAGGGCGGGACCCAGGCTGGTGGCGATGTCCGTGAGGATCTGGACATAGTCCTCATGATCGAAACTGAACGGTAAGGCGAAGGCCACCTCATCGACCTCCTGGAAGCCGGCATGCGCGTAAAGCTGTTCCGCGATCTCGTCGCTGGTGCCGATCACATCCGGGGCGAACAGCATCCCCCGCGGCCCCTGCGGTGCCCGGGTGCGTGGTAGGCGTTCATTCACGTATTGGATGTACTTCTCCCGCTGGCCCGACGACGCCGAATCGGTCGGGATCACCACCAGGCCCTGCGAGACCCGGGCCCCTCCGAGCGCTTCGGGTGATGCCGCTGCCGCTTCACGGTAGGCGCGGATCTGGGACTGCTGGATTTGGCCGAAGACAGGGTCCTGGTCTTCGTCGGGAAGGATCACGCTGCTGGAGAGCAGGTTGAACCCATTCGCTGCGGCCCAGACTGCCGACCTCCTGCTCCCTGCCCCGTACCACAGGCGTTGCCGGAGCCCGGGGGAGTGCGGCTCGACACGGTCGGAAAACTCCTCGACGACGCCCTGCCGTCCTGAGAAGGCCCGTATCGGTTCCCCTGCGACGAAGCGGGCGAACCGTTCCACGCGTGCGTAGCTGAAGTCCTCCGACGCCGACGAATTCGGGTACAGCTCGTCCTTCACCGTGTCGTAGTGCATCGGTTCCCCAACACTCAGGCCCGGATTGATCCGCCCGCCCGAAAGGAGATCGACCGTGGCCAGATCCTCGGCCAGGCGCAGCGGGTTCTCCCAGCCCATCGGTGTCACGGCAGTGCCAAGCTCAATCCGGGAGGTGCGCTGGCTGGCAGCGGCCATCATCGCAACAGGCGAGGAGATTCCGAACTGCAGGTGGCGGTGGCGCAGCCAGGCGCTGTCAAAACCCAGCCGCTCGCCGAGTTCGATGATCTGCAGGGTCGACTCGTGCCCCGCGGCCGGATCCGCCGGATCGAACAAACCGATCGTTAGGAATCCGAGCTTGCGTAGCGGGCGCGGGGAGACGGGCATGGGCTTCCTTCGAAGGATCGGCGTCGGACTGACCCAGACTATGCGCTGGGCGGTCGTAGAGTTGCCACATGATTCAACTGCGCCGGTGGTCCGGATCTGATGCAGAGCTACTGGTTGAAGCGAATAAGGACGCAATGACGGCGTTCATCGCCGGCCCGGAGTCCACTGCCCAAGTGGCCAAGCGGCATGAGAACTATCTGCGGCTGTGGGACGAGGGCACTGCTCGGATGTTCGTGGTGTTGGACGGTGACGACGCGGTGGGCGGTATCGGTTGGTGGGAAACGGACTGGGAAGGTCGGCCCGCTGTCGAGACCGGCTGGTTCGTCCTTCCACGGGCCCAAGGGCGCGGTGTGGCCAGCGCGGCGGTCGCCCTCCTTATCGATGATGCTCTTAACTTCGCTCCGCCGGGGCGTGATCTCTTCGCGTTTCCATCAGTGGAAAACGATGCATCGAACGCGCTGTGTGGTCGAGCTGGTTTCGAGCTGACGGGCAGCGCGAATTTCCCATTTCGCGGCCAGGACCTTCAGGTGAACGTCTGGAGATTCGATCTCGCCCGGTAACGGCAGCACTGCGCTGCCGGAGGCCGGCAGACGCCAGCGGCCCTATCCCCGCCTGCGGGACCGGATGGCGACACCGTCCAGGGAGTGGATCAGACGGCGCCCCCGCCCCTCACCGAGCTGGATCCACAGCACGCTGCGGTCCTCGGCGAGATCGTCGACCCACCCGGGAAGGCTGTGTCCATCGACCGGCTCAACGGTCACAGCCTGCCCGCGGCGCAGGTCCTTCCAGTTCATCCCGGTTTCCAGTGACCCGGTGTCCGCTGCTTTCCCGTGCCTGTCAGCTGCCTGTGACACGCCGCCCTCCTGTTCCGCCCGCATGATCGATATGTTCCAAGGCTTCCACGAGGAAGTGAACGTGCCATGAACCCGCCGTGAAGACACCGCGTGCCATCCCTCCGCTGTCCTGCCGCCGGCCACGCGGAATGCGATCCCCAGTCTTTCCGGACCGTGGCCGTTACCGCGCGGACCAGCCCCCGTCCATGGTGTAGCTGGCGCCGGTCACCATTCCCGCGTCGTCGGAAGCCAGCCAGGCCACCAGTGACGCGACTTCCGTGGGCTCCACGAGGCGTTTTATGGCTGATTCGGTGAGCATCACCTTGGCCAGGACCTCGGCTTCGGGGATGCCGTGAACGCGGGCCTGCTCTGCGAGCTGCTTTTCCACCAGGGGGGTTCGGACGTAGCCGGGGTTGATGCAGTTGGAGGTAACGCCATGGCCGCCGCCTTCGAGTGCCGTCACCTTGCTCAGCCCTTCCAGGCCATGCTTGGCGGAAACGTAGGCGCTCTTGAACGCCGAAGCGCGGAGTCCGTGCACGGAGGACACGTTGATGATGCGTCCAAAGCCGTTGGCGTACATGTGAGGCAGGGCGGCCCGGATCAGCAGGAACGGGGCCTCCAGCATCAGGGCAATGATCCGGCGGAACTCCGCCGGGTCAAACTCCTCGATGGGGCTTATCCGCTGGATCCCTGCGTTGTTCACCAGGATGTCGCAGTCCAGGCTCACGGTGGCGAGCGAGTCCACGTTCAGCAGATCCACTGCCCATGAGGTGCCGCCCACCTCGTCGGCGAGAGCGGCGGCGCTGGCGGCGTCGACATCGGCCACCACCACTTTCGCACCCCGCCCCGCCAGTTCCCGGACGCACGCAGCACCGATCCCGCTGGCACCTCCGGTCACCATTGCCTTACGGCCCTTCAAAGTGTCTTTCATTTCCATCCCGGCTTCCTCCGTTGTTCCAGCGGACTGTCCCACCAGCAGCTCAACGCCTGCCGGCCGGCAGCACTCCTTCACGTGCGGCGTCGGCCCTGTCCACTTCCTCCAGCGCGATGCCCTTGGTTTCCTTCAGGCTCAGCACGGCAGCCGACGTGATGGCGCACGCCACGATCAGGTAGATCGCGGTGGGCACCCATGAGCCGGTGTCCTTCAGCCACTGGGTGGCGAGCAGCGGAGCCAGCGAACCGGCGAAGATCGACGTCACCTGGGAACCGAGCGATACGCCGGAGTAGCGCATGCGGGTGGGGAACAGTTCGGCCATGATGGCCGGCTGCCCGGCGTACATGAACGCGTGCAGGCACAGCCCAATCGTCACGGCGGCGACGATGGCCACCGCATTGCGCGTGTCGAAGATGGGGAAGGCAAAGAAGGGCCAGCTGGCACCGAGGACGGCTCCGACAAGGTAGACCGGCTTCCGGCCCCAGCCGTCCACGAGGCGTCCCACCTGCGGAATGACCAGGAAGTGCACGACGTGGGCGATCAAGAGCGCCAGCAGGAGCGAGGACGTGTCGTACTGGTGGACGGTCTTGAGGTAGACGATCGAGAAGCTGACCACCAGGTAGTACATGATGTTTTCGGCGAAACGCAGGCCCATGGCCTGCAGGATTCCCTTGGGGTACTTGCGGACCACTTCGAACACGCCGTAGCTGACGGCCTGCTCCTTCTCCACCAAAGCCTTGGCCTCCAAGAAGATCGGCGCCTCGGTGACATGGGTGCGGATGTAATAGCCAACGAAGACGATCACCGCAGAGAGCCAGAACGCCACGCGCCAGCCCCAGCTGAGGAATTCCTCACTGCTGAGTACGGAGGACATGATGAACAGCACGAGCGTGGCCAGCAGGTTGCCCACCGGAACGGCGGCCTGGGGCCAGCTGGACCAGAATCCGCGGGACCTGGCGGGGCTGTGCTCCGCAACGAGCAGGACGGCCCCGCCCCATTCGCCGCCCAGGGCAAAGCCCTGGATGAAGCGCAGTGCGACCAGCAGGGTAGGTGCAAGGTAGCCGATTTCGGCGAAGCCCGGCAGGCAGCCCATCAGGAAGGTCGCCACGCCGACAATCACGATGGTCAGCTGGAGCGTGGGCTTGCGGCCCAGCTTGTCACCGATCTGCCCGAACACAATGCCGCCCAGCGGGCGTGCTACGAACCCGACGGCGTAGGTGAGGAAGGCCTGGATGATGCCGTCCAGCTCATTCCCGGTGGCGGGGAAGAAGTACTTGCCGAAGACCAGGGTGGCGGCGGTGGCGTAGAGGAAAAACTCGTACCACTCCACTACGGTGCCCACCATTGAGGCGGCCACGATCTTCTTGAGTCCGGATCCTTGGGATGCAGGTCCGGCGGCCTTGTGCGGCGGGCGTTGCTCAACGCTCATGGGGTTCTCCTTTGAACATGGAATGACGCGTGCTGTGATCTTCAGCACTAATGCTTCGATGGACTTTACTGCACAGAATCGAGCCGTCCATGGCTAAAACGGCACCCCAACTGTGCATAATTGCAGACATGATTGCCCGTCCCGACGACCTGCTGGTCCTGCTTGAGGTTTCCCGCTCCACCAGGTTCACCGCGGCCGCCCAGGCCCTGGGGCTGAACCACACCACCGTCGCCCGGCGGATAGCGGCCTTGGAGAAGGCGCTGGGCGGCCGGGTTCTGGCCCGGGCCACCAGCGGTTGGGAGCTGACGGAGCTTGGAGCCCAGGCGGTGCTGGTGGCGGAGCAGGTGGAAGCGGCGGTTGGGGCACTCGGCCCCGGCGGGCGGGCACCCGACCCGATCACCGGCGTCGTGCGGATGACGGCCACGGACGGGTTCAGCGCCTACATTGCCGCGCCGGCCGTAGCGCGGCTGCGGCGCGAACATCCGGGGCTGAGCGTGTAGGTGGTGACCATGACCCGGCGTGCCCTGCAGCAGCGTTCGGGACTCGACATCGAGGTGGTGGTCGGTGAACCGCAGGTTCACCGGGCCGAAGCGATCCGGCTAGGTGACTACATGCTGGGGATGTACGCCTCGCGCGGATACCTGGCGGAGCATGGAATCCCGGCCACCATGGCCGATCTCAAGGAGCATCCGCTCGTCTACTTCGTGGATTCGATGCTTCAGGTCGATGCCTTGGACGCCCCACGGCGGCTGGTGCCCGAGATGCGGGACGGCTTCACGTCCACCAACGTTTTCGTCCATGTGGAGGCCACCCGTGCGGGAGCCGGAATAGGTTTCCTGCCCTGCTTCATGGGTGACCTCCATGACGACCTAGTGCGCCTGCTCCCTGCCAACGTCGCCGAACTGCTGCCCTACTGGATGGTGCTCCGGCCCGACTCGATGCGGCGTCCCGCGGTGGCCGCCGTGGTTCACGCACTGCGGGAGCAGATGGCCACCGACCGGGAAAAGCTGCTGGGCCGCGGCTAGGTACAACTACCGAAGATCTATGGCGGCGTGCCAGTACCGGGCGTTGACCCTCGAGGCGGTCAACACCACCAGACCGGTCTGACCGGTGACGTTCTGTTTCGTGGTTGTGGGGTCGTTGATGTCCAGGTCGGTACCGCTGCGGATGACGGGCGTACCGGGGCCGGGCGGGAAAGACACGTTGTCAAGCGGCGCCTTCTTGTAATAGACGGTGCCGCCCCCCTCCGGCGCGACCGCGAACATCCACACCTGACGGTGCTCCTGGTCGATCATGACCATGGGCCGGGTGTGGGCGTCCTCGACAGCACCGAACGGTGCGCTGGTCCAGCGGCCATTACCGTCTCGCACCAAGAGCGCCACCAACGTCTGACCGGGTTGCTGGGCGGATGTCTTGATCGCGGCGTAGAGCCGGCCGCTGCCGTCGGTTGCCAGTTGCCTGAGGTTTAGATGGTCGTTCGCGCATCCCCCGGTGCAGTTGTTTCCCGCTCCATAGGCGACCTCTGTCTGCCACGATTTCTCCGGTTGGCCGTCCTGGTGGACGGCCAGGTAAAACCTCTTTTGCTCCGACCGCTGGTTGCTCCACATGACTGCGATCTTGTTGCCCTGAAAGGACGTGACTGCAGAGATGTCGTCGTTGCTCGCCTGGGCGTTGGGTGTCGGCAGGACGAACGGTGTTCCCCACGCAGCATCGCTCGTCGTCGAGTGGTTGACGTAGACACGACTGCTGTTGTCGGCCGAGACGACGGTGTAGGTGACCCAAAGCTTGCCGAGGGAATCCTTCGCCACCGTAATCGATTCCGAACTCCCACGGCGGAGGGTGACGGGGAACCCGGCGTCCCGAGTGTAGGTCTTCGTCGATGCGTCGTAGCTGAATCGATGAAGCTCCGCGGACCCCGAGGTCACCGCCTCCTGAGACGGTGGCGCACCCCACTCCGAGAGCACCGTCGTGCCCGACACCACGTAGAGCTTGCCGCCCCTTTCGTCCCAGAGCGCGTCACCGCGCGCGCTCGGCCGCGCGTCAACGACCGTTTCCGTCTCCTGCCATACCTGCGTCGCGGCGTCGAGCCGGTGGATCTTCGTCGCATTCGCGGACGCACTCCACATCAGCGCCCACCAACGCCCGTCCTGGACCCACAGCTTGCTCTGGGCCTTGTCCGCAGTCGGGGTTCTGACGCCGTCGCCTGCATACGATGGCCCAGGCACTCCCACATCGGCCGCCTGGGCGGGGATGGGGACCGCGACAGTGGCGGCCACCGCGAGCAGCAGGGCAATGAGAAGGCGCAGCAGTCGCATGGGGGTGCCCTCGAAGTTATGGCGGCGGACGGGTTTGGTCATGGTTGTTCTCCGATAGGAGGCAGGGCATGGCGAAGGACGCCATCCCTGTCATGAATAGCTGAAAAGACGGTGCCTGCTCGGCGACAAAATGATTCGCGGCGGCGGCTCCCGGCCGCACTTTCCTCTGGCAACCACAACTTAAATCCGTCCACTGGGCGTGTCAACGACTGCGCCTACCCTAAATAAAATGAAGGTAGGGGCGGCTCGAACGGTCGTCCCGGCGACCCTGGTGGCTCGCGCCCCTATCCGCCCGGTGGGTGCGGCTGCCTGTCGGGGCCATGCACGGGCCACATGCCGGTGATTTTGCGCTGGTTGTTCACGGCTCCTGCAAGGGTTCGCTTTAGCCGGTTCCCGGCATGGATCTGCACGCCGGGACCGAGCGCCGGTGCCCGAGTCTGTGATTCTCGGTGCCGGTCACCGGGTCGTCGGTGCCGCCCGCAGCGCCGGGCAGGTCACCGCGGCTCTTGACCAGCACGACAATCTCCTGGCCTCGTCCCCCCCGATGGTCCTCCATCGCCGATCTGTGGGCCATGCCCACCTCCCAAATCTGAAACTGCCGACCGGCACCTCCGTGCTGGAGGGGAGCTGGTTGATACATCAATCAAACAGGACTAAGGTTGACACATCAACAACCTATCGATGGGTAGCAAATCATGAGTGAGCAGAAGATCGTTGCAGTGGCCGGAGCGACCGGTTCCCAGGGAGGTGGCGTCGTCCGCGCCCTGCTGGCCGATCCGCAGAAGCGCTTCGCGGTGCGGGCCCTGACCCGGGATCCCGGGTCCGCCTCGGCGGAGGCCCTGCGCCGGCTGGGGGCGGATGTTGTCCGCGCGGACTTCGAGGATGAGCAGAGCGTCGTTGCGGCGCTCGCGGGCGCTGACGGGGCGTTCCTGGTGACGAACTTCTGGGCGCATGGCTCCGCCCGGCGGGAGCTTGACGAGACCGCCGTCCTGGCCCGGGCGGCCGCAGCGGCCGAGGTGGCGCATGTGGTCTGGTCAACCCTGGAGGACACCCGTGAGCTGCTTCCCCTTGAGGATCCGCGGATGCCGGTGCTGCAGGATCACTACAACGTGCCGCACTTCGATGCCAAGGGTGAGGGCAACGCGCTTTTCGCCGACGCCGGAGTGCCGACGACGTCCCTGAACACCACCTTCTACTTCCAGAACTTCGCGGCGAGTATGGCTCCCCAGCGCGCAGACGACGGCGTCCTGACGCTGACGCTCCCCTTCGAAGACGGCCGGCTGCTCTCGGGGGTTGATGTCGCGGACATCGGCCGCGCTGTGTTCTCGATCTTCGCCGCGGGCGGGGAGTACATCGGTAAGACCGTCAGCCTCGCGGGGGATCACCTCACCGGCGCCCAGTACGCCAGCCGGCTCGCCGAGGCCATCGGCGAACCCGTGCGTTTCCAGTCGGTGCCCTACGATGCTTTCCGGGGGCTCGGCTTCCCCGGGGCGGAGGAGGCGGGCAACATGTTCCAGTACTACGGGGACTTCGACAAGGAGTTCACCGGCGCCCGGGACCTGGAGACACTCCGCCGGCTCGTGCCGGGCCTGAAGGACTTCCGCACCTGGGCGGCCGAGAACGCGCAGGCGCTGAAGGCCGCCTAGCAAGCCGCCGCAGACAGTGACCAGCGAGGGGCATCACCCAGGACGGGTATGCCCCTCGTCCGGTTCCCTTGACTTCGCGAATGCCGGCCTCGGCCCCCGCACCATCCGCCTCAACAAGCCATCCAAATGAGTCAAAGCGGACTCTTGAGCGCATGCTTGAGGCCCCGTACGCTTTCGTTGTAGCTGGGGGAGCGAGTTGCCAAGCAAGAAGCCCTTCTACGCCGCCTTCGTACAGCGCACCGGCCAACGGATAGGAATGCCATGGCCCACTCTGTAAGTCTTCGACGCACGCTGATCCGGCTCGTGGTCCTGCTTGTCGCGGTTTTAGCTGCCGCCCTCGCAGTCCTCAACTTAGTTGTCGCCCCGCAGGGCACCCCGCAGGCGGCTTCGGCGGGCGCCCCGGTTCCGTCCGAAGAGACAAAGCCCGTTCCGAGCGCTGAGGACGCGGCGGACGACACCGCGATCTGGATACACCCAACGGATCCGTCGCAGAGCGTGGTGATCGGCACGGACAAGACAGAAACCGGGGGCGTGGGGGTCTACGACCTGGCGGGGCGCCAGCTGCATTTCTACCTGCACGGCAGTATGAACAACGTCGATCTCCGGTACAACTTCCCGCTGGGCAGTGAGAGGATCGCCCTCGTCGGTGCGACGGAGAGGAATGAGGGATCGACCGGCGTTCGATTCTATAAGGTGAACACCGCGGATCGGTCCCTGACAGAGGTAGGGCGAATCAGCACGCCAGGCAGGCCCCGCGGCTTCGGAATGTACCACTCCCCGGTCTCCGGGAAGTATCACGCCTTTGTGCATGACTTCGATACCAACGAGGTAACCCAGTTCGAACTGGACGGCTCCACCGGAACGGTTCGAGGGACTGCCGTGCGTTCCTTCGACAACGGCGGCAGCTCGGAAGGCATTGTGGCAGACGATGAGCTGCAACGTGTCTATGTGGCCGAGGAGGAGGTTGGCTTGTGGCGGTACGGGGCCGAGCCGGGGCACGGTGCAATCCGGACACTCGTGGACCGCACCGAGGCGACCGGTGGACGAATAGTGGACAACATCAAGAACCCCGCCATTTATTATGGTCGGAAGGGGACCGGTTACCTGATTGTGTCGAGCCAGGGTGGATCCAACTTCGTCGTCTACAACCGCGGTGACAACGACCATGTCGGCTCCTTCGAGATTGGCGATGGAGAAAGCATCGACGGTGTGAGCGGTCAAGACGGGATTGACGTGACCAATTTCCCGCTCGGGCCTTCATATCCCGCTGGACTTTTCACCAGCCAGGACCACGCCAACACCGATGCGGGCAACGACAACAGTGGTAACCAGAACCACAAGCTCGTCTCCTGGCAGCGAATTGCCGATTCCTTTGACCCGCAGCTGCTCGTGGACACCACTTTTGACCCGCGCCAAATAGGAGCAGAGGGCGAATGAGACGGCCCCGGTCAGCGGCCCTGGCCGTCGGCCGCGGCGACGACGGCGGCCGCTATGTCCCGGAGTTTGAGGTTCCGGTCGGTTGAGGCCTGCTTGAGGATTGTCATTGCCGCGTCCTTGGTGCACCCGTTCTGGCCCATGAGGATCCCCGCAGCGAGGCCGATGGTGGTGCGGGATTCCATTGCGGCTCGGAGGTCGTGCGCGGTGTCGGACAGGTGCGCAATGCGCACCGCCAGTCTCAGGGACTTCGACGCCAGGCGGGCGAAGGTCCGGGCGGCCTCGAGGGCTTCCTCATCGAAGGCTGCCGCCGATGTTGAATAGAGATTGAGGCTGGCCGAGGCCTCCCCGTCGATGGGGATCGGCACGCCCAGCACCGACCGGAAGCCGCTGCCGGCGGCCTGCTGGTACTCGGGCCAGCGGGTGTCGCTGTCGATGTCACAGACGTAGACGATCCGGCGGGTCCGGGCCGCCGTCAGGCACGGTCCATCACCGAGGGAATACTGGAACTCGTCCATGTCCAGGGCCCGGATGCTGGTACTGGCGATGGTTGCGGTTTTCCGGGGGCGCAGCAGCGTGGTGCTGCACTCCACCTCGCTGTCCGGCGCCAGGAGATTCCGGGCGGCCAGCCGCGTCAGCTGGGCCAGGAAGTGCTCGACGTCGGGACTTTCAAGGACCATGTCCTCGAGGATGCCGTCGAGCTCGCGTCCCGCAACCGCTGCCGTCTCATGGTCCGTCATCATGGCCTTTCGGGTGGTGTCCGCCCGTGCGTCAGGAGGCCGCGGACGCGGCGGCGAGGAACCTGCAGCGCCTACTGCTCAACGACTCGATTAACGCTACGCCCCTTCCAAGTCCGGCGCACTCCCGCCCGCGTCTCTTGCGCTTCTGCAATTCATGGCGTCAGTGCACTGCGGCGGGCCTCCCCGCCGTAGGGCACTGACGCGGCGAGCCCCGGAGAGTAGGGTGCTCCCATGGCCCGCGAAGAAACCACCCTCTCCGTCCCCGGCCCTCATGGCGCCCGCGACGTCCGCATCTCAAGTCCCAGCCGGGTGCTCTGGCCCGAGCTCGGCCTGACGAAGCTCGACCTGGCGCACTACCTCATCCGGGTGCAGGAGGCGTTCCTCGCCGCGAACGGCGACCGGCCGGTGTCCCTGCAGCGGTTCTCCGGCGACATCGACGGCGAGCAGTTCTTCTCCAAGAACCCGCCAAAGGGCGCACCCGACTTCATCCGCTCCGTGCCCGTGGTGTACCCCAGCGGCCGGTCCCACCCGCAGGTGGTCCTCGATGAGCCGGCCGCCGTGGTGTGGGCCGCGCAGATGAACACCCTCGTATTCCACCCCTGGGCCTCGCGTGCCGGCAACCCCGACAACCCCGACGAGCTGAGGATCGACCTCGATCCCCAGCCGGGCACCGGTTTCGAGGAGGCCGTCCCCGCCGCTCTTGAACTGCGCTCGGTGCTCGCCGAGGCCGGACTGACCTCCTTTGTGAAGACCTCGGGCAACCGCGGGCTCCACGTCTTTGCCCCCATCCGCCCGGACCACGAGTTCCTCGAGGTCCGGCACGCCGTCATCGCCGCCGCCCGCGAACTCGAGCGCCGCATGCCCGACAAGGTGACGACCGCGTGGTGGAAAGAAGAGCGCGGGCAGCTCGTCTTCGTCGACTACAACCAGGCCAACCGGGACCGCACCATGGCCGGGGCGTACAGCCCGCGCCCGCTGCCCCACGCCCCGGTGTCCTGCCCCCTCGCCTGGGACGACCTGGGCACGGCGGACCCCCGCAGCTTCACGGTGGTGACGGTGCCGGCGCGGCTGGAAGACCGGGGGGATCCCTGGGCGGACATGCACTCCGAACCGGGCACCATCGACACGCTGCTCCGCTGGTGGGAGCGGGACGTGGAGGCGGGCCTCGGGGAGCTTCCCTTTCCCCCGGACTATCCAAAGATGCCCGGTGAGCCCCCGCGCGTCCAGCCAAGCCGGGCGCGGGCCAAGGGATAGCGGCCTCCCGTGTGTGACGCCGGGGGACCCCCGGGGTGGCGTTGGGCGGGAGTACACCCGCAGAATGGACAGTGTAGGAAAAATTTAGGAAAAATTTAGGAAAGTCGCAGGATTACTGAGGACGCGGCGGGGCGAAGGAGCGCCTCCCGTGGAAGGTCGCGTTGCGGGCAGGCTGGGGTGCTGACCGGCGGAAGGGGATCCTTCCGCTGCCAAGTGGGTTTGCCGAAGTCGGGGGAGTGCAATGGCCGGAATCGATGCGATCTACGTGCTGCCGGTGGAACGGCCGCCGGAGGGAGGACGCCTGGAGGCGCGCCCTGACGGCCCGGGCCGCCGCACGGGCGGTGCACGGTGGTGACGGCGTCAGTGCCTGGCCCCCGCCGCGCGTCCGTCGCGCAGTCCTCCCTGCCCGGCGCGGATCAGGTGCTCAAGGATTTCCTGCCGCACACCGAGGACCTCCTCCACACCCAGGAACGGCTCCAGGGCCTGCTCTCGGCGGTCATGTCCCTCGCGGAGAACCTCAGCCTCGAGGCGGTGCTCGACCGGGTGGTCACCTCCGCCTGCCAGCTTGTGGGGGCGCGGTACGGTGCCCTGGGGGTGATCGGGCCCGACGACGCCCTGACCCACTTCGTCACGGTCGGCATGGAGGAGGACCAGGCCCGCCGCGTCGGGGAGATCCCCAAGGGCCGTGGGGTGCTGGGGCACCTGATCCGGGACCCCCGGCGGATCCGCCTGTCCGACCTCAACGAGCACCCGCAGGCCAGCGGCTTCCCGGAACACCACCCGCCCATGCGCACGTTCCTCGGCGTTCCGGTGCGGGTGCGCGGGGTGGCCTTCGGAAACCTCTACCTCACCGAGAAGGAGGGCGGGGAGCACTTCACGGCCGAGGACGAGGAGCTCGCCGTGGCGCTGGCCGCCGCGGCAGGCGTCGCCATCGAGAACGCGCGCCTGTTCGAGGACGCCACCCGGCGCCAGCGGTGGCTTGAGGCCGGCATGGACGTCAGCGAACGACTGCTGGGCAACCCCACGGCCGAAGCCGCGGGCCTCGACCTGATCGCCGAAGGCGCCCTCGAGCAGTCCGAGTCCACCGTGGCGATGATCGCCTTCCCCGATCCGGGCGGCCGCGTACTGCGCTGCGGCACGGCCGTCGGCGACAGCCACCTGGTGAAGGGCCACGCCATCGCCGCCGACAGCACACCCATCGCGCACCTGCTGACCACCGGAGAGTCCGTCCTGTGCCGGGCCCCTGATCTCTGGGCGGGCGCGCCGGCCGCCGAGGAACTCGGCCCCGTCCTGGTGGCGGCCCTCGGCCACAAAGGCACCCACGCGGGAATCCTGATCCTCGCCCGCCCGTTCGGAGCGCCCGGGTACGGGCAGGTCGACGTCGAAATGAACGAGGTGTACTGCTCGCGTGCGGCACTGGCCCTGGAACTGGCCCACGCACACCTGATGCGCGAGCAGCAGATCGTCTTCTCCGACCGGGACCGCATCGCGCGGGACCTTCACGACCTGGTGATCCAGCGCATCTTCGCCGCAGGCCTGAGCGTACAGAGCCTGCGCCGCCACACCACGGACCCGGTCGCGCAGCAGCGGATCAACTCCATCACCGGGGAACTGGATGAGACGATCCGCGGACTGCGGGACACCATCTACGCGCTGGGTGACAACGGCGGGCGCGAGCGGCTCAGCTCCCGGATCGTCCGGGCGGTACAGGACGGCACCTGGCAGGCGGGCACCACGCCGGAACTGCAGATGCGCGGCCCGGTGGACGGCATCCCGGAACCCGTGGCCGGTCACCTGCTGGCCGTCCTCTCGGAGGGCCTCTCGAATGCCCTGCGGCACTCGGGGGCGCTCCACATCACTATCACCGTCTCGGTGCGCGGCGGGCAGGTGAAGCTGCTGATCGAGGACGACGGGAAGGGCTTCCGCAACCCCGGCCGCACCAGCGGCCTCTCCAATATGCAGCACCGGGCGGCGGCGGTCGGCGGAACCTTCGTTCCCGTAAGCGCCCCGGGCCACGGAACGAGGCTCTCGTGGACGGTACCCCTTCCGCGGTAGGGAACGGCGTGGGACGAAAGCCCCTGTGCAGGAGCCGGAAGTTGAGCTTTACTTGTGGCGACGCCGCAGCACCACCAACGGATCGGAGCATTCAATGAGCCTTGAGGAAACCTGGGACAAGCTGGACCAGCCCACGCGCCGATGGATCACGACGAACCGCGGATGCAGGGTGCTTCCGCGGACGGTGGCCGGGGTGGTCCGCCGTGCCGCGGGCCACCCGGAGACCGACAGCCAGCACGGCCAGATGGAGCTGACGCCGGAGGACCTGCGCTTCATCGCACGGAAGTCCGATGAGGCCGCCGGACAGCAGCTGGCGGCGCCGCTGAATCCGCCGCTCCCTCAGGGGTAGGGAGGGCCGGCCAATGCAGCACAGAGCAGCCCCCTTGGATATCGATATCCGCCCGCTTCCGGCGAAACGTGCCGTGGTGGAGGGCGAGAGCTTCGCCGTCGACATCGAAGCCGTCGCCGAACGCGATGTGGTGGCCGATCAGGTAATCCTCGAAGTGGTCCAGGTGATCGACTACGGGTACGGCCGCACCAACCTTCACGGCGTGATCTACACCGCCCGGGACCGCTCCACCCACGTCATCTCGCAGCAGCCCCTGCCGCCGGCCGGCAGGGTGATGGCGGGGGAGACCTACCGGACCCGCGCCGTCGTCACCGTTCCGGCGCTGAACCTTCCCTCCGTGCGCGGGGAGCTGATCAGCATCTCCTGGATCCTTCGGGTGCGCATGTCCGCCCGGGACGACCAGGAATCCGTGGGCGAGGGAATGTTCACCGTCCAGTCGGCCGCGGCGGGCTGCACCGCCGATGCCGCCCAGGAACCGGAGGCCACCGTCCAGTGGACCGCGTCCCTTGAGCTGGTCGAACTGTCAGCGCGGGTCCTGACCAACGCGACACCGGTCACCGGGCGGCTCCGGGTTGCAGTGCACCACGGAACGCTGCGTTCGGTCCGGGTGGAACTGGTGATGCTCGAAGCGGTCGCCTATGGACCCACGCCCGAGGGGCAATCCGGTGACCGCCCGCAGAAGCACCCCCGCCACACCGAAAACACGATCGCCGCGACCACCCTGACGGAGGGCCTGCCCGCCGCCGGCGCTGAGGCCGTGCTCCCGTTCGAGGTCGCCACCCCGCGCTTCCTGCCCGCACCGTCGCTGGACACCGGGAAGTTCCGGGTGCGCTGGCAGCTGCGGATCACCGCTGACGTACCCCACCGCCCCGACCCGCAGCTGCGGGTCGGCCTGGTCGCGGTCACGGCGCCCCAGGCGGCGCATTCCTCGTAGCACCGCCCAGCCGGAACCGGCGCCGCGAATGCTCCACGCCACGGACCGAAAGGATCGACCATGAGGCGAAGCACCCGGGGCCGTGCGGCCCGCAGGAAGTCGTGGAAGGACCTTAACCGGGACCAGCGCAGGGCCGTGATGGCCGTGGGAACGCTGCAGGCGACCCTGATGGCCGCCGCGCTCACCGACCTCGCCCGGCGCCCTCCGGCCGCCGTCCGGGGCAGCCGCGCCGCGTGGGCCGTCGCATGTTTTCTCAACTTCGCCGGGCCGATCGCCTACTTCCTCTTTGGGCGCCGCCATCCGGCCGCCCCGCGTTGAGTAGACTTGCCGAATGCAAGACGACAAGCCAGCGCGCGCCGCGGTGGTCATTGAAGACGACGATGACGTCCGGGACCTCCTGCACGCAGTGCTCACGGGGTTCGGATTCACAGTGCACACCGCCCCCGCAGGTCAGGCCGGTGTCGAGATGGTGCGCCAGATCGCCCCTCAGGTGGTGACCCTCGACGTCGGCCTGCCCGACATCGACGGGTTTGAGGTGGCACGGCGGATCCGCCGGTTCTCCTCCACCCTGATCGTCATGCTGACCGCGCGGGCCGACCCGCGCGACGAGGCCCGCGGCGCGGAGGCCGGGGCCGACGAATACCTCACCAAGCCCTTCCGCCCCGCCGAACTGCGCCGCCGCATCGAGGACGGGCTGGAAAAGCGCAGCGTTCCCATTTCCTCCTAGGGCGCACCCGCCCCGGCGCTGCTCAGTGGCTGCGGACACCCCGCCGCGAGACCAGCCGCGGGGCGATCCACCGGTCGGCCGCAACGCCCGTGACAAGGGAATAGACCGCCTTGTGGAGATAGTCCACCGTCTTCTCCCCGACCGGCCAGAGCGACGGCGGCGCACCAGCGCCCGTCGCGTTCTCCAGGGTCTGGTCGAAGGCGAGGCGCACCACGGTGTGGGTGGCATTGGCGGCCCCTCCGCGGATGCCGGTCATGGCCCAGACGCCCCGCAGCGCCCCGAGCACCGCCCCCGTTCCCCAGTGCATCGCAGAGTTGGCCGCGGCTGGCTTGGCCCGGTCCGACACCGGCCGGCCGAGCAGGGAGCTCAGCGTGCGTCCCGGCACATACGAGTCCGGCCGTCCGGTCAGCGCCTGTTCGATCTTCTCGCCGAGGGTCATGGCAGCGGCGCCCACGAGGCCCGCGAAGGCCCCCTGCACCGCGGACCCCAGGATCAGGGTCAGCCGCACCCCGGTCGACTTCCGTACCCGCCTCTTACGCCGTTTCATTTCCGCACTCCCGTCCCGCCGGCAGGGCCGACGGCGGACGCCCGCCCCGGCCGGGTGTCACTGGTTCTCGTTGTCCTCACCGCGGGCATCGTCGCCCTGGTCCGTGTCGATCCCGTTGTTGTCGTCGTACTGCGAGGTCTCCTCCGGCGAGGATCCTCCGCCGTCCTGGTTCCCGGAGTCATCACAGCCTACGAGGAGCATCGCGCTGAGCGCGAAGATGAGCGGGTATTTCCTAAGAGCTTCGCCTGCCACCGTTCTCACTTCTCTCCGTCGAAAATCACGTGTCTGTGCTTGAACCCGTGTCTGTGCTTAAACCGTAGGACGGCGGGTCGGGGTGGGGAAACGATTCGAACATGACGGCCGCGGCAGCAGAGAGCGCTGGCAGGGCGCGGCTCCCCGTGTTAGCGCCCTACCGTGCGTCGCGGATGAGGTTGGTGATCCGCGCCGTGGAGAGCCTCCGGCCCTCCTCGTCGGTCATCACCACCTCATGCGTGGTCAGCGTGCGCCCAAGGTGGATTGCGGTGGCCGTCCCCGTGACCGTCCCGGCGGCGATGCTGCGGTGGTGGGTGGCGCTGATCTCGATCCCCAGGGCGTTCCGTCCCGGGCCGGCATGGATCCCGGCGGCGAAGGACCCAAGGGTCTCAGCCAGCACCAGGTGCGCGCCACCGTGGAGGATCCCGGCCACCTGCTCGTTGCCGGCGACCGGCATCGACGCCACCATCCGTTCGGCGCTCATCTCGGAGAAGGTGATGCCCATCTTCACAGTCAGGCGCCCAATCCCGTAACGGCCCAGCCAGTCGTGCATCTCCGGGGGGACCCCCGCAATGGTGAGTTCCTCGACATACGGGTTGGCTGCGGAGCGGCCCGCGGGCGGCTGAGTGAAATTGTCGACCATGGGAACTAGGCTGGCACCTGTGAGTGAAACAACCAAACCTGGATCCACCCTGCCCGCCCCGAGAACAGCGACGGGACAGCGCAACCGCCTCCTGGTCATCGATGGACACTCAATGGCGTTCCGGGCGTTCTACGCCCTGCCCCCCGAAAACTTCTCAACCGACACCGGCCAGCACACCAACGCCGTGTACGGGTTCACCGCGATGCTGATCAACCTCATCAAGGACCAGAAGCCCACCCACGTGGCCGTCGCCTTCGACCTCGACACCCCGACGTTCCGCTCCGAGGAGTACACCGAGTACAAGGCGGGCCGGTCCCGGACGCCCGAGGAGTTCCACGGGCAGGTCGACCTGATCATCAAGGTGATGGAGGCCATGCGCATCCCCACCATTTCGATGGACGGCTACGAGGCCGACGACATCCTGGCCACCCTCGCCACCAAGGCAGCTGCCGAGGACTGGGACGTCCAGGTGGTCAGCGGGGACCGCGACGCCTTCCAGCTGGTCAACGACCGCGTCACCGTCCTGTACCCGAAGCAGGGCGTCACCAACATCCCCCAGATGGACGCCCAGGCCATCGAGGAGAAGTACTTCGTGCCGCCGCACCAGTACTCCGACCTTGCCGCCCTCGTGGGAGAGAGCGCGGACAACCTGCCCGGCGTGCCGGGCGTCGGACCCAAGACGGCCGCCAAGTGGATTCGGCTCTACGGCGGGCTCGAGGGGATCCTCGAGAA
This sequence comes from uncultured Arthrobacter sp., assembly GCF_902805515.1. Lineage (GTDB taxonomy): Bacteria > Actinomycetota > Actinomycetes > Actinomycetales > Micrococcaceae > Arthrobacter_D. Next base: position 3,848 of record NZ_CADCTE010000161.1, on the reverse strand, counting down.
CCTCGACTCCATCGGCGGCAAGGTCGGCGACGCGCTGCGGGCCCACGCCGACGACGTCCGCCGCAACCGCCGGCTGAACCGGCTGCTGACCGACCTCGACCTGCCCGTCGACCTCGACGCGATGCTCTCCCAGCACCCCGACCGCTCAGCCGTCGAGGACCTCTTCGACTCCCTGCAGTTCAACACCCTGCGCAAGCGGCTGTTCGACCTGTTCGGCGAGGAGGAGGTCGAGGAGACCGGCGACGAGATGACCCCGCCGCCGCACGTCATCCTCACCGACGCCGCGCCCCTGACCGCGTGGCTGAAGTCCACCAACCAGGCCCTCGCGGCGGTCCACCTCGCCACCGAGGCCACCGCCGGGGGCACCGACGTGACCGGGATCGCCATCGTCACCTCCACCGCGGCGGCCTACGTGCCGCTGGAGGGGCTCGACGCAGAGGCGGAGCAGGTGCTCGCGCACTGGCTGGCCGACCTCGACGCGCCCAAGGTGGTCCACGACTTCAAGGAGGCCTACAAGCTGCTCGCACCGCGCGGGCTGCACCTGGCGGGCGAGGTCGATGACACGGCCATCTCGGGCTACCTGATCCAGCCGGACCGCCGCAGCTACGACCTGGCCGACCTGAGCCAGTACCACCTGCGCCTGACCCTCGGCACGGCGCCGGGCAACGCCTCCGGCCAGCTCGCCCTGGAACTCGGGGAAAAGGATGTCGCCGGTCCGGCCGTGATGCGCGCCTTCGCGGCCCTGCAGCTCAGCGAGCACTTCGCCGGCCAGCTCGTCGAAAAGGGCGCCAACCAGCTCCTCGGGGAGCTGGAGCTGCCCCTGTCCGAGGTCCTGGCCGAAATGGAGCTCACCGGCGTCGCCGTCTCCGTCGAACGCCTCGACCGGCTCCTCGACGACTTCTCCAAGACCATCAGCACCGCCGGGGCCGAGGCGTTCCGCATCATCGGCAAGGAGATCAACCTCGGCTCGCCCAAGCAGCTCCAGACGGTGCTGTTCGAGGAACTCGGGCTGCCGAAGACCAAGAAGATCAAGACCGGGTACACCACCGACGCCGACGCCCTCACCGACCTGATCGTTAAGACCGGCCACCCGTTCCTCGAGCAGCTCCTGGCCTACCGCGACGCCAGCAAGCTCCGCCAGACCGTCGAGGGCCTGCGTAAGTCCGTGGCCGAGGACGGGCGCATCCACACCACCTACGCCCAGACGGTCGCCGCGACGGGCCGGCTGTCCTCGATCAACCCGAACCTGCAGAACATCCCGGTGCGCTCGGACGAGGGCCGGCGGATCCGCGAGGTGTTCGTCGTCGGAAAGGGCACAGACGGCACCCGCTATGAAACGCTGATGACGGCCGACTACTCCCAGATCGAAATGCGCATCATGGCCCACCTCTCCGGGGATGAGAACCTGATCTCGGCGTTCCGCGAGGGGGAGGACCTTCATCGGTTCGTCGGCTCGCACATCTTCGGCGTCGCGCCCGAGGAGGTCACCAGTGCGATGCGCTCCAAGGTCAAGGCGATGTCCTACGGCCTGGTCTACGGGCTGAGCTCCTTCGGGCTCTCCAAGCAGCTCGCCATCTCCGTCGACGAGGCGCGCACCCTGATGCGTGACTACTTCGAGCGGTTCGGCGCGGTGCGCGACTACCTGCGCGGCATCGTCGAGCAGGCACGCAAGGACGGCTACACCTCGACCATCGAGGGCCGGCGCCGCTACCTTCCGGACCTCTCCAGCGACAACCGCCAGCTGCGGGAGATGTCGGAGCGGGCAGCCCTTAACGCGCCCATCCAGGGCTCGGCGGCCGACATCATCAAGAAGGCGATGCTCGGTGTGGACGGCGCACTGAAGGCCAAGGGCCTGTCCTCGCGCATGCTGCTGCAGGTGCACGACGAACTTGTGCTCGAGATCGCCGAGGGGGAGAAGGACGTGGTGGAGGCGCTGGTGCGCGAGCAGATGGCCGGCGCAGCCGACCTGTCGGTGCCCCTGGATGTCTCGGTCGGCACCGGGCTGAGCTGGCATGAGGCGGCGCACTGACGAATCCTCCCCGGCCGGTGGTGAAGGGCGCGTAATCCGGCTAGGGTCTTGGAGCGTGAGCACACAGACGACGACGCCGGGCACCTCCACCGAACTGCGCCTTGAGAAGTTTCAGGTCACGACGGAGGAGGACACCTCGCCGGGAGGGCGGTTCGCGAACTGGATCGACGCCGTGCGGATCGGTTTCTTCGAATCCCGGGCGGAGCCGGAGGATCTCCCGGCCGTGGTGACTGCCTTGTCCGCCGACGCTCGGACCCTCGTCGGCGTGCACGATGACGCACCCGGCGCGCTGTCCATCGACGGGGCCGTACCGGTCGCGACGTACGCCTCAATGCGCAACACCCTCAACGCCGGAGGGCCGGAGCCGCTCCCGGCCCACCTCATCACCTCCGTCACCGTGCGGCCCTCCCACCGGCGGCGCGGCCTGCTGCGCCGGATGATGACCGAGGACCTGCAGGACGCCGCGGCCGCGGGTGTGCCCGTGGCGCTGCTGACGGCGTCAGAGGCCACCATCTACGGGCGTTTCGGTTTCGGCTGCGCCACCTTCACGTCGAGCGTGACCGTGGACGTGCGGGAGCGCTTCGCCGTGCTCGGCACCCCCACCGGGCGGACGGAGCTGGCCGAGCCCGCCGAGGTCCCGGCACTCGCGGGAGCGGTGTTTGCCCGTTTCCATGAGCGCACCAAAGGATCGGTTGGGCGACAGTACGCCTACGCCAAGCGCGTCTCCGGCCAGTGGGGCCGGGAACGGCCGGTCGAGGACAAGGCGGTGCGTACGGCGGTCCACTACGACGACGCCGGCAACGCCGTCGGCTATGTGGCCTACCGCTTCGAGGGGTGGTCCAAGGAGCCCTACACCGTCAGCATTCTCGACCTCGTCGCCGGCACCGAGGAGTCCTACCTCGCCCTCTGGCGGTACCTCGGGTCGCTCGACCTCATCCAGGAGATCACCTGGGACGGCGCGGCCGTGGACGACCCGCTGCCCTGGGCGCTTGCCGACCGCCGCTGCTACCGGGTCACCGGCCACGAGGACGTGCTGTGGGTGCGCCTGCTCGACGTCGCTCAGGCCCTCGAGGGCCGCGGGTACCGCAGCAGCGGGCGCCTGGTGTTCGAGGTGTCCGACGCGCTCGGACTCGCGGGCGGCACCTACCAGCTCACCGTCACCGGCGGCCGGGGACGCGTGGAGCGGGTCGCTTCCGACTCGGACGTCGACGTGGTCCTGGACATCGCTGCGCTGGGCTCGCTCTACCTGGGCGGGGTCAGCCCCGCTGCGCTGGTGGGTGCCGGGCTGGTGGAGCAGCGCACCGAAGGTGCCATCGAGCTGCTCAACGACCTGTTCCGGGACGCCGAAAACCCCTACTGCATCACGCATTTCTAGGCGCGGGCACCGCGGGCCGGCACTACCTGCCCGCTTTGACGGGGTTGGCTCCCGCCGTTAGACTAGACGGGCGCGTATTGCGCTGTGGTTCGGGCCGGCATCCGCCGTGCGAGTTCCGGCGCAATACCAATAGAACCGCTCTTTAGGTTTTATCCAATCTGTCCGCTTCCGGACATCGGATTCCCCTGGATGGCCCGGCTTTTCGGCCGGTTTTTCCAGCGTCCGCTTCCGGATCAAGAAAACTTCCACAACGGAGCCCCAACTACATGACCATCACCACCACCGAGAAGCAAGGTGCCCCGCAGGTCGCTATCAACGACATCGGCACCGCTGAGGACTTCCTCGCAGCAGTCGACGCGACGATCAAGTACTTCAACGACGGAGATCTCGTCGAAGGTACTGTCGTCAAGGTCGACCGCGATGAGGTCCTGCTCGACATCGGTT
>NZ_CADCTE010000160.1 GCF_902805515.1 uncultured Arthrobacter sp. | reverse complement strand
TGCTGCGACGGGGTCGCCGCCGGACTTGGCGCGTGCGCCTTCGAGTGCACCGTAGACGATGCGCTCGGCGGTGGACTTCTTGCCGTCGACGAGAACCTTGTTGATCAGCTGAGTGACCAGGGGGGAACCGTAGACGGGATCTACAACGAGCGGCCGCTTCGGGGCCGGGCCCTTACGAGGCATATTACTTCTTCTCCATCTTTGCGCCGTAGCGGCTGCGGGCCTGCTTACGGTTCTTGACGCCCTGGGTATCCAGCGCCCCACGGACAATCTTGTAACGGACACCCGGAAGGTCCTTCACACGTCCGCCGCGCACCAGCACGATGGAGTGTTCCTGAAGGTTGTGCCCAACACCGGGGATGTAGGCGGTGACTTCGATGCCGCCGTTGAGACGCACGCGGGCAACCTTGCGGAGCGCGGAGTTCGGCTTCTTCGGGGTGGTCGTGTAGACGCGGGTGCAGACGCCGCGCTTCATCGGGCTGCCCTTCAGTGCGGGCGCCTTGGTCTTGGCGACCTTCGGTGACCGGCCCTTACGGACCAGCTGGTTAATCGTAGGCACTTTCGTGTTCTCCGTAATGTCTCGGATGAGTTCTCTGTTAGCCCGACCCTGCGGTCATCCGGAACCACGTGGGCAGCGGACCACCCGTGAGCGGGGGTTCTCAGTCGTTTGGCGCCGCCTGACAAGCTGCCGCAAAACGACCGTAGGCGTGCAAAAATGTGGCATTCGTTGTACAAGATCCCTACAACACGGAGATACGTTTCGCAACGCCAATCCACTGCCACACAAACAATTGAGGTCAAGTCTATCAGAGATTGGGCCGCGGCCGCGCCGCTCCCGGCGCCCGGGCCCGGAAACACGCGGGTCGAGGCGGCGGGATGCCCCGCTGACGGCGGCGCCTGGAACAGGGACGACGACGGCGGCCGGGCGGCGAACGGAGGCCCCGGACCCGCGGATACCAGACCCTAGCACCCGGAACGGGAAAGGCCCCGGACCGTTTCGGGTCCGGGGCCTTCGCCTTGTTCTACCGCTGCTTGCGCAGCGTGGGCTTCCTAGCGGAAGTCGTTTCCGAGGTCGTAGTCATCCAGGGGGATGGCGTGGAACTCGGGGTTCATTCCGCCCTCGACGCCGGCGTAGTCGAAGTCGCTGAACGCGCTCGGACCGGTGAAGAGGTTGGCCTTGGCTTCCTCGGTGGGCTCGACCGTGATCTTCGTGTAGCGGTCCAGGCCGGTACCGGCCGGGATGAGCTTACCGATGATCACGTTCTCCTTGAGGCCCAGCAGCGGATCGCTCTTGCCTTCCATGGCGGCCTGCGTAAGTACGCGCGTGGTCTCCTGGAAGGAAGCGGCCGACAGCCACGACTCGGTGGCGAGTGAGGCCTTGGTGATGCCCATGAGCTCGGGACGGCCAGAGGCCGGCTTCTTGCCCTCGGACACCACGCGGCGGTTCTCGTCCTCGAAGCGGCGGCGCTCGGCCAGCTCTCCGGGAAGGAGATCCGATTCACCGGACTCGATGACGGTCACGCGGCGCAGCATCTGCCGGACGATGACTTCCACGTGCTTGTCGTGGATGCCAACACCCTGGCTGCGGTACACGCGCTGAACCTCGTCCACCAGGAACTCCTGGGCCTTGCGGGGGCCAAGGATACGCAGGATCTGCTTGGGGTCGACCGCACCGAAGACGAGCTGCTGCCCGACCTCGACGTGCTCGCCGTCGGCGACCAGCAGGCGTGCACGGCGCAGGACCGGGTACGCGATCTCCTCCGAGCCGTCGTCCGGGGTGACCACCAGGCGAAGCTGCTTTTCGGCATCCTCGATGGTGACGCGCCCTGCGACCTCGGAGATCGGGGCGACACCCTTGGGGGTACGCGCCTCGAAGAGCTCCTGGATACGGGGCAGACCCTGGGTGATGTCCTCGGCCGAGGCAACACCACCGGTGTGGAAGGTACGCATGGTCAGCTGCGTGCCGGGCTCACCGATGGACTGTGCGGCGATGATGCCGACGGCCTCTCCGATGTCCACGGTCTTGCCGGTCGCAAGCGAACGGCCGTAGCAGAGGGCGCAGGTTCCGACGCTCGACTCACAGGTCAGCACGGAGCGGACCTTGATCTCGGTGACACCCGCGGCGAACAGCTCGCCGATCAGGACGTCTCCGACGTCGGAGCCGGCAGGCGCCAGCACCTCGCCCTTGGAGTCGACGACGTCGGTGGCCAGCGTACGGGCGTACGCCGAGTTCTCGACCTCTTCGTGCAGGACCAGCTCGCCGTTGGAGTCGGGCACCGCGATGGTGACCTTCAGCCCGCGCTCGGTGCCGCAGTCGTCCTCACGGACGATGACGTCCTGGGACACGTCCACGAGACGGCGGGTCAGGTAACCCGAGTTCGCCGTACGCAGCGCGGTGTCCGCGAGGCCCTTACGGGCACCGTGGGTCGCGATGAAGTACTCCAGCACCGACAGGCCCTCACGGTAGGAGGACTTGATCGGACGCGGGATGATCTCACCCTTGGGGTTCGCCACCAGGCCACGGATACCGGCGATCTGCCGGACCTGCAGCCAGTTACCACGGGCACCGGAGGACACCATGCGGTTGATGGTGTTGTCCTTCGGCATGGCCTCGCGCATGGAGGCGGCCACCTCGTTGGTTGCCTTGTTCCAGATGTCGATGAGCTCCTGGCGGCGCTCCTCGTCGGCGATCAGGCCCTTGTCGAACTGCGACTGGACCTTGGCGGCCTGCGTCTCGTAGCCCTCCATGATTCCGGCCTTGTTGATCGGCGCGGAGATGTCGGAGATGGCGACGGTGACACCGGAGCGCGTGGCCCAGTAGAAGCCGGCGTCCTTGAGGTTGTCCAGCGTCGCGGCGGTGACGACCTTGGGGTAGCGCTCCGCGAGATCGTTGACGATCGTGGAGAGCTGTCCCTTGTCGGCGACCTTCTCGACCCAGGGGTAGTCCTCGGGCAGCGTCTCGTTGAACAGGACCTGCCCGAGGGAGGTCTCGATCAGCGCCGGGGTGCCCGGCTCCCAGCCCTCAGGCGCGGCGGTGTCCGCGCTGGGGACGAAGTTGGGAACGCGGATGCGCACCACGGAGTTCAGGTGCAGCTCGCCGGCGTCGTGCGCCATGATGGCCTCGGCGGGGCTGGTGAACACGCGGCCTTCGCCCGCACTGCCCTCACGCTTGGTGGTGAGGTGGTGCAGACCGATGATCATGTCCTGTGACGGGAGGGTCACGGGGCGGCCATCGGAGGGCTTCAGGATGTTGTTCGAGGAGAGCATCAGGATGCGCGCCTCCGCCTGGGCCTCGGGGCTCAGCGGCAGGTGCACTGCCATCTGGTCGCCGTCGAAGTCAGCGTTGAACGCAGCACACACCAGCGGGTGGAGCTGAAGCGCCTTGCCTTCAACCAGCTGGGGCTCGAACGCCTGGATGCCGAGGCGGTGCAGGGTAGGTGCACGGTTCAGCAGCACGGGGTGTTCGGTGATGATCTCTTCGAGAACGTCCCAGACCTGCGGGCGGTAGCGCTCGACCATCCGCTTGGCGCTCTTGATGTTCTGCGCGTGGTTGAGGTCAACCAGGCGCTTCATCACGAACGGCTTGAAGAGCTCCAGCGCCATCTGCTTGGGCAGGCCACACTGGTGCAGCTTCAGCTGCGGGCCGACGACGATCACGGAACGGCCCGAGTAGTCGACGCGCTTGCCCAGAAGGTTCTGGCGGAAGCGTCCCTGCTTGCCCTTGAGCATGTCGGAGAGCGACTTCAGCGGACGGTTGCCCGGCCCGGTGACGGGACGGCCGCGGCGGCCGTTGTCGAACAGGGAGTCAACGGCTTCCTGCAGCATGCGCTTTTCGTTGTTCACGATGATCTCGGGGGCACCGAGGTCGAGCAGGCGCTTGAGGCGGTTGTTCCGGTTGATGACGCGGCGGTACAGGTCGTTGAGGTCGGACGTCGCGAAACGGCCACCGTCGAGCTGGACCATCGGGCGCAGTTCCGGCGGGATCACCGGGACGGCGTCCAGCACCATGCCGAGGGGGCTGTTGGTGGTGGTGAGGAACGCGTTGACGACCTTCAGGCGCTTCAGGGCACGCGTCTTGCGCTGGCCCTTGCCGTTCTGAATGATGTCGCGGAGCATCTCGGCCTCGCCGGCCATGTCGAAGTTCTCAAGACGCTTCTTGATCGCTTCGGCACCCATGGAGCCCTCGAAGTACAGGCCGTAACGGTCGCGCAGTTCGCGGTAGAGGCCCTCATCGCCCTCAAGGTCGGCGACCTTGAGGGTCTTGAAGCGCTCCCACACCTGAACCAGGCGCTCGATGTCGGCGTCGGCGCGCTTACGCACGTTCGCCATCTGGCGGTCCGCGGAGTCGCGGGCCTTCTTCTTGTCGGCTGCCTTGGCGCCTTCTCCCTCGAGGCGGGCAAGCTCGTCCTCAAGGTCCTTGGCGATGGCGGCGATGTCGGAGTCGCGCTGGTCGATCATCTGCTTCTTCTCAAGGTCGTGCTCGGCCTGGAGGTTCGGCAGTTCGGCGTGACGGTTCTCTTCGTCGACCGAGGTGATCATGTAGGCAGCGAAGTAGATGACCTTCTCAAGGTCCTTCGGTGCAAGGTCAAGCAGGTAGCCAAGGCGTGAGGGAACACCCTTGAAGTACCAGATGTGCGTGACGGGAGCGGCGAGCTCGATGTGGCCCATGCGCTCGCGGCGCACCTTGGCACGGGTGACCTCGACGCCACAGCGCTCACAGATGATGCCCTTGAAGCGCACGCGCTTGTACTTGCCGCAGTAGCACTCCCAGTCACGGGAAGGGCCGAAGATCTTCTCGCAGAAGAGGCCGTCCTTCTCGGGCTTGAGCGTGCGGTAGTTGATGGTTTCCGGCTTCTTGACCTCGCCGTAAGACCAGCCGCGGATTTCGTCCGCGGTGGCAAGGCCGATTCGCATGAGGCCGAAGGAGGATTCGCTGGACATATGGTCCCTGTTCTCTCTTTGTTCTCTAAATTCTTGAAGTCTTGTGAGGGTGCGGTGAAAAGTTCACAGCGGGTGCCCGGGTGTCCGGCCCGGCGCCTGGAACGGCGGCAGTTTTACCTGCCCCCGCCGGGCCGGGCCGGTGTTCGAGGAAGCGGCCTTTAATATTTCAAGGCCGCCCGCGGCCGCCGAAATTTCGTTGGCCGCGTTCGAACACCGGGTCCGCGCCTAAACCTCTTCTACAGAGCTCGGCTCGGCCCGTGACAGGTCGATGCCCAGTTCTTCCGCGGCCCGGAAGACTTCTTCATCCGAGTCACGCATCTCAATCGTCGTACCGTCGGTGGAGAGGACTTCCACGTTCAGGCAGAGCGACTGCATTTCCTTGATCAGCACCTTGAAGGACTCCGGCACGCCCGGCTCGGGGATGTTCTCGCCCTTGACGATCGCTTCGTAGACCTTGACGCGTCCGTGGATGTCATCCGACTTGATCGTCAGGAGCTCCTGGAGCGTGTAGGCGGCGCCGTAGGCCTCGAGGGCCCAGACTTCCATCTCACCGAAGCGCTGTCCGCCGAACTGCGCCTTACCACCCAGCGGCTGCTGCGTGATCATGGAGTACGGTCCGGTGGAGCGTGCGTGGATCTTGTCGTCGACAAGGTGGTGCAGCTTCAGGATGTACATGTAGCCGACGGAGATCGGGTCCGGGAACGGCTCGCCGGAGCGGCCGTCGAACAGGCGCGCCTTGCCGGACTCGCCGATCAGGCGCTGGCCGTCGCGGGTCACGTTGGTCGAGTTGAGCAGACCGACGATCTCGTCCTCGGTGGCGCCGTCGAACACGGGGGTTGCGACGGTGGTCGAGGCGACCTCGCGGGGCAGGTTCGGAAGGTTCTTGACCCAGTCGGGCTCCCCTTCGATCTTCCAGCCCTGCTTGGCGGCCCAGCCCAGGTGGATCTCCAGGACCTGTCCGACGTTCATGCGGCCCGGAACACCCAGCGGGTTCAGGACGATGTCGACGGGGGTGCCGTCCTCGAGGAACGGCATGTCCTCAATCGGCAGGATCTTGGAGATGACGCCCTTGTTGCCGTGGCGGCCGGCCAGCTTGTCGCCGTCCGTGATCTTGCGCTTCTGCGCAACGTAGACGCGGACGAGCTGGTTGACGCCCGGGGGCAGCTCGTCGTCGTTGTCGCGGTCGAAGATGCGCACGCCGATGACGGTTCCGGACTCGCCGTGGGGCACCTTCAGGGAGGTGTCGCGGACCTCGCGGCTCTTCTCACCGAAGATGGCGCGCAGCAGGCGCTCCTCCGGGGTGAGCTCCGTTTCACCCTTGGGGGTGACACGGCCGACGAGGATGTCGCCTGCCTCAACCTCGGCACCGATGTGGATGATGCCGCGCTCGTCGAGGGCGCCAAGGACCTCTTCGGAGACGTTGGGGATGTCGCGGGTGATTTCCTCGGCACCGAGCTTGGTGTCGCGGGCGTCAAC
>NZ_CADCTE010000159.1 GCF_902805515.1 uncultured Arthrobacter sp. | reverse complement strand
GCGAGAGAGGAGAAAAGCCCTTCATCCCGACGTTTCCGCAGGCCAAAGGGCCTTCGTAGTGGAGCTTAGGGGAATCGAACCCCTGACCTTTTCATTGCGAACGAAACGCTCTACCAACTGAGCTAAAGCCCCTGACCCCCTCACTCTAGCGAATAGTTCCCGCTTTGCTCAAAGCCGGCCGGAAAGCGCATGCGGCGCCCCCTCTGGGCTCCAACGTCCGGTGTCGGTGGGAGGGTGCTCCGGGAGGCGGAGGTGGTGGCCGCCGCCTAATTTCTACACGCTGTAGAAATTGGCTAGAGTGAAACCAGTCCCCGCGCCAGCCGACGCCTCCGCGCGGCTGCCGCCCGGCCCCAAGGACCCTGCGGTCCGTCGTTCGCATCGAAGGAAAAAACCCCAATGTTGTCGGATCAGTCCCGCCCCGTGATCGCTGCCACGCTCCCAGTGGTCGGCGAAAACCTCGGCGAGATCATCCGGCGGTTCTACACCCACCTGTTCGAGGCCCACCCTGAGCTGCTCGACGGCGTCTTCAACCGGGGAAACCAGGCCGGCGGCCGCCAGCAGAAGGCCCTTGCGGGCTCGATTGCAGCCTTCGCCGGACATCTGCTGAACAAGGCGGACGAGCTGCCCGACCAGCTGCTGGCGCGCATCTCACACAAGCACGCCTCCCCGGGAATCCGCCCGGAGCAGTACGGCGTCGTGCACGAGCACTTGATGTGGGCCGTCGTCGATGTCCTGGGCGAAGCGGTGACCCCGGAGGTGGCGGCGGCCTGGGATGAGGTCTACTGGCTCATGGCCAACGTCCTGATCAACCAGGAACGCGATCTCTACCGGACCGCCGGTCTTGCCGCCGGGGAGGTCTGGCGCGAGTGGACGATCACCCGCAAGACGGCCGAGACCGAAGGGGCGGTCACGCTGGTGCTTGAACCGTCCGACGGCGGCACAGCCGCGGCTTCACTGCCGGGCCAGTATGTTTCGGTACGGATCCCCAGGCAGGACGGACTCCTCCAGCCTAGCCAGTACAGCCTGTCCCGGGCCGACGACGGAAGCTTCAGGCAGATCACCGTCAAGCGCGAACGCCCCGCAGCGGGCCCCCAGGGTGAGGTGTCCGCCGCCCTCCATGACCGCTTCACCGTCGGCGACCGCGTGCAGGTCTCCGCTCCGTTCGGGGAGGTGGTGCTGCAGCCCTCCGACCGACCGCTCGTCCTCGCCAGCGCCGGCGTCGGCGTCACCCCGCACGCCGGCATGCTGTCCCACCTGGCCCGGACCGGGAGCCAGCGCAGCGTCACCTTCCTCCACGTCGACCGCAACCCGGGCCCCGCAATTCTCCAGCGCCAGCTCAAGGAGGACCTGGCCGGCCTTGCCTCCGCACGGTTCGTAGCATGGGACTCGACCAGCGGCGCCTTTCGGGGCGGAAGCCATGACCGCCGGCCGGGGCGCATGAACCTCGATCCGGTCGCCCTTCCGGCAGGGGCCGAATACTTCCTCTGCGGCCCCCTGTCCTTCATGCAGGGCATCCGCACCTCGCTCCTGCGGCGCGGGGTCTCACCGCGGGACATCCACTACGAGGTCTTCGGCCCCGACCTTTGGATCGCCGACGACGTAGCCCAGGCGGCCTAGCCGCCCGGAGCCGCGGGGCAGGGCGCCGGTCCACGCCGCCCACCGCCCCGGATAACGGACCGACAGGACGGGCCCGCCGCTGGCGGCGGGCCCGGAAACCGCCGCGGGTTTCGTCGGCGCACAGGAGTAACCTGTGAACCATGCCCCGCGACGAATCGGTAACCGCCCAGCCGACTGCCGAGGGCGGGGATATCCGGCCCTGGCCCGCCCTGTGGTCCCTGGTGATCGGGTTTTTCATGATCCTCGTCGACTCGACGATCGTCTCGGTGGCGACCCCGGCCATCATGGACGGCCTCGGCGCCACCCTGGACGAGGTCATCTGGGTCACCAGCGCCTATCTGCTGGCGTTCGCCGTGCCGCTGCTCATCACCGGAAGGCTCGGCGACCGCTTCGGCCCGCGCCGGATCTACCTCGTGGGGCTTGTGGTCTTCACCCTTTCCAGCGCCTGGTGCGGGCTCGCCGATTCGGTCGGAACCCTCATCCTCGCCCGCGTTTTCCAGGGCCTCGGGGCTGCCTTCATGACCCCCCAGACAATGTCCGTCATCACCCGCATCTTCCCGCCAGAACGGCGCGGCACCGCCATGGGACTGTGGGGATCGGTGGCCGGCGTGGCCACCCTCGTCGGTCCGGTCCTCGGCGGCATCCTGGTGGACAGCCTGGGCTGGGAATGGATCTTCTTCATCAACCTCCCGGTGGGAGTGATCGGATTCATCCTTGCCTACCGGCTCGTGCCCAAACTGAAAACCAACAGCCACCGCTTCGACCTCCTCGGCGTGCTGCTCAGTGCGGCGGGGATGTTCTGCCTCGTCTTCGGCATCCAGGAGGGGGAATTGTACGACTGGGGCACCATCGCGGGGCCGGTGACCGTATGGTCCCTGATCATTGCCGGGCTGGTCCTCCTGACGGCCTTCGTGCTCTGGCAGCGCCTCAACCGGGCGGAACCGCTGCTTCCGCTGCGGCTGTTCCGGGACCGCAATTTCTCCCTCGCGAACACCTCGATCACCGCCATGGGCTTCTCGATCACCACCATGGCGCTCCCGCTGATGCTCTACGCCCAGAACGTGCGGGGGCTCAGCCCGACGCAGGCGGCTCTTCTGCTCACGCCGATGGCCGTGGTCTCCGGCGTCCTGGCTCCATTCGTGGGCCGGTTCGTCCAGCGCAACAACCCGAAGCTCATGGCGGTGCTCGGCTTCGCCGGGATGTCGGCCGCGCTGTTCTGGCTGGGCGCAATCCTCACCCCGGATGTCCCACTGTGGCTGATCCTGCTTCCGGTCTCGCTTCTCGGATTCTCAAGCGCCGGCATCTGGGCCCCGGTTTCCCTCACCGCCACCCGCAACCTTGACCCTTCGCTGGCCGGGGCCGGCTCCGGCGTGTACAACACCACGCGGCAGGTCGGAGCGGTTCTGGGCAGTTCCGCCATCGCGGCGATGATGCAGGCCCGGCTCAGCGCCAACCTCGGCGGCGGATCCGCGGACGCCGGGTCGACCCTGCCCGAGGCGGCCCAGGCCGGCTACGCGCTCTCCATGGGGCAGGCCCTTTACCTGCCGGCCACGGTCATCCTCATCGGCCTGGCGGCGGCGCTGTTCTATGCGCGGCCCCAGCAGGGCACCGTCTGGACCGGCGAAGCCCCGCAGGCCGCCCGGCGTCCCGCCCAACCCGTGGACTCCTAGTGGTTGCCTGAATCAACCACGGCTAGGCTCGTGCCATGGCTGATGACCCGACAGGAACCCCGACTCCCGCCGACCCGCCCACCGAATCGAAGGACGTCAGCGACGACTTCGTCTCGCGCGGCCATACCTCGCCGTCGGGCCTGAAGTACACGACGACCACCGGGCGGCTCGTGCTGCGCCGGGAAGAAACCAAGGACGGGCGGGCCGACGGCTTCCGGCCCAAGGCCGAAATCTTCCTCGCCGCCTACACCAAGGACGACGGGGAGCCCGGACGCCCGGTGACCTTCGCGTTCAACGGCGGACCCGGGTCCTCCTCGGTGTGGCTCCACCTGGGCCTGCTCGGACCCCGGCTGGTGGACGCCGGCGACGTCGGAGCGATGACCCCCGCCCCCTTCGGGCTTGTCGACAACCCAGATTCCCTGCTCGAAACCAGCGACCTCGTGATGATCGACCCGGTCAACACCGGCTTCTCGCGCGTCGTGGACGGGGAAAAGACCGACGAATTCCACGCCTTCATCGAGGACCGGGACCTTGTCGCCGAGGTGATCCGCCTCTGGACAACCCGCAACAACCGCTGGCTGTCCCCCAAGTACCTTGTCGGAGAGTCCTACGGCACGCTGCGTGCGGTCGCCGTCGCCGGCCGCCTCTTCGACGCCTACGGGATGGCGGTGAACGGACTTGGGCTGATCTCCACAGTGCTCAATATGTCGACCCTGCGCTTCTTCCCGGGCAGCGACCTGCCCTACGCCCTCCACCTTCCCACCTACGCCGCCATCGCCCACTTCCACGGCCGCCACGGCGAACGGGACCTGGCCGAAGTGGTGCGGGAGGCCGAGCAGTTCGCCGCCGCGGACTTCGGCTATGCCCTCACCCAGGGAAACCGGCTGACCTCGGCCGAGTACGACGACGTCGTCGCCCGCCTGAGCACCATCACCACCCTCGACGAAGGATTCATCCGCCGCACCAACCTGCGCTGGGACTACTCCGAGTTCGCCGCCGAACTGCTGCGCGGCGAGGGCCTGGCCGTCGGCCGGATCGATGGCAGGTTCACCGCCCCTCCCGAGAACCTCCAGAGCTCGGATTCCTGGGACGACCCGAGCATGCGGGCGATCACCGGACCCTTCGCCGCCGCCATGAACCACTACGTGCGCGCCGAACTGGGCTACGAGAACGACCTCCCGTACGAGATCCTCACCGCCAGGGTGCAGCCCTGGAGCTACCGCACCTTCGAAGGGGCGCCCGTCGATGTCTCCAACGTGCTCGAACGCCTCCTCATCCACAATCCCTCCCTCCGCGTGCACGTCGACTACGGCTACCACGACGGCGCCACTCCGCACTTCGCCGCCGAATACGTCTGGGCGCATATGTCCCTCTCCGACCAGGCGAAGGCCCGCTTCTCGCACCACTTCCACGAAGCCGGCCACATGATGTACCTGAACCCGGAGGTGCGCCGAACGCAGCTGGCGGCACTTCGGGATTTCGTCACGAACGGTCCCTCGACGGACAATTAGTCAGTAGGATTAGTATTGATGCCGATTCCGGCACCGGACGAAAGGACAAACCGTCATGCTCAAGCGAATCCTCTGGGCGCTGGCCCCCATCGTTGTCTCCAAGGTGATGCAGAAGCGCGGCGGCGCGCAGACCCGCCGCCCCGGCTCGATCAACCGGGCCGACAAGACCCGCTACGGGAAGAACTTCGGCAGGTAGCCCACGGCTCCCGGCCGCCCCTGGCAGCGAACGCACCCGAAAACGACAAACGCACCCGATAATTCGGGTGCGTTTGTCGTTATCGGGCCCCCTGGGCGTTTTCGGGTGCGATGGGCGCAGGCCTCAGGCGAAGTGCACCCAGACGCCAAGGATCCAGGTGGTGCCGGCGGCGAACGCGAAGCCGAGTTCGGCCAGGATGCCCAGCCCGGTGGCCTTCAGGGCCTGAAGGCTCGAGGACAGGGCGGACCGGGCGTTGCGCTGCCGCTGGTATTCGCTGGCAAACAGTCCCAGGGCGAAGCCCAGGAACAGCCCCACCACGGGGACGGCGAACATCCCCACTACGCCGATGATCAGCCCGATCGTCACCGAGCGGCCCGGAATTCGCTGGCGCTTCAGGGTCCTTCCGGTCAGGACCAGCCCCGACAGCAGGCCGGCCACGGCAAACAGGGACCCTAGGGCGAAGACCACCCATCCCACGGCGCTTTCGACGGCGAAGGCCCACAGCAGCAGCGATCCAACGATCAGCACGCTGCCGGGCAGCACCGGAACCACAACACCCGCAGTGCCCACCGCAATGAGCAGTCCGCTCACCACCGTCATCAATACCTGGAAGTCCATGCGCCCAGTCTCCCACCCGGGACCGGCGCGCCCCGGCACGTAGAGTTCCACAGCGCGGCCTGCAATACTAAGGTGACTGAGTAAAAATTTGGTCTTGCAAACAGGAGGACGCATGAGTACGCCAGGAACAGGGGACACCGACGGAGCTCTGCGGCGCCCCCGCGGCACAGACCAAGGGCAGGAAACGCACGCCCGCGGGAACGAGACGCAGCACTCCACCGGCGCGAGCAGCGCCGGCGAAGCGCCATCAGACGACACGGCGACACGCGAGCACACGGCCGCAAATCGGGCCGGTGACGACGGGGCCGACGACACCGCCACGCGCGAGCACACGGCCGCGAACCGGGTCGGCGACACCGGAGCCGATGACACCGCCACCCGCGCGCACACCCGCGCCGTCCCCGTGAGCGCAACCAGGGACTCCGGGTCCCACACCCTGGATCCGGATGAGCACCGCAACCGCAACGACCGCCACACCGTCGCCGACGACGCCATCCCGGCCGCCGCCGACCGCCGCGCGCTGCACCAGCGCGAGAAGGAAGAGTTCGGCGGCATGAAGTTCGGCTCCGCCTTCTTCGGCTGGCTGACGGCCACCGGCATGGCGGTGCTGCTGACCGCCCTGCTCGCGGCGGCCGGCGCCGTTTTCAGCCTCTCGACGAACACCAACCTCAATGAAGCCGCCGACCAGGCATCCCAGGACGCCCAGACGGTCGGGGTCACCTCCGCCATCGTGCTGCTGGTGCTGCTGCTGGTCTCCTACTTCGCCGGCGGATACGTCGCAGGGCGGATGGCTCGATTCGACGGCGCCAA
>NZ_CADCTE010000158.1 GCF_902805515.1 uncultured Arthrobacter sp. | reverse complement strand
GCCGCGCCCGCGCGCTCCGGGCGGGTGCTCGACGGGGTCGCCCCGAGGGACGCGGCGATGGCCCGGCTGACGGCGGGCGCGAGGGAGGCCTTGAGGGCGTCAAGGTCCTGGCCCTCGTCGAGGACCTTCCCCTTTGAGTCGACGACGGAGAAGGTCATCGACAGGTGCGGGGGCAGCACCGACCAGTTCCACGAGCCGGGCGGAATGATGTGCCCCTTCAGGCGGCGCAGGACGAGTTCGAGGGAAGCCTCGAGGTCGTCCACCGCCGGATCGAAGTCCGCCTCGAGCGCGGCCACGGCGGACCGGGCCACGTCCGGCGCCGGGATGAAGTTCTTGCGGATGCCCTTGGGCAGGGACTTGATGAGCGCCGTGACCAGCTCCACCCGCAGGCCCGGGATCTGCCAGCGGAAGGGCCCGGACTCCAGCTGGTTGAGGAACAGCACGGGGATGCGCACCGTCACGCCGTCGGCCGCACCGGGGGCGCCGGGGGAGAATTCGTAGTTCAGGGGCAGTTCGAAGCCGCCCTGGTGCCAGGTGGTGGGGAAGGCCGAATCGTCGAGCGCGTCGGCGTCCTCGGCGAGCAGGTCCTCCGGATCGAAGTCGAGCAGGTCCGGGTCCGCCTGGCGGGCCTGCTTCCACCACGAGTCGAAGTGCCGTTCGGAGACGACCTCCCGGCCCACCCGGGCATTGTAGAAGTCGAAGAGGGTCTCGTCGTCGACCCTCAGGTCGCGGCGGCGCAGCCGGTTCTCGAGCTCCTCGATCTCCGCCAGCCGGGCCTTGTTGCGGTGGAAGAACTTGTGGTGGGTCTTCCAGTCGCCCTCAACCAGGGCGTGGCGGATGAACAGTTCGCGCGCGACCTCCTGGTCGACGCGGCCGTAGTTGATCCGCCGCTGCGGCACGATGGGCACCCCGTAGAGGGTGACCTTCTCGTACGCCATGACCGACCCCTGCCGGCTAGACCAGTGCGGTTCGCTGTAGCTGCGCTTCACCAGGTGGGGAGCGACCTGCTCGGCCCACAGCGGGTCGAACCGGGCCGCGACCCGGGCCCACAGCCTCGAGGTCTCGACGAGTTCGGCGGCCATCACCCAGTCGGGGGACTTCTTGAACAGGGCCGAGCCGGGGAAGACCGCGAAGCGGGTCCCGCGGGCGCCGGCGTACTCGCGCTTGCGCTGGTCGTAGAGCCCGATGTGGCTCAGCAGGCCCGACAGCAGGCTGATGTGGATGGCGTCGCTGTTGCCCACCGGGTCGACGGCGCCCGGGGCGAGGGTGATCCCCAGCGGCTTGGCGAGCTGGCGCAGCTGCGCGAAGAGGTCCTGCCACTCCCGGACCCGAAGGTAGTTGATGAACTCGTTGCGGCACAGCCTGCGGAACTGGGTCGAGGACAGCTCCTTCTGCTGCTCCTCGAGGTAGCGCCACAGATTCAGGTAGCCGGTGAAGTCGGAGTGCTCGTCGACGAAGCGCTTGTGTTTCTCCGCGGCGCTCTGCTGCTTCGCCGGCTGGTCGGCGGACGGGCGCTCGCGGGGGTCCTGGATGGTCAGGGCCGCCGCCAGGATCATGACCTCCTTGGCGCAGCCCCGGCCGGCCGCCTCGACGATCATGCGGCCCAGCCGCGGATCGACCGGCAGCTGGGCCAGCTTGCGGCCGACGCCGGAGAGCCCGCCGTCGTCGTTCAGGGCACCAAGTTCGCGCAGCAGGGCCACGCCGTCGGTGATCGCCTTGGCATCGGGCGGCTCGACGAAGGGGAACTCGGCGATGTCGCGCGGACTCTTCGTGACGCCCATGGCGGTCATCTGCAGGATCACCGCGGCCAGACTGGTCCTGAGGATCTCGGGTTCGGTGAACGGGCGCCGGGACTCGAAGTCCTCCTCGGAGTAGAGGCGGATCGCGATGCCGTCGGAGACGCGGCCCGAACGCCCGGAGCGCTGATTGGCCGAGGCCTGCGACACCCGTTCGATCGGCAGCCGCTGCACCTTGGTGCGGTGGGAGTACCGGGAGATGCGGGCCGTGCCGGTGTCGATCACGTACTTGATGCCCGGAACGGTCAGCGAGGTCTCGGCGACGTTCGTGGCCAGCACGATCCGCCGGTTGGAGCCGCCAGCGCTGAACACACGGTGCTGCTCCTGCAGGGACAGGCGGGCGAACAGGGGCAGCACCTCGGTGCCCCGGAGGCGCTGGGTGTTCTGGATCCGGGCCCGAAGGGCGTCGGCCGCGTCGCGGATCTCGCGCTCGCCGGAGAAGAACACGAGGATGTCTCCGGGGGCCTCGCGGGACAGTTCGTCGACGGCGTCGCACACCGCGTCGACCGGGTCGCGTGCCTCCTCGAGGTCGTCGTCGGAGTCGTTGTCGCCGACGGGCTGATCCAGCGGCCGGTACCGGATCTCCACCGGGAAGGTGCGCCCGGAGACCTCGATGATCGGCGCGGGCGCGGTGTTCGAGACGGCGGCGTCGGCGGCGAAATGCCGGGCGAACCGTTCCGGGTCGATGGTCGCGGAGGTGATGATGACCTTCAGGTCCGGGCGCTGGGGCAGGATGCGCTTCAGGTAGCCGAGGATGAAGTCGATGTTGAGGCTGCGTTCGTGGGCCTCGTCGATGATGATCGTGCTGTATTTGCGCAGCAGGCGGTCGTGCTGGATCTCCGCCAGCAGGATGCCGTCGGTCATGATCTTGATCTTGGTGCTGCGGCCCACCTGGCCGGTGAACCGGACCTGGAAGCCGACCTCCTCGCCGAGCTGGACGTCGAGTTCCTCGGCGATGCGCTCGGCCACGGTGCGGGCGGCCAGGCGGCGGGGCTGGGTGTGGCCGATCAGCCCGGAGTCGGCCAAGCCGAGCTCCAGGCACATCTTGGGGATCTGGGTGGTCTTACCCGAGCCGGTCTCGCCGGCGATGATGGTGACCTGGTTCGCGGCAATGGCCGCCATGATGTCCGAGCGGCGGGCCGAGACGGGAAGATCCGCGGGGTAGGAAATTGTCAGTGCCATAGTTGCTTCCAGTCTAGTGCTCCGGCGCTGGAAGGGCCGGGGCGGGAAGGCGAGCGGCCGGGAGGGGGTTACCGCGGCGTGCCTGCCCCATGACCAAGGCCGACCAGTGGGCAGATCCGGTTATGCCCAGTGACCGCTGCTGACCAGTGGGCAGAACCGACGACAGGGCTTGAGGCGAACGGTTATGCCCAAAGACCGCTGCTGACCAGTGGGCAGAACCGATGGCAGGGCCTAAGGGGAGCAAATTCGCCCAGCGACCGCTGCTGACCAGTGGGCATGTCCGGTTCTGCCGACTGACCGTGGCTAGTCAGTGGGCAGAACCGGCTGACTGGTACCTGGATAAACCAATCTGCCCAGTGACCGTGGCTGGTCAGTGGGCAGAACCGATGGCAGGGCCTGAAAGCAGCAGATTTGCCCAGTGACCGCTGCTGGCCAGCGGGCATGTCCGGTTATGCCCATTGACCGTGGCTGGTCAGTGGGCAGAACGGCTGGCCTCGCCCGGAGGAAACAGTTCTGCCCGCCGTCCGGAACCCGTCAGCGGGCGTACACGGTTCCGGTCCGGCCGGCGGCCCGCCGCAGCCGCCCCGCGAGCTCGGCGGCCCTCACCCTCATCGCCTCGGGCTCCAGGATCTCGAACTCGACATCGAGGGAGGCCAGCTGCATCAGGGGGTAGTCGAGCGAATCGAAGCCCGCCCGCAGGATCGTGGCGTCGGGGCCGTCGCTGGTCAGCTCCGCGATCTCCGCCGGAATCCGCTGTTCGATCTCCCGGATCCCCGCCGAGAGGCGGATGACGGCGTCGTAGCTGTAGGGGGAGCGGGTGATCGACTTCTGCACATACCGGGCCAGGTCCGTCGCCGGCAGCGGCCGGGCCGTGAACCGCGCGCGGGGGGAGGGGATGCTCCGGCAGCGGTCCACGCGGAACGTCCGCCAGTCCTCCCGGACCGTGTCCCAGGCCACCAGGTACCAGCGCCGCCCGGTGTCAACCAGCCGGTACGGTTCGACGAGGCGGCGGGAGGATTCGCCGTCGTGCCGCTCATAGCGGAAGGCCACGATCCGGCGTTCGGTGATCGCGGCCGACAGAGCTGTCAGGACCGCAGGATCGACCGGGGTGCTGGGCGCGGCCATGCGGGTCACCGCTGACCGCAGTCCCGAGAAGCGGGGACGCAGCCGCGCGGGCAGCACCTGTTCCAGCTTGGTGAGCGCACGCACCGAGGCTTCCCCGACGCCGGCCACGGGGCTGGCGGTGACGGCGGTCAGGCCGATCGCCACGGCGAGGGCCTCGTCGTCATCGAGCAGCAGCGGCGGAAGCTGCGCCCCGGCGCCGAGCTGGTAGCCGCCGGCGATACCAGGCGACGCCGAAATGGGGTAGCCCAAGGTGCGCAGCTTGCCGATGTCCCGGCGCACCGTCCGCTCGGTCACCTCCATGCGCTGGGCGAGGGCGGGGCCCGTCCACTCCCTGCGCATCTGCAGGAGGGAGAGCAGGTGGAGGAGGCGGGCCGAGGTTTCCAGCATGAACCCAAACTACCGCGGACCGAGGACAGAAACTGTCCTCATGGATTCTTAGGCTAGGGGAGGATTCACACCGGGTGGCCTGCCCCGCAGGCCCACGACCTTAGGAGACGCCATGGGCTCACCATTGAATGTTTTGCTGTACCTTCCCGAGGGGATGGCCGACTGGGAGGTCGGGTATGCGTCCGCCGAACTCTCCGGCGGACAGTTCCTGCGCCCCGAGCGGCAGGTGGTCCTCACCACCGCATCGGCCGGCGGCGGCCCGATCCGCACCATGGGCGGCATGAAGGTCGTCCCGGACGCGGCGCTCGCCGACACCCCAAGCGAGCAGATCGACGCACTGATCCTGCCCGGCGGGACGAGCTGGGACTCCGCCGCCAACGCCGACGTGCTTGACCTTGCCGCGCAGCTGTTGGACCGCGGTGCCCCCGTAGCGGCCATCTGCGGCGCTGTCGATGCCCTGGCCGGAGCGGGGCTGCTCAACGACGTCGCGCACACCGGCAACAGCGCCGACTCCCTCGCGTCCCACGAAGGGTACTCGGGGTCCGCACTGTACCGGGAGGAACTCACCGTGAGCGACGGCAGGGTCGTCACCGCGGGGTCCTGGGCGCCCGTGGAGTTCGCCGCCGAAATCTTCCGCACGCTCGACGTGATGGACGAGGAAATCCTCGGAAGCTGGCTGCTGTTCTGGGGAAAGCGCGACGTCCGCGGGATCTACCAGCTGATGGAGGCGCAGGCCGAATGAGCACCGCCGGAGAACTCGCCGACCAGCTGTCCTGGCACTGGGAGAACCAGGCGCGGCCCCGGCTCGAGGGGCTGACCGACGCCGAGTACTTCTGGGAACCCGTGCCCGGCTGCTGGAGCCTTCGTCCGCGGGAGGAGGCGCGCGCGGCGGTCGCCGCGGGGGTCGGACGGTTCGTCCTCGAGTACGCGGTTCCGGCGCCCGACCCCGCCCCGGTCACCACCATCGCCTGGCGGCTGTGCCACCTGATTGTGGGTGTGCTGGGGGAGCGGGTCGGCTCGCACTTCGGCGGTGAGCCGATCACCTACCGCAGTTTCGACTACCCGGAGACCGCCGACGCCGCCCTGGCGCGCCTCGACGGGCTCTACGAACAGTGGATCGGTGCCGTGTCGGGCCTGAGCGGGGAGGAACTCGCCCGCCCCGTCGGTCCCGCCGAAGGCCCGTTCGCCGAGTACCCGATGTCGGCCCTGGTGCTCCACATCAACCGGGAGATGATCCACCACCTCGCGGAAGTCGCCCTGCTGCGTGACCTGTACCGGGACGGTCCGGCAAAGGGGTAAGGGCACGGACCGGGGGCAAAGCAAAGCGCCGCCGTCCCAAAGGACGGCGGCGCTTGGAGGCCGGTTTTTCCACCCGGCCGGTGGTGCCCTCGATAGGATTCGAACCTACGACCTTCTGCTCCGGAGGCAGACGCTCTATCCCCTGAGCTACGAAGGCATGGGACGGTTTTTCTCCGTCTCCGTAAGGGACTTAATGAGCTTAGCAGGTGGAATCGGCGGAGGAGAAACGCGCCGTTCCCCGGTGGGCGGACGGGGCTAGTAGCCGAGGAACGCGTCGGTGGTGACCCTGCCTCCGCCGGCCTTCCGCACCGCGGCGCGCAGGTGCGAAATGATCAGCGGCGACCCCGACACGTAGACCCGGCGGGAGGGCAGGTCGGGCACCTCGGCGGACAGCTGCTCCGCGCTCGGGTAGCCCGCCCCGGCGTAGCGCCAGCGCGCGGGCAGGCTGACGCCGTCGTCGGCCGGGTCGTGCGGGGCGAAGAGGACGACGGGCGTGCCGAGCTCCGCGAGCTCCTCCCGGTAGGCGATCTCGTCCACCGAGCGCACCACGTACACCAGCGCGACGTCCCGGTCCTGGCCGCGCCGCGCCACGTCGCGGAGCTGGCTGATGAACGGGGTGATGCCGATCCCGCCCGCCGCCAGCAGCAGCGGAACCGATGGATCCTTCGGCAGCCGGAAGTCCCCGCCGACCAGGGTGCCGGTCACCACGGCGCCGGACTTCAGGCCCAGCAGCGCCTTCTTGAAGCTGCTTCCCGGTTCGCTGACGCGCAGCCCGAAGCTGAGGGTGTCCCGGTCCTGCGGGGCGGAGGTGATGCTGAAGACGCGCCGGGATCCGCGACCGTCGGTGCGTTCGTGCGGCAGGTTCAGCTCCATGTACTGGCCCGCCTCGAACCGCACCGGGTGCGACGGGGCGAACAGCAGCTCCGAACTCGTCGGGGTGAGGTCCCGGCGGGCGGTGAACCTCAGCCGGACGCTGCGCCGCTGCCCCATGAGGAAGGCGACGGCGTTGCCGATGACGAGCGCGAACTCCGGCCCGAGGAACACCGGGCCGAGCGAGGGCTGTGCGGCGAAGACAACGGCGACGACGGCGGCGGTGACGAGCTGCTGCCAGCGCAGCGGCGGCAGGGTGAGCGGTTCGGTCAGCATGAACCCGACGAGGAAGAGCACCGGGTAGGACACCAGGACCAGCTGCACCGCGGCCAGCGGCGCAAGTCCGCCCGAGGCCAGGCCCGCGACGAGGATGCCGGTGCTCAGCACCACGAAGACGGCGCCCATGATGAGCTTGCGCGTCCGGTACAGGAGCACGAGGGTGCCCACCAGGACGAAGGGGAGCAGGTACGGGTTCGCGACCCACCAGCCGGCGGCGGAGAGTCCGAGCAGCGTCGCGACAACGGCGCCGGCGGCCGCCGGGTTGAAGATGTGCCGGCCACGGACCGCGAGGAGAAATTTCGAGGCCGCGGCGGCGAGCCCGGCGACGGCGATACCGCCAAGCCCGGCCCCGTCCAGAGTGGGGAACATGATGAAGAACAGGATGAAGCCGGTGATCAGCGCGGACTCATTGTGCGGTCGCATCCGCAGGATCATCGCCATGATCCGCGTGCCGCCCCAGGTGGAGATCAGGGCGGTGGCCAGCGTGGCGGTGAGCTCCGAGGGGCGGAAGGCGAGCAGACCTGCAGCCGAGAACCCGAGGGAGGCCGCGGTGAGCAGGATCAGGAGGGAGAGGGTCAGCCGGTACATCGAGATTCGGCCCAGCAGCTGGTCGATACCGTTCATGGGGTGAACAGTGCTCCGTTCAGGGTCGGGGAAAAGCGGGCGTGCCCGTCGGAGAACACCTGCACGAAGTCGAAGGTGAATTCCCCGGCGAGCACGTCGGGCTCGGCGAGGAACAGCGCCGTGGCCAGGGCATCGGCGGTCATGGTGTCAGCCGCGAGGACCCAGGTCGCCACGACCGTCGAGACGCTGGTGCCGGTGCGGGCGTCGACCACATGATGCAGGCCGTCGCCCCAGGACCTGCGGTTCGAGGCGGAGGCACACAGCGCCCGGCCGTGAAGCTGCACTGTGCCGATTGCCCGGGTGGGATCGTAGGGATGTTCGAGCCCCACGGTCAGGGCCGTGGTGCCCGAGTGGAGCATATCGCCGCTGGCGTCGACGAGAAATTCCGTATGCCCGGCACCGGTGAGCAGCCCGCCCACAAGGTCGACGAGCTGGCCCTTTCCGGCGGCGCCGACGTCGAGGGTGACGGGCCCGGCCGCCGTGACGACCGAACCCTCCCAGTCGAGCGTTGCATCCCAGGCCCGGGCCGGGGCGGGCGGCCCCTTGGGGGTGAAGCTGTAGTGAGCGTCGTAGCCCGAGTGCTCGAGGACGGATCCGACCAGGGGTGACATCGAGCCGTCCGTGAGCCGGTACAGCCTCCGGTACAGCCGGCCGAGGGCGGCGCCGTGGGCGGGAAGCTCGAGCCGCCCGCCGCCGGCGGTGAGGGCGGCCACCGCGGAGTCGGGGCGGAAACGCGAATACAGGGCGTCGTAGTTCTCAATGAGGCCGGCGATGGCGGCACGGACTTCGGGCTCCAGGGGAGCGGCAGTGTCGATCTGCCAGCGGGTCCCGATGGCCTCAAAGACGAAGCTGCCCCCGACCGCCATTGACTAGAGCTTGGCTTCGCTCTTGATGAGGTCCGTCGCCTCGGCGAAGCCGCCGCTGGTGAGGGAGGACCCGGCCACCTTGTCGACCTTCAGCTCGTCGAGCTTCTTGCCGACGATCTCCTCCTGGATGCCGCCGCTGAACCGCTCCTGGTACAGCTTGGCGGTGGGGTTGGACGGCATCGGCTCGGTGGTCACCGCCGTCACGACGTCCTTCTCCAGCGTCAGGCTCACCCCGATCTCCTCGGTGCCGCCGGGGGAGACATAGGAGCCGACCTGCGTGAACTCGCCGTCCTCGTAGGTCTGGTCGGCGGGGGCCGCTTCGGTGGGCTCGGCGCCCGCCGATGCCTCGGGTGCCGCACTGCTGGCCGGGGCCTCGGCCGGGGCGCTGCTCGCGGCCTCCCCTGCGGGTTCGGAGCCCGGCGATGGGGCCGTTCCGGCGCAGCCTGCAACACCCAGGAGCGACGCCGCCGCCAGTGCGTGGAGCACGCGCTTCCCGGTGAGGCTGCGGGTGCTGGTGTCGGCGGATCCGGCTTCGAGGTCTTTCACGGCGGTTTTCTCCTTGACGTTAGGGCCCGGGGTCCGCCCAGGCTGGTTGAGCCGGACGGACACTGGTAACTCAACAATTGTGCAGCAGCCCGGCCGGGAACAACCCGGCTGCCCTGTATTCGTTCCCGGCGGGGGTCCGGATGGTATCCGGAGCCCCCGCCGTGCCCCGGCTGTCCCACCCGTCACACAAAACGGCAGCCGCGGCACACGCCGTTATGCTGGACGGGTGACTCCTGAAGAACTCTCCTCCGCTATTTCCGCCTGCCTCAAGACCGCCGTCGCCGACGGGGAGTTCGACATCGAGCTCCCGGCGGAAGCGCGCGTCGAGCGGCCGAAGAACCGCGAGCACGGGGACTGGGCCACGAACATCGCCCTGCAGCTGTCCAAGAAGGCCGGCATGAACCCCCGCGAGTTCGCCGGGATCCTTAAAAACCGCCTTGAGGCGATCGACGGCGTCGCCTCGGTGGACATCGCCGGACCGGGCTTTCTCAACATCACCCTCGACGCCGGCGCCGCGGGCGAACTGGCCCGCACCATCGTCGAGGCGGGCACCGCCTACGGGACGAACACCACCCTTGCCGGCCGCAAAATCAACCTCGAGTTCGTCTCGGCCAACCCGACCGGCCCCATCCACATCGGCGGCACCCGCTGGGCGGCAGTGGGTGACGCGCTCGCGCGCATCCTGCAGTCGCAGGGCGCCGACGTCACCCGCGAGTACTACTTCAACGACCACGGGGCGCAGATCGACCGTTTCGCCCGGTCCCTCTACGCCAGCGCCCTGGGCCAGCCGGCGCCCGAGGACGGCTACGGCGGGGACTACATCGTCGACATCGCCAACCGGGTGCTCGCGAAGGACCCCTCGATCCCTTCGCTGGACGAGGCGGACGCGCTCGAACAGTTCCGCGCCATCGGCGTGGACCTCATGTTCGGCGACATCAAGAAGTCACTCCACGAGTTCGGCGTCGACTTCGACGTCTACTTCCACGAGCACTCCCTGTTCGAGAACAACTTCGTCGAGGGCCTGCTCGAACAGCTCAAGGGCTCGGGCAACCTCTTCTTCGAGGACGGCGCCTGGTGGCTGAAGTCCACCGACTTCGGCGACGACCGCGACCGCGTCGTGATCCGCTCCGATGGGACGCCCGCCTACATCGCCGGCGATATCGGCTACATGGTGAACAAGCGCCAGCGCGGGTTCGACCTGAACATCATCATGCTCGGCGCCGACCACCACGGCTACGTGGCCCGGCTGAAGGCCGCGGCCGCGGCGCTGGGCGACGACCCCGACACCATCGAGGTGATGATCGGCCAGCTCGTGAACCTGGTGAAGGACGGCACCCCCGTGCGGATGTCCAAGCGTGCCGGGACCGTCGTCAGCCTCGAGGACCTCGTCGAGGCGGTGGGCGTCGACGCCGCCCGCTACACGCTCGCGCGGTTCTCGGCGGATTCGAACATCGACATCGACCTCGACCTGCTGACCAAGCGCAGCAACGAGAACCCCGTCTTCTACGTCCAGTACGCCCACGCGCGCACCCACGCAGTGGAGCGCAACGCCGTTTCCGCCGGCGTCGACACGAGCAGCTTCGACGCCTCGACCCTGGGCCACCCCACCGAGGGCGAACTCCTCGCAGCCCTCGGACAGTTCCCCGGGGTTGTGGCGCAGGCCGCGGCCTTCCGGGAGCCGCACCGGGTCGCGCGCCACCTCGAGGTCATCGCCGGCACCTACCACCGCTGGTACGACGCCTGCCGGATCGCGCCCATCGGCGGGGAGCCCGTCGAGGAGGTCCACCGCAGCCGGCTCTGGCTGAACAACGCCACCCAGCAGGTGCTCGCGAACGGACTGTCGCTGCTCGGCGTCTCCGCACCGGAAAGGATGTAGGCATGGCGGCCGGATCACCCCTCGCCCCGGACTGGCTCACAGTCCCCGCCGACCCCGCCGCGCTGGAGCGCAAGCTGTGGGCCCGCGACGTGGTGCGCTCCGCCGACGGCGTGCTCGCCGTCGACGGTGTGTCCGTCGAGGAGCTTGCCGCCGAGTTCGGCACCCCGCTGTTCGTGGTCTCGGAGGCGGACTTCCGCGCCCGCGCCGCCGGCTTCCGCGACGCGTTCCGTGCCGCCTTCACCGCCATCGGCGGTGAAGTGGACGTCTACTACGCCGGCAAGTCCTTCCTCTGCTCGGAGATCGCCCACTGGGTGTCCGAAGAGGGGCTGAACCTCGACACCTGCTCCGGCGGTGAGCTCGCGGTCGCCATGCGCGCCGGGCTGCCCGGGGAGCGGCTGGGTCTTCACGGGAACAACAAGTCGGCCGCGGAGATCGGCCGGGCGCTGGACCTGGACCTTGGCCGGATCGTCGTCGACAGCCTCCAGGAGATCGCGATCGTCGGGGACCTGGCCGAGGCCCGCGGGGTGCGCGCCAACGTGCTGCTGCGCCTGACCCCGGGCGTCCACGCCTCCACCCACGAATTTATCGCCACCGCGCACGAGGACCAGAAGTTCGGCCTGTCCCTGGGCCCGGACCCGTTCGATCCCGAGGGCGCCTCCCCGGCCTCCCGCGCCGTCGACGCCGCGCTCGCGCACCCCGGCCTGCGCCTGCTCGGGGTCCACTGCCACATCGGCTCGCAGATCTTCGAGGCCGAAGGCTTCGAACTCGCCGCCCGCCGCCTGCTCGGCTTCCTGGCCGCCGTCCGGGACCGGCACGGCGTCGAACTCCCCGAACTCGACCTCGGCGGCGGCTACGGCATCGCCTACACCGAGGCCGACGTGCCGCGCGGACCGGAGGAGATCGCCGGCGCAATGGCCGCCGTCGTCGGCTCCACCTGCGGGGACCTTGGGCTCGCCGTCCCCCGGATCTCGATCGAGCCTGGGCGGGCGATCGTCGGCCCGTCGACCTTCACCCTCTACACCACCGGCACGACCAAGACGGTCCACGTCGACACCGTCCCGGCAGGGCCCGGGCAGCCGGCCACCGAGCCGCGGCGCTACGTCTCGGTCGACGGCGGGATGAGCGACAACGCCCGGCCCGTGCTCTACGACGCCGACTACTCCGCGGTGCTCGCCTCGCGCGTCTCCGGCGACGACCCGGCGCTGTCCCGCGTCGTCGGCAAGCACTGCGAGAGCGGGGACATCGTGGTGCGCGATGTCTACCTTCCCGGCGACACCGCGGCGGGGGACCTGCTCGCCGTGCCCGGCACCGGTGCCTACTGCTGGGCGCTCTCGAGCAACTACAACTACCTCGGCCGCCCGCCGGTGGTGGCTGTCGCCGGCGGCGCCGCCCGGCTGATCGTCCGCGGCGAGACCGAGGCGGACCTGCTGGCCCGCGACGTCCAGCGCGCCGCCACCCCGACCCCAGGAGCCCGATCCAGCGCATGAATCTCACCGATGCCCCCGCCAAGCCCCTGCGCGTCGCCCTGCTCGGCGCCGGAAACGTCGGCTCCCAGGTTGCCCGCATCCTCCTCGACGACGCCGCGGCACTCGGCTCCCGCGCCGGCGCGCCCCTTGAGCTCATCGGCATCGCCGTGCGCTCGCTCGAGGGCGACCGCGGCCCCGGAATTCCCCCCGCGCTGCTGACCACCGACGCGGAGTCACTCGTCGAGGACGCCGACATCGTCATCGAGCTCATGGGCGGCATCGAACCGGCCCGCACGCTGATCCTGCGGGCCATCGAGCACGGCGCCACCGTGGTCAGCGGCAACAAGGCGCTGTTCGCCCAGGACGGCCCGGCCCTCTACGAGAAGGCCGACGCCGCCGGCGTGCAGCTCTCCTACGAGGCCGCCGTCGCCGGGGCGATCCCGATCCTGAGGCCCATCCGCGACAGCCTCTCGGGGGACCGCATCACCCGGGTCCTCGGAATCGTCAACGGGACCACGAACTACATCCTCGATCAGATGGACACCACCGGGGCACAGTTCGCCGACGCTCTGCGCGCCG
This sequence comes from uncultured Arthrobacter sp., assembly GCF_902805515.1. Classification (GTDB taxonomy): domain Bacteria; phylum Actinomycetota; class Actinomycetes; order Actinomycetales; family Micrococcaceae; genus Arthrobacter_D. The sequence goes on along the minus strand of NZ_CADCTE010000158.1, from coordinate 14,675 downwards.
CACAGGAGCTCGGCTACGCGGAGGCCGACCCCACCGCCGACGTCGAGGGACACGACGCCGCGGCCAAGGCCGCGATCCTCGCCTCCCTGTCCTTCCACACGCGCTTCGCCCTGGAGAACGTGTACTGCGAGGGCATCACGCAGGTCACCGCCGACGACATCGCCGCGGCCAAGGCCGACGGGTACGTCATCAAGCTGCTCGCCATCGCCGAACTGCTCTCCGACGAGGCCGGAGACCCCGGCGTCAGCGTGCGGGTGCATCCCACGCTCCTGCCCCGGGACCACCCGCTGGCCGCGGTGCACGGAGCGTTCAACGCGGTGTTCGTCGAGGCCGAAAACGCCGGGGAACTGATGTTCTACGGCCAGGGCGCCGGCGGCACCCCCACCGCGTCGGCCGTGCTCGGCGACGTCGTGAGCGCCGCCCGCCGCATGGTGCTCGGCGGCCCGGGCCGCACCGAGACCACCACAGGGCACGTCCCGGCGCTGAGCATCGACACCGTGAGCACCAGTTACTGCATCGGGCTCGACGTCGCCGACCAGCCGGGGGTGCTGGCGCGCATCGCGGCGATCTTCGCCGAGAACGGCGTCTCCATCGAAACCATGAGGCAGAGCATCCACCAGCCGGCCCCCGGCGCCGAGGGGACCGCGGAGCTGCGGATCGTGACCCACCGCGCCACCGAGGCCTCGCTCGCGGCGACCGTCAAGCAGGTCGCCGCGCTGCCCGTTCTCAATTCAGTGACATCCGTTCTTCGAGTAGAGGGAATCTAAGTGGCCCACCAGTGGCGCGGGGTAATCCGCGAATACGCCGACCGACTGCCCGTGACCGAGTCCACCGAGGTCGTCACGCTCGGCGAGGGAGGCACCCCGCTCGTACGGGCCCGTGCCCTCTCGGAGCTCACCGGCTCGGAGGTCTACCTTAAGGTCGAGGGGATGAACCCCACCGGCTCCTTCAAGGACCGCGGCATGACCATGGCGATGACCGCGGCCGTCGCCGCCGGCGCCAAGGCCGTCGTCTGCGCCTCCACCGGCAACACCTCGGCCTCCGCCGCGGCCTACGCCACCCAGGCCGGCATCACCTGCGCCGTCCTGGTGCCCGACGGCAAGATCTCGATGGGCAAGCTCAGCCAGGCCATCGCCCACGGCGCCCAGCTGCTGCAGGTCGACGGCAACTTCGACGACTGCCTCGACGTCGCCCGCAAGCTCGCCGAGGCCTACCCGGTGTTCCTCGTGAATTCGGTGAACCCGGCGCGGCTCGAGGGCCAGAAGACCGCCGCCTTCGAGGTCGTTGACAGCCTCGGCGACGCCCCTGACTACCACCTGCTCCCGGTCGGGAACGCGGGCAACATCAGCGCGTACTGGAAGGGCTACAAGGAATACGCGGCGCCCTACGCCACCGCGGATGGAGAGCTCGCCCCGGTGGCGACGAAGACCCCCGTGATGTGGGGTTTCCAGGCCGAGGGCGCCTCGCCGCTGGTGAAGGGCCACCCCGTCACCGAGCCCGACACCATCGCCACGGCCATCCGGATCGGCAACCCGGCCTCCTGGGACCTCGCCGTCGCCGCGCGCGATGAATCCGGCGGCCTGATCGAGGCCGTCAGCGACGACGAGATCCTCGAGGCGCACCGCTGGCTGTCCTCGCGTGAAGGCGTCTTCGTCGAACCGGCCTCCGCCGCCGGCGTGGCCGGGCTGCTGAAGAAGCACGGCCAGGGCCTCGCCCCGAAGGGCAAGACCATCGTCATCACCGTCACCGGGCACGGGCTGAAGGACCCCCAGTGGGCTCTGCGCACCGCCGACGGCTCCGACGTCGAGCCCACCAAGGTCGAATTCGACGTCGTGAGCGTCGCGGCCGCCCTGGGGCTCGAAGAGACCGCGGGCCGGGCCCATGCCTGAGGACGCCGTGCTCTCGGCCCCCGCACGCCTGGTCGACTCCGGCCAGGCCGTCCGGGTCACCGTGCCGGCGACGAGCGCGAACCTCGGCCCCGGATTCGACAGCCTCGGGCTGGCCCTCGGCCTGTTCGATACGGTGCGCGTACGCACCCTCGATTCCGGCACGACCGCGGTGCTCCCCACGGGGGAGGGCGCCGGAGTCCTGCCCACCGACGGCTCCCACCTCGTGGCCCGCGCCCTGCTCGGAACCCTCGCCAACGCCGGCTGGTCGGCGCCCGGGCTGGAAATTGAGACGGTCAACGTGATCCCCCACGGGCGCGGGCTCGGTTCCTCCGCCGCGGCGATCGTGTCCGGTGTGCTCGCCGCGAACGCGCTGCTGCCCGAGGCCCACCGGCTCGACGACGCGGCGGTGCTTCAGTGGTGCTCAACCCTTGAGGGCCACCCCGACAATGTCGCCCCGGCGCTGCTCGGTTCGCTGGCCATCTCCTGGGAGACCGGCAGGGCCTTCCAGAGCACCCGGGTGGAGGTGCACCCCGACATCATCCCGATCGCCGCCATCCCCGACACCGCCCTTTCCACCGAGAGCGCCCGCGGGCTGCTGCCGACCTCGGTCCCGCACGGGAGCGCCTCGGCGAACGCCGGCCGCGCGGCGCTGCTCGTCCACGCCCTGACCGTGAAGCCGGACCTGCTCCATCCCGGCACCCGCGATGCGCTGCACCAGGAGTACCGCGCCTCGGCCATGCTTCCGAGCGCGGCGCTCATGCAGTCACTGCGGGCGCAGGGATTCGCTTCGGTGATTTCCGGTGCCGGGCCGACCGTCATGACCTTCGCCGTCGGCGAGGAGGAGGCAGCACGGGCACTCGGGGCCGCCCGCACCCTTGCCGCCGCGTCCGACACGCCGGGCGGCTGGCGGATTCTTCGGCTCGATGTTGCGCGGGAAGGTGCTAAAGTGGAAGTGCACCAAAGGTAGGAACCGTACTTACGGTTTTGAAGAGTGCCTCTGTTGAGCCGGCCGTCCTTGTCTTAGACCGCCGAGAAACTGCAGGTTTATCAGCAGTGGCGCAATCTCCGGTGTAGCCTCCGAAATCAGTTGTGCGGCCAGGTCCGACCTGACGCGCAGAATTCCCCAGGCTTCCAGCACATGCGGCGAACCCGTTCATAACGGGTCAGCCGAACTCCTCCTGTCCATCTAGAGCGGCAGCGGGGCTAACCTACGCGGCACACTTCGAAAGTGGCCGCCCGACGAGGGGGAAGGATCCTTCGTGACTGATACCACTGACCTGTTGCCAGGTGTGGATACATCCAGTGCTGAGCCAGTCAGCGCACCAGCTTCAAAGAGCAGCGGACTCGCTGGCCTGAAGCTGGCCCAGCTCCAGGCGCTTGCCGGACAGCTGGGAATCACCGGCGGCTCGCGGATGCGCAAGAGCGACCTGGTTTCCGCAATTTCAGACCACCAGCGCGGTTCCGCCGTCGCCGACCGCCAGCAGGCACCGGCCGTTGAGCGCCAGCAGGCCCCGGCCGCGCGCCAGGACGCCGCCCCCGAGGCCGCCGAAAGCGCCGCCCCGGCCGAGCGCGCGCCGCGCACCCGCAACCGCAACCGCCGGGCCGGAAGCGACGGCGTCGTCACCGCCCAGGGCGCACCCGAGGCCGCTTCCGACACCGCTGTCGAGCCCGCCGCCGAAGCCCCCGCCGAGACCGCAGACCGCGGCAACGGCGACCGCGAAGGCTCGGGACGCAACCAGCGCAACCGGCGTGGACGCCGGGGCGATGACCGCGGCGAGGCCGCGGCCGCCGAGGGCGCCGACGCCGAGGAGACCCGCACCGCCGGCGATTCCGGCAATGGGCAGCAGGGCGAGGGCCGTGACCGCAACGAGCGCCGCAGCCGCAACCGGGGCGAGCGCGACGACGACACCCGCGGTGAGCGCAACGAGAACCGCAACGGCGACACCCGGACCGACACCCGCAGCGACAACCGGTCCGATTCCCGGAACGACAACCGGTCCGACCGCGCCGGGGACAGCCAGGACGAGGGCCGCGGCCGCAACCGCCGCAACCGCACCGGGCGCAACTCCCGCGAGGAGGAGCGCACGAGCAGGTTCCGCGACCGCAACGAGCGCAGCGACCGCCGCCGCGGCCGCAACGCCAACCCGGATGTCGACGACGTCGAGGTCACCGAGGACGACGTGCTGCTGCCCGTCGCCGGCGTGCTCGACATCCTGGAGAACTACGCCTTCGTGCGCACCTCCGGCTACCTGCCCGGCCCGAACGACGTCTATGTCTCCCTGGCCCAGGTCAAGAAGTACAACCTCCGCAAGGGCGACGCCGTGGTCGGTGCCATCCGCGCACCCCGCGACGGCGAGACCCAGGCCAGCACCCGCCAGAAGTTCAACGCCCTGGTGCGGGTGACCTCGGTCAACGCCATCCCGGCCGAGGACCTGCGGGACCGGGTGGAGTTCGCCAAGCTGGTGCCGCTCTACCCGTCCGAGCGGCTGCGCCTGGAGACCGAGCCCAAAAAGATCGGTCCGCGTGTGATCGACCTCGTGGCTCCGATCGGCAAGGGCCAGCGTGGCCTGATCGTCTCCCCGCCCAAGGCCGGCAAGACGCTGATCCTGCAGGCGATCGCCAATGCGATCACCATCAACAACCCCGAGGTCCACCTCATGATGGTCCTCGTCGACGAACGTCCCGAAGAAGTCACGGACATGCAGCGCACGGTGAAGGGCGAGGTCATCGCCTCGACCTTCGACCGTCCCGCCGACGACCACACCACCGTGGCCGAACTCTCCATCGAACGCGCCAAGCGCCTCGTGGAGATGGGCAAGGACGTCGTCGTCCTCCTCGACTCGATGACCCGCCTGGGACGCGCCTACAACCTGGCCGCCCCGGCCTCGGGCCGTATCCTCTCCGGCGGCGTCGACTCGGCGGCGCTGTACCCGCCGAAGCGCTTCTTCGGTGCGGCACGCAACATCGAGAACGGCGGCTCGCTGACCATCCTCGCCACCGCGCTGGTGGAGACCGGGTCCAAGATGGACGAGGTCATCTTCGAGGAGTTCAAGGGCACCGGCAACATGGAGCTCCGCCTGTCGCGCCACCTGGCCGACAAGCGCATCTTCCCGGCCGTTGACGTCAACGCCTCCGGCACCCGGCGCGAGGAGAACCTCCTGTCGCCGGACGAGGTCAAGATCATGTGGAAGCTCCGCCGGGTACTCTCCGGGCTCGAGCAGCAGCAGGCACTCGAGCTGCTGACCAACAAGATCCGGGAGACGCAGTCCAACGTCGAGTTCCTGATGCAGGTCCAGAAGACCACCCTGGGGTCCAAAGACTCGGATTAGCGTCCGTCCAGCCGCCCACGGGCGTGCAGGCCACTTTGGTGGTCGGCACGCCCTGGGCGGCTGTTTCGTTAACGCGGACCCATTTGGTATCAAACCGGCACGACATCGAACCGGCACGACATCGAGGCCGCGGAATCGGCATCCACCGCGTCGAGGCCGCAGCGGCTACCGGCCCTGCCGGCGTTCCGCTGCGACTGCGTCCCTGAGTAATCACTAGACTGGCTTGCACGAGCCGAAAGAGGTAGCACCAATGTTTGAGTCCATCCAGGGCCTGCTCGACGAGCACGCGGAACTGCAGCTTCAGCTGTCCGACCCCGCCGTCCATGCCGACCAGTCGCTGGCACGGAAGCTCGGACGCCGGTACGCCGAGCTCGGCCGCATCGTCGACGCGCACAACCGCTGGAGCACCCTCGAGGACGACCTCGAGGCGGCCCGCGAGATGGCGGGGGAGGATCCCGAACTGGCCGCCGAGGTGCCCGTGCTCGAGGAGCAGCTCGCGGCAGCGCAGGAACGCCTGCGCCGCCTGCTGATCCCCCGGGACCCCAACGACAGCCGCAACGTCATCATCGAGGTCAAGGGCGGCGAGGGCGGCGACGAGGCGGCCCTGTTCGCCGGCGACCTGCTGCGCATGTACGTGCGGTACGCCGAATCCCGCGGCTGGAAGACCGAGCTCATCTCCGCCACCGAGTCCGACCTCGGCGGCTACAAAGATGTGCAGATGGCCATCAAGGGCAGCTCCAACGACCCCGCCGAGGGCGTGTACGCCCGCCTGAAGTTCGAAGGCGGCGTCCACCGCGTCCAGCGGGTTCCGGTCACCGAGTCCCAGGGCCGCATCCACACCTCCGCCGCCGGCGTCCTCGTCCTGCCCGAGGTCGACGAGCCCGAAGAGGTCGAGATCAGCCAGAACGACCTGAAGATCGACGTCTACCGCTCCTCCGGTCCGGGCGGCCAGTCGGTCAACACCACCGACTCCGCGGTGCGCATCACCCACCTTCCCACCGGGATCGTGGTGGCCATGCAGAACGAGAAGTCCCAGCTGCAGAACCGCGAGGCGGCCATGCGCGTGCTTCGCTCGCGCATCCTCGCGCACGAGCAGGAGAAGATCGACGCGGCGAACTCCGACATCCGCAAGTCGCAGATCCGCACCATGGACCGCTCCGAGCGCATCCGCACCTACAACTACCCCGAGAACCGGATCGCCGACCACCGCACCGGGTACAAGGCCTACAACCTCGACGCCGTCATGAACGGCGACCTCGAGCCGGTGGTGCAGTCCGCCATCGAGATGGACGAGCAGGCCCGCCTCGACGCCATCGGCACGGACGACTGACTCGGTGCATCCCGACACGCCGCTGAACGACGGGCTGCGCGCCGCCGCGGCGACGCTGGCCGCGGCTGGGGTGCCCAGCCCCCGCGTCGACGCCGAGCTGCTGGCGGCGCACCTCCTGGGTGTGGGCGTCGGACGGGTCCGCGCCCTCGCGCTGACCGGCGCGACGGTCCCCGCAGGCTTCGCCGAGCTCGTCGCCGAACGGGCCCAGCGGATCCCGCTGCAGCACCTCACCGGGACGGCCTACTTCCGGCACGTCGAACTGGCCGTGGGGCCCGGGGTGTTTATCCCGCGGCCCGAGACGGAGTCGGTGGTGCAGTTGGTGGTCGACCATGCCGCAGCCCTCTCCGCCTCAACGGTCCGCACCGATGGGGACGCGGCGGGGGAGCGGCCGGCCCTGAAGATCGTCGACCTGGGAACGGGGTCCGGCGCCATCGCTGCCGCCGTCGCCGACGAGGTCCCCGGTGCGCAGGTCCATGCCGTCGAACTCAGCGAACTCGCCGCCGCCTGGGCAGAGGTCAACCTCCGCCCGCGCGGAGTGAGGCTCGTTCGAGGCGACCTCGCGACGGCGCTTCCCGAGCACGACGGCAGCTTCGACATCGTCGTGTCGAACCCGCCCTATATTCCCGCGGCCGCCATTCCCCATGAACCCGAGGTGGCCCTCCACGATCCGCCCGAGGCCCTGTACGGCGGGGGAGAGGACGGCATGGTGCTCCCCACGGCGGCGGCGGCCTCGGCGGCGCGGCTGCTGAAGCCCGGCGGCTTCTTCGTGATGGAGCACGCCGAAGTGCAGGCCGAAGCCATCGCGGCGATGCTCCGGCGGGCCGGCACCTTCTCGGACGTCACCACCCACCTCGACCTCAACGGCAGGCAGCGGGCCACCAGCGGCGTGCTCGCTCCGCCCGGACGAACAATCCACCCCGCCCGACCCGCCGGCACCTCCGCGGCGGCGGGCCTCCCCGACCCAAGGACGAATGCATGACCAACGTAGCCGTAGCGGCCGTCACCTTTGACCGCCACGAGGAACTCGGGCTGCTGCTCAAGGGCCTCGCCCAGCAGAGCGTTCCCGTTTCCTCGGTCGCCCTCGTCGATTCGGGCACCCGCCCGGCGGCCGACGTCGTTGCGGCGGCGGACGGCAACATCAACTACCTCCGCTCGGAGGCCAACCTGGGCGGGGCCGGGGGGTTCGCCTACGCCATCCTCGCCGCGCTGGCCAGCGGCGCCGACTGGATCTGGCTGATGGACGACGACGGGCATCCCGAGGACGCCCGCTGCCTCGAGGTCCTCCTGGCCGCGGCCGAGGAACACGGCCTGGACATCATCAGCCCGCTCGTCGTCGCCACCGAGGATCCGAACCGGCTCTCGTTCAACTTCCGCATCAACGGTTTGCTGACCAACGACCGCACCCGGCTCGAACCGCTCGGGTACCTGCCGGACATGCTTCACTTCTTCAACGGGGCGCTGATCCGCCGTGAGGTCTTCCACACCGTGGGTTTGCCGGACCTGAAGTTCTTCATCCGCGGCGACGAGGTGGACTTCCTCGCGAAGGTCAAGAAGGCCGGCCTGAAGTACGGGACGGCGGCGACCACCGCGGTGCGCCACCCCGCCTCCTGGGCCGAGATGAAGCCCATCTTCCGCGGTTTCATCACCCCGGTCATCCCCGAGGGCGACTTCAAGCGGTACTGCTACTTCCGCAACCGCGGCTACCTCACCCGCCGCTACCGCAACCTGCGCTGGTTCGCCGCGGACATCGTCGGCTTCCCGTACTACTTCCTCTCGGTCCGGGACGGCGGAGGCCTGGTGCGCTGGGCCCGGGCCTATTCGGCCGGCTTCCGCGGCAGGGGGTTCGGGGCGCCGGAGGACCTGATGAAAAGCACGGCCCGCTGAGGCCTTGAACCACCCGTCGGCGGGCCGGTGCGCCCGCCGGCCCGCCCCAGTTCAAGCCCGCGCCGGTAACGACCCGCGCAGTGAAAGAATGGTCCCGTGACAACTACCTACGACTGCACCGATTCCGGCCAGCGCGGCGAGGGACTCGCCGCCGCCCAGCGGGCCCTTGCCTCCCAGCAATGCGTGGTCCTGCCGACGGACACGGTGTACGGAATCGCCGCCGACGCCTTTTCGCCCCGTGCCGTTGCCGCCCTGCTCGCCGCGAAGGGGCGCGGACGCAACATGCCGCCCCCGGTGCTGATTCCCCGGCCGCAGACGATGGAGGGACTCGCCACCGGAATCCACCCCGATGCCCGCGCCCTCGCCGAGGCGTTCTGGCCCGGCGGGCTGACGCTCATCTTCCACGCCCAGCCCTCGCTCACCTGGGACCTCGGGGAAACCTTCGGCACCGTGGCCCTGCGGATGCCCGACGACCGGGTGGCGCTTGACCTCTTGACGCTCACCGGTCCGCTCGCCGTCTCCTCGGCCAACCGCACCGGACAGCCCGCCGCGCGGACCGCGGCCGAGGCCCTCGAGCAGCTCGACGGTGCGGTGGCCGTCTATCTCGAGGACGGCCCGCGTGCGCCGGACGCCGTGGGCTCAACCATTGTCGACGCCACCGCCGGGGTGCTGCGGGTCGTCCGCCAGGGCACGCTGTCCCTTGAGCGGCTGCGCGAGGTGGTGCCCTCGATCGTGGGGGCCGACGGGCAGGCACCGGATCCGGCCGGCGGAGCTACCCCCGGTTCGGGAGCGCACGCCGCAGGAGCAGACGTACCCGCTGCGGGAGCAAACGCGCACGCCAGGGAAGCAGGCGCGCAGACCGGGGAAGCAGGCGCGCAGACCGGGGGAGCAGCTCCGGACGGCGCGTCGGGCGGGGAGCCCGGCCGGGGCCCGGTCCAGCACCAGCCGGACCGGGGCTGATCAGCTCAGCGGGCGGCCCCGGTCAGCGGGGGCATCGGCTGCCAGGCCGGGTCCCGGCGGATCCGCCGCCCTTCCCGCCAGCCGCGCGCCAGGGCGGGAAGTCCGCTGACCGAGCGTTCGACGGCCACCAGGCGCAGCACTTCCTTGCCCGCCGTGAGCAGGGTGCCGAGGGCGAAACCCGCAGGGGCATACCGCCCCCGGGTGCGCAGGTACTGGGCGACCAGGCCGCGGTTGCGCATCGAGTAGAACCTGCTGAGGTCGCTTGAGTCGTTGAGGTGCCGGATTCCGAGGTTGATCTGGCGCTGCGGGCGCGCTTTGGAGAGCACGTACGCGTCGACGTAGGCCACCTCATGGGTCTGGGAGATGAGCCACCCGTAGGTCGAATCGTCACCGCCGAGGAAGAACCGGGCGTCGGGCAGCCCCACCTCGCGGACAACGCTTGAGTGCACAAGCATCCCCTCAAAGCAGCCGACGTTCGTGCGGAAGACGGGGGAGTCCCGGAAGACATCGCCGGGCACCGGCAGGTGGATCCCGAGGAAGTCGACGAACCGGTGCTGCCAGAAGAACGGCCGCCCGGCGGCGTCCCAGCGGCGGCCGTGGAGGCACTTGTACTGCTCGGTGAACGGTGCGAGGGCCGCCAGGGCGCCGGGCACCGCGGTGACGTCGTCGTCCATGATCCACAGCCAGTCCGCGCCCTCGGCCAGTGCCCGCTCCATACCGGCCGCGAACCCGCCGGCGCCGCCGGTGTTGGTGGGGAGCCGGTGGTGAAGCACCGGGAAGGGTGCCTGCGCCGCCGCCTCGGCGATGATCCCGGGCGTGTCGTCGGTGCTGGCGTTGTCGACGACGACCACCGCGGTGGGCGCGGGACCAAGCGCCCGGACCGAGTCCAGCAGGCCTTTGAGGTAGCCCGAGCGGTTGTAGGTGGTGATCACGAGCATCAGGTTCTGCCCCTGCAGCGCACCGGGTGCAGCGGCGGCCTCGATGTCGTTCAAGCTGTTCCTTCCGGACCCGCGGCGCGCGCCCGGCAAGGGGCGTGCGGAGGTTGTGCGGCTAGTATTCTCGGGTAGAACGAGTCTATTACACCGCCACAGGCCGCCGGCCGGGCCTGCCGATGCGGGAGCGCGTCGGCGCTGAACCTTCTGCACGACGTTGATTAGGAACCATGAGACGAACCGACGGCACCAGCGAATCCAGGGGTTCGGGCACCGAGCCCGGACGGCCGAGGACAGACAAGCCCGCGCTCTGGCTCTGGTCCCAGTACCTGCTCGACGCCGCCGCCTGGGTTGTCGCGATCCTCCTCGCGCTGGTCCTGCGGTACGAACTGATCGTCAACGACATCAATGCCGAGGGGGTCGTGGTCTTCTGCACCGCCGCGGTCGTGGCGCAGCTCTTCGTGGGCCTCAGCTTCGCCCTGTACCGCGGGCGCTACAGTTTCGGCAGCTTCCACGAGGCGAAACTGCTGGTGATCGTCACGGTCATTGTGTCGGTGCTGCTGGTGCTCATCAGCGTCGCCTTCTTCACGGTCATCGAGATCCCCCGCAGCATCGGCATCATCGCCTTCCCGTTCGCATGCATCTTCCTTGCCTCGACGCGCTACCTCAAGCGCATGTACGTCGAAAGCAAGGCCCGGCCCGGGGAAAATGCCCAGCGCACCCTGATCTACGGTGCCGGGTTCCTCGGCAACTCGCTGGTCTCGCGCATGATGCAGGACCCCGAGTCGCCCTACTTCCCGGTCGGACTGATCGACGACGACCCCGCCAAGAAGCACCTGCGGCTTGCCACGGTGCCCGTGCTCGGCCGGCTCGAAGACCTCCCCGAGGTGGTGGCCCGCACCCGGCCCTCGGTGCTGGTGATCGCCTTCTCCGACGTCGAGGCCGCCACGGTGCGCCGGGTCTCGGACCTGGTCGCCGGGCTGAACATCAAGGTGCTCGTGCTGCCGCCGCTGCGCGAGATGCTCGACGCCGGCTCCGGGCTTTCGGATTTCCGCGAGGTGGCCGTCGAGGACCTCATCGGACGCCGCCCGGTGGACATCCACGCCGACGAGGTCTCCGGCTACATCACCGGCCGGCGGGTGCTCGTCACCGGCGCCGGCGGCTCGATCGGCTCCGAGCTGTGCCGCCAGCTGGCCGGCTTCCACCCCGCCGAGCTGATCATGCTCGACCGCGACGAGACGGGCCTGCAGACCACCCAGATCTCCCTGACGGGCCGGGGGCTGCTCACCGGGCGGGACACGGTGCTCGCGGACATCCGGGATGCCGACACGCTGCTCAATATCTTCGAGGACCGCCGCCCCGAGGTCGTCTTCCACGCCGCGGCGCTCAAGCACGTCTCGCTGCTCGAGCAGTACCCCGAGGAGGCCTGGAAGACGAACGTGCAGGGCACGGTGAACGTGCTGCGCGCCGCCGCCGCGGCGGGCGTCACCAACTTCGTCAATATCTCCACCGATAAGGCCGCCGACCCCACCTCGGTCCTTGGCCACTCCAAGCGCGTGGCCGAGAAGGTCACTGCCTGGCACGCGGCGAGCACCGGGCAGAAATACGTCTCGGTGCGTTTCGGCAATGTGATCGGCAGCCGGGGTTCGATGCTTCCCCTGTTCACCGAGCAGATCCGCAGCGGCGGGCCCGTCACCGTCACCGACCCTGAGGTCACCCGGTTCTTCATGACGATCCCCGAGGCCTGCCAGCTCGTGGTGCAGGCCGGAGCGATCGGCCGCGGCGGCGAGGTGCTCATCCTCGACATGGGGGAGCCGGTGAAGATCCTCGACGTCGCCCAGCGCATGATCGCCATGTCCGGCAAGGAGGTTCCGATCGTCTTCACCGGTCTGCGGCCCGGGGAGAAGCTGCACGAGGACCTCGTCGGAGTCGACGAGAACGACTCGCGCCCGCTGCACCCGAAAATCTCGCACACCCCGGTCGCCCCGCTGGACCCGGCCCGGCTCGACCTTCAGGAGTGGAAGAGCCGCGGCTCCTTCACCGCGGTGGCGCAGGCGGGCTTCCCGAAGACCCCCGAGGGCAGGGCGCTGTCGTGAGCCTTGCGTTCGTCCTTGTCGCCGGCGCGGCCTTCGCCGTCAGTGCCGTTCTTCCCTTCGCCGTGAAGCCCCTTCTGGGGCGGCTGGGGGTCCTCGACGTTCCCAACGACCGCTCCTCGCACACCACCGTGGTCATCCGTGGGATGGGTATCGCCGTCGCCGGCGGAATCACCGTGGGCCTGGTGCTGGCCCTGCTCACCGGGCTCGTCGCGGTCGACCGGTCGCTGCTCCTGATCATCCTGGCCATGCTCGGCGCGGCCTCCGTGCTGGGCTGGATCGAGGACCTGCGCGGGGTCTCGATCCGCAGCCGCGCCGGCCTTCAGCTGCTCATCGGCGCGCTTGGAACGGCGGCCCTGGCCGCCGCCATCGGCCAGAGCTACTGGTGGGTGCCCGTCGGCGCCGTGGCCGTGGCCGCCTATATCAATGCGGCCAACTTCATGGACGGCATCAACGGCATCTCAGGCATGCACGGGGCCGTCGTCGGCATCTTCTACGCCATCGGGGGAGTCCTGAGCGGCCAGCAGTGGCTCACCGTGACCGGTGTCGTCATCGCCATGGCGTTTCTCGCCTTCCTGCCGTGGAACCTCGGCCGCGGCTTCGTCTTCCTTGGCGACGTCGGAAGCTACCTGCTCGGCGCCTCGATCGCGGCAACGGCCGTCACCGGGCTGCTCGCCGGGGTGTACCTCGAGTACCTGCTCTCCCCGGTCCTCATCTACCTCGCCGATACCTTCACCACGTTCCTGCGCCGGGCCCGCCGCGGGGAGCGCCTCTACGCCTCCCACCGCTCCCATGTGTACCAGCGGCTGACCGACACGGGCCTGAGCCACGTCCAGGTGGCCCTGCTGGTCACGCTCTGCTCGGCGCTGACCGGTGCCGCGGGATTCGCAGTCGCCACCGCCCAGGCGCCGGTGGCCGTTGCCGGCTCCCTGTTCGCCGCGGCCGTGGTCGCCCTCTACGTCAACTCCCCGCGGATGTTCGCCGCCCGCGCGGCCCGCCGCGTGCGCCGCACCGCCTAGGTCCGGGGCCGGCCCCGCGCGCAGCCGGTGATTTCTATCTGCTGTAGAATAGAAAGGCCTGCGGGAGCGCCGGCCGCTGCCCCGGCTGCGGTCACGGTGCCCGCGGACCCACTCCACCCCTCCACGGACGGAATGCATTGAGTACATCGGACGCCCCGGGTGTCAACGGGAGCCCGGCACCGCCCGGTGTCTCCGGCCCCACGGCCTCTCCGTGGCTGGACATCCTGAAGAAGTGCCTGCTCGCCACCGGCGCCGCCGCACTCCTGCTGTCCGCCGCGGCCGGCCTGTTTGCCGGCGGCGGGGGAGCGCTCAGCGCCGCCTTCGGCTACGCCGTCGTCGCCCTGTTCTTCGGTATCAGCCTCCTCATCGGCCACTTCGCGGGCAAGACGAACCCCTCGGGGGCCCTCGGGCTCTTCGCCGTGACCTACGCGATCAAGGTCGTGGGCTTCGCCGCGGTCCTGTTCCTGCTGGGCACCCCGCCGTGGCTCGAGAGCACCTGGTTCTTCAGCGCTGCCGTCGGCACCGTCGTCCTCTGGCAGGTCGTCGAGGTCGTCGTCTTCTCGAAGGCGCGCCACCAGCTCTACAACGACGATTTGGAGGCCGGCAGTGAGCCGTAAACCAGGGCCCGCAGCGGGCCGAGGGCAGGACGATCGGGGCCGGTACGGCGAGGGCGGTTACAACGCTGGAATCGCCGTGTTCAGCTACATCGCTGGCGGGATCCTGGTCTGGAGTTTGATAGGGTGGGGGCTGGATAATCTTCTGGGAACACGTTGGATAGTGCTCGCAGGGGCTCTCTTGGGTGCCGGGGGCGGTTTCTACCTCTCCCACATGCACAACCTCACCCGATCGCAACTCTCTGATTCCGGCAGCGCGCCGCAGGGCCGCCCCGAGCCTCCAGAGAACAGCCCGAAGTGATGCCTAAAAACTTAATCAGCCGGAGCAGTGTCGCTGTCACCGGTGGAATCATGCCCAACGATGGACACTGCAGAGAGGAAACGCGTTGATCGCGCTTGCGCTCCCGGCCGAAACAACCGATGAGGGTTTCGTAGCCCCCACGATTGAAGACACCCACTATCCGGACATCCTCCCCTGGGGCGGTGAATACGGCGTCTGGTTCGAAGGTGGCTTCGGCAAGCAGATGCTCCTTGTCATCTTCTCCGTCATCCTGATCGCCTCCTTCTTCATGGCCGCTTCGCGCCGCCGCCAGATGGTTCCGGGCAAGCTGCAGTTCCTCGGGGA
>NZ_CADCTE010000157.1 GCF_902805515.1 uncultured Arthrobacter sp. | reverse complement strand
CCGGGGACCCTCGATCCGGCCAGCGGACAGTACTACCTCCACCTCTTTGCCCGGGAGCAGCCGGACCTGAACTGGGAGAATCCCGAGGTCCGCGCCGCCGTGTACGACATGATGAACTGGTGGCTCGACCGCGGCGTCGACGGCTTCCGGATGGACGTCATCAACTTTCTATCCAAGACCCTGCCGCTGGCCGACGGCGCCGTCCCGCCCGGGCACCTGTGGGGCGACGGCGGACCCCAGTTCATGTCCGGCCCGCGGATCCACGAATTCCTCGCCGAGATGCACCAGGAGGTCTTCGCCGGCCGGGAGTCCGAGCTGATCACCGTGGGGGAGATGCCCGGGGTCACCGTGGAGGAAGCCCGGCTGTTCACCGACCCCGCCCGCGCCGAGGTGGACATGGTCTTCCAGTTCGAACACGTCAGCCTCGACCAGGGCCCCGGCGGCAAGTGGGACTACCGGGGGCTCGACCTGCGCGACCTGAAGACCTCCTGGAACCGGTGGCAGAAGGGCCTGGCGGACACGGGCTGGAACAGCCTCTACCTCGACAACCACGACCAGCCCCGCCTGGTGTCGCGCTTCGGCGACGACGGCGCCTACCGCTACGAATCCGCGACGCTGTGGGCGGCCCTGCTGCACCTTCACCGCGGCACCCCCTACATCTACCAGGGCGAAGAACTGGGCATGACCAATGTGCCCTTCACCTCGATCGAGGACTTCCGGGACGTCGAATCCCTCAACTGGTACGAGGAGGCGACGATGAAGCTCGGCCGGGACCCGCAGGACGTCCTGGCCGCCCTGCGCAGGATGAGCCGGGACAACGCGCGCACACCCGTTCAGTGGACGGGCGGGGTCAACGCCGGATTCACCACCGGCAGACCCTGGATGGCCGTGAATCCGAACTATCCCACCGTCAACGCCGAACTCGACCGCTCCTCCCCGCGCTCGGTCTACCGGTTCTATCAGCGGCTGATCGCCCTGCGGCACGGCAGCGCGGTGGTGCAGCGGGGACGCTTCGAGCTCGAGCAGGCCGACCACCCGGTGCTCTACGCGTTCACCCGGACGCTGGACGGCGCCGTGCTCCGGGTACTTGGGAACGTCTCGGGGGAGCCCCTCGGGCTTCCGCCCGGGCTCGGCCGCGGCACGCTGCTGCTTGGGAACTACGGCGACGACGACGCCCGCACCGCCCGGGACGGCAGCCCGCGGGACGCCGCGGGGCCCGGCGGAGCCGACGGGGCCCCGGCCATGGAGCAGGACACCCTGCGCCCCTGGGAGGCGCGCGTCCTCGACGTGTCCTGACGGACGCCCCGGCTACCGCTCGTTGATGAGGGTGGAGGAGTACAGCTCGAGCAGCGCCGGCATCCCGCCTTCCTTCATGGCCCGGCGCTGGCGCTCGGCGCCGGTTCCCTGCTCCCAGACCGTCGCCAGGCCCGCCTGCACCCAGGCAGTGTCTCCCGCGTCGTCGAGGGCGGGGCCGACGTAGTCGAGCAGGCGTGCCATCTGGGCGCGGGCGGGCGTGAGCGTGCCGGTGCGCAGGTCCACCGAGTCGCCGGTGAGTCCGTCCCGGGCGGCCTGCCACAGGGCGGCGTCAAGCAGTTCGGGATGCGGGTCGAGGAAGCGGGTGTCGGCGTCGGCCTCGGCGACGGCGGTGGTGACCAGGGCGCGGATGAGCGCTCCGAGAAGCACCGAGTCCTGCGCCTCGAGCTGGACGTCCCCGGCACGGACCTCAAGGGTCGGGTAGCGGTCGGACAGGCGCGCCACCCAGGTCAGCACCCCACGGTCGATGATCGCACCGGTGGCCACGAGCCGCTTGATGCGCCGCTCGTAGTCGGCGGCATCCTCGAACACCGGCGGCACCCCCTGGACCGGCCACCTGCGGTAATGGACGAGTCGCCAGCTGCCGAATCCGCTGTCCCGGTCGAGCCAGAACGGGGAATTGGTGCTCAGCGCGGTGACAATGGGGATCCACGGGCGGATCCGGTTCAGGGCCTGCACCCCGGTCTCCTTGTCCGGAATGCCGACGTGCACGTGCAGCCCGTTGACGAACTGGTCGCCGACGATTCCGGGGGCGCTGGCCTTCAGCTCGTGGTAGCGCTGCTTGTCGGTCAGCTGCGGGTATTCCTGCTCGATGCGCGGGGCGGTGGCGGTCGCCGCGGCGAGCACCCCGTACTCGCGGGCCGCGGCGTTGAGCTGGCGCCGGAAGTTCAGCAGGGACTCCTCGGCCTCGGTCAGGGTGCTGCACACCGGCGTCGCGGTTTCGATCTGGCAGCTGAGCAGTTCCCGCTGGATGTCGTCCGGGTCGATCTCCGGAGTCAGTTCGAGCCGTTCCTGGATGTCCGTGGCGCGGTGGACGGGCAGGCCCGAGGCCGGGTCCACCAGCAGGTACTCCTCTTCAAGGCCAAGAGTGGTCATGGGGCGGCTCCGGGGTCGTGGGGTGCGGTCGTGACGCGGCATTTCCTGACCAGTCTAAGGACACCGGGCACGCCAACCGGAAACGCGATCGGAAACCGGTCCGGTCAGCCCGCCGCGGCCGGCATGACGCAGCCGGGGTGGGGCTCGAGGGTTTCAACCCACAGGGCCTGCGCCAGGGCGTCGCTGACCTCCACCGCGGCCGGGCCCGCCACGGTGTCGAACACGACGGCCAGTGCCCCGCCGAACGGCCGGTGGCCGGTGACCGTCAGCGGAACGTCAAGGCCCACGGACCTGCCGCTGAGGTAGCGCAGCACCTCCGGGTCGTCGTCGCTCACCCGGGCCAGGCGGGCGCGGTGCCCGTCGTCGAGCGTGGCGATGGGAAAGGCCGCCGGAAGGCGGATGTGCCCATCGGCCGTGGGAATCGGATCGCCGTGCGGGTCGCGGTGGGGATGCCCCAGCTTGGCGTCGAGGCGTTCGATGAAGGCGTCCGAGACGGTGTGCTCGAGCACCTCGGCCTCGTCGTGCACCTCGTCCCAGCGGTAGCCGAGCTCCTGCACGAGGAACGTTTCGAGAAGCCGGTGCCGGCGCACCATGGCCAGGGCGAGCCGGCGTCCCTCCGGAGTGAGCCGGATGGGGCCGTATTTTTCCCGCTCCGCCAGGCCCAGGTCCACGAGCTTGCCGACCATCTCGGTCACCGAGGAGGCCGCGATGGACAACCGCCCGGCCAGCTGCGACGCCGTGATGGGCTTGTCCTGCCACTCGGTGAAGGCGTAGACGGTCTTGACGTAGTCCTGGACGCTCGCCGAACCGATGCTCAGGGCCGGGGTGTTCCTCGGCCCCATTCAGGACACCGCCCCGGCCGGTGCGTCTCCGACGTGGGCGGAGGGGGAACGCCGACGGCTGCGGCGCACGCGGAGACGCTGCCAGAGCACACCGTTGGGCCGGGCCACCAGGTACACCACGGTAAAGACGAGGGACTGGGCAAGGACGACGGCGGCGCCGGTGGAGATGTCGAGGTAGTAGCTGGCGTAGATTCCGGCGAGGGAGGCGGCGACCGTAATGCCGACGGCCAGGACCAGCATGCGGTCGAAGCTGCGGGTCAGGAGGAACGCCGTGGCGCCGGGGGTGATGAGCATGGCGACCACGAGGATGATGCCCACCGCCTGCAGGCCCACCACCACGCTGAGCGCGAGCAGGCCCAGCAGCAGCGCCGAGAGGAACTTGGTGTTGAGCCCGATCACGTGGGCATGGGTGCGGTCGAAGGCCAGCAGGGTCAGGTCGCGGCGCTTGAACAGCACCACCGCGAGGGTCACGGCGCCGAGGATGAGCACCTGCCACAGTTCGCCGTCGGTCACCCCGAGCACATTGCCGAACAGGATGTGGAGCAGGTCGATCTGCGAGGGGGTGCTGGAGACAATGGCCAGCCCCGCGGCGAACAGGGCAGTGAACACCACGCCGATCACCGTGTCGGGTTTGAGCTTCGTCGTGGAGCGCACCACCCCGATCAGCGCGACGGCGCCGGCCCCGAAGACGAACGCGCCGATGGAGAACGGAATCCCGACGATGTAGGCCAGGGCCACCCCGGGCAGGACCGCGTGCGAGACGGCATCACCCATCAGCGACCAGCCCATCAGGATCAGCCAGCAGGACAGGACGGCGGACACCACGGCCGCCGCGACGGTCACGATCAGGGCCCGGGTCAGGAACCCGTACTGCAGGGGCTCGGTGAGCCAGTTCAGAAGGTCCATCTCAGGGCTCCCGGATTTCGAGGGCGCCGCCGAAGGCAAGCGCGAGGTTGCTGGGGGTGAGCACGTCCGAGGGCCGGCCCCGGGCGAGGACCCGGTTGTGGAGCAGGACGGCCGAGTCGCACAGCTGGGAGACCCCGGCGAGATCGTGGGTGGACATCAGCACCGACCGGCCCTCGTCGCGCAGTTCCTTCAGGAGCACGGTCAGGGTTGCCTCGCTGGAGCGGTCAACCCCGGCAAAGGGCTCATCGAGCAGCAGCAGCTTGGCGTCCTGGGCGATGCTGCGGGCAACAAACGCGCGCTTGCGCTGCCCCCCGGAGAGTTCGCCGATCTGCCGGCGGCGGAGCCCGGCCAGGCCCACCCGCTCCAGGGCGGCGTCGACGGCCGCCCGGTCGACGGCCGAGGCACGCCGGGAGGGACCCATGAGGCCGTAGCGCCCCATGCCGACGACGTCGGCGACGGACACCGGGAAGTCCCAGTCGACGTCCTCGGCCTGGGGTACGTAGGCGACCAGGCCGCGCTGGCGGGCCTCCCGGCTGGTGCGCCCGTACAGCTCAACGGTGCCGGCTGCCGGCACGAGCAGCCCCATGAGGGCCTTGAAGAGCGTCGACTTGCCCGACCCGTTGACCCCGACGAGGCCGCAGATGCTTCCCGTTTCCACACTCACGCCCACCCCGTCGAGGGCCCGCACGTCGTTGTAGCTCACGGTGAGGTTGGTGGCCCGCAGGGCCGGCGGGGCGGCGGAAAGGGTGCTCATCCGGAAAGTCCTTTGGTGATCAGGGAGATGTCGTAGCGCAGCAGGTCCACGAAGGTCGGAACCGGACCATCCGGGCCGGAGAGGGAATCGACATACAGAGGCCCTTCGAGGCTCACGCCGGTGGCGGCGGCGACCTGCTCCTGTGCGGAGGGGTTCACCGTGGATTCGCAGAAGACCGCCGGGATGTCATGGCGGGAGACGAAGTCGATGACCGCGCGGATCTGCCGGGGCGTGCCCTCGGCGTCGGCGTTCACCGGCCAGATGAACGCCTCCTTGAGCCCGGCGTCGCGGGCGAGGTAGGAAAAGGCGCCCTCGCAGGTCACCAGGGCCGCGCCCTCGGTGCTCCGGGCACCGGCCCGCAGGGTCTCCAGCAGGGCCTGCAGTTCGGCCTTGAGGGCCGCCCCGTTGGCCTCGAAGGCCGCCGCGTGCTCCGGGCTGAGGTCCGAGAGCGCCCGGACCGTGTTGTCGACGTAGGTCTGGGCCGCGAGCGGAGACATCCATGCGTGCGGATTCGCGAGGCCGCGGTAGTCACCGGAGCGGATGTCCACGGGTTCGACGCCGTCGGAGAGCACCACGTGGGGGGCGTCGACGGAGAGCAGGAAACGCTCGAACCAGCGCTCGAGGCCGAGCCCGTTGTCGAGGATGAGATCGGCGTCCTGGGCGCGGATGAGGTCCGACGGCGTCGGCTCGTAGCCGTGGATCTCGGCGCCGACCTTGGTGACCGACTCCACCCGGACGTGCCCGCCGCCAACCTCGTCGACGAGGTCGGCGAGCACGGTGAAGGTGGTCAGGACGACGGGCCGGTCGTCCGAGACTGCGGCGGGTTCCGGTGCCGGCACACTGGCGCAGCCGGTGAGGACGAGGCCTCCACACAGCAGCAGGCCCGTAAGGAATTTCGGCATACCTAAATATAGGGCTTCGGCGACCCGTAATGCTATTGGGAGGCGGTGTGGGTCCGAGCCCGCCAGGCGTAGGTGAAGTACGGCAGGGAGATGACCGCGTCCGTCGGAAATGCCAGGTAGTCGTGGAGGTACCACCGGAGGTTCCCCTCGAGCCGGGCCCGGGCGGCCTCGGAGGCGCGCTGGTAATAGCTGCGGGACTTCGCCAGGTCGACCACGCCGGCAGCGTCGAGCTCCTGGGTCCAGCGCACCCTCAGCGGTTCGGGCGGTGTGAAGAGCGGCCCGAAGTCGGGCCGGTACCCGGGGGAGTAGACGTCACCGGCGTGCATGATGCGCGAAAGCCTATGGACCCAGGGCAGGCCGACGTCGAGCTGGTTCCACAGCACCCCGAGCGTGCCGCCCGGCACGAGGATGCGGGCCGCCTCCGCCGCGGCGGCCGCGGGATCGACCCAGTGCCAGGCCTGGGCGACGGTGACAAGGTCCACCGAGGCACCGGGCAGGCCGGTGGACTCTGCGGTCCCGGTGAGCACGGCCGCACCGGGCAGGCGGGAGGCCAGCACGGAGAGCATGTCCGCGGAGGGGTCGACGGCGGTCACGGTGAGCCCGTGGTCGAGCAGCATGCGGGTGAAGATCCCGGTGCCGGCACCGAGGTCGGCGGCGGCGGCGGCGCCCGGCGGCACCAGCCACTCCACGACCTGCCCGGGGTAGGACGGGCGGACCCGGTCGTAGCGGCCGGCGCCGGTGAGGTACCCGGCGGCCAGCGAGCGCCGGCGGCCGGGGTCCATCCGGGGTCCGCTGCGCGCCGGTGCGGGCCTGCGCGGGCCGCCGGGCGCTCCCTGGTGTGCGCCCGTCAGAGCAGATCGTCCATCTGCGGGTTCAGCATCCGGAGCACCTCGCTGTGGAGGGTGCCGTTGGTGGCCAGCGCGTTTCCGCCGTAGGGGCCGTCGGTGCCGTCGAGGGAGGTGAACCGTCCGCCGGCCTCGGTCACGATCGGCACCAGGGCAGCCATGTCGTGCAGGTTGAGTTCGGGTTCGCACGCGATGTCGACGGCGCCCTCCGCCACCAGGCAGTACGACCAGAAGTCCCCGTAGGCGCGGGTGCGCCAGACCCGCTCGGTGAGGTTGACGAACTCCGGCAGGGCAGAGCGTGCCTTCCACCCGGAGAGGCTCGAATAGGAGAGCGAGGCGTCCTCGAGGCGGGACACGTTCGAGACCCGCAGCCGGGTTGCCGCCGCGAGGGACTTGCCCATGAAGGCACCGGTGCCCTCGGCCGCCCACCACCGCTTGCCCAGCGCCGGGGCGCTCACCAGGCCCACCACCGGCCGGCCTTCATCCACGAGGGCGATCAGCGTGCCCCAGACGGGCACGCCGCGCACGAAGTTTTTGGTTCCGTCGATCGGGTCGATGATCCAGCGCCGCGACCCCGATCCGGTGCTCCCGAACTCCTCGCCCAGCACCGCGTCGCGCGGGCGCACGCGCGAGAGCTGGCTGCGGATGGATTCCTCCGCAGCCCGGTCGGCGTCGGTGACCGGGGTGAGGTCGGGCTTGGTCTCTACGCGGAGGTCCTGCGCCCGGAACCGGGACATGGTCTGGTCATCGACCGAGTCCGCCATCACGTGGGCAAGGCGCAG
This sequence comes from uncultured Arthrobacter sp., assembly GCF_902805515.1. Lineage (GTDB taxonomy): Bacteria > Actinomycetota > Actinomycetes > Actinomycetales > Micrococcaceae > Arthrobacter_D. Next base: position 20,226 of record NZ_CADCTE010000157.1, on the reverse strand, counting down.
GTCATCATTGTAGCTCTGGACGAGGTTCATGCCTTCAACTTATCGCTTCCGGGGCCATTACCCGGAAAGGCGCCGGGGCCCGACTACGGCCGTGGAGCCGGGAATGATTGCCGCGTCCCTGTCAGGGAGGCGAACGGCGTTCTCCATTCCCCGAACAGGCGCAAGGGTCGACCGCATATTATATCCACCGCCTCTCCGGCGGTCCACGCCGGGCACGGGCTGCGGGCCAGCGTCGACACTCCCGGCGGGCAGGACTAGGCTCGCCGTCACAACGTAATTCTTCTGATGTCGTCCGCTGTTTCCGGATCCCCTCCGGGGCGACCGGGAATAGCCGCCTTGTATCTCTGTCCACTCCTGGTATCGCGACGGAGCGCCATGAGCAGCGTTGGTTTGCTATACGTGGGCGCGGTTCTCTTCATCAACGGGCTAATGCTTATCGGGGTAGTCCCCGGTAAATCCGCGGCCATTCTCAATTTCTTTGTCGGGGTGATGCAGGTTGTCTTCCCAACCATCATCCTCATTCAGGCCAATAACGACCTGCCCACGATTTTCGGGGCTGCCGGTCTCTATCTCTTCGGCTTTACCTACCTCTACGTGGGGATACTCCAGGTCACGGGAGTCAGCGGTGAGGGCCTTGGCTGGTTCTCGCTCTTCGTTTCCGCATGTGCCGTCGTGATCGGCGCCCTCCAGTTCACCCTCGTGGGGGACCCCGTCTTCGGTGTCATCTGGCTGACCTGGGCCGTTCTCTGGTTCCTGTTCTTCCTCCTGTTGGGACTGGGAAGGGAATCCCTCACTTATGCCACCGGCTGGTTCACGATCTTCGTCGCCCACATCACCGGGACGATTCCGGCGTTCTTCCTGCTGGTGGGCAGGTATGACACGAACGCGGGGCTTGCCCTGCTGGTGACGGTTGCGGCGGTTGCCGCCCTGGTGGCAGGACTCTTCCTCGGGCGGAAAGGCATCCCGCGCGGAAAGAGGTCGGAGGAGGGGGCGGCTGTGTCGCCTGCCTGAGTGTCGATTGCCCAAAGAAAGGTCTGCCCTATGCCCATCTATGAGTATTCCTGTTCCCAGTGCGCAGCATTCGAAGTGATCCGTCCCATGGAAGCAGCAGCGGACGTGCAGGCCTGTCCCACCTGCGGCTCGGAGGCGCGGCGGAAGATCAGCGCGCCCCACCTTTCCAAGACGGGCACGGCGGCCTTTCAACTCATCGACTCAACACACCGCAGTGCATCGGAACCGCAGGTGGTGACCGGGACGCTGCCGTCGGCGAATGCACGCAGGACCTCGCCCTATTCGTCCAATCCGCTTCACCAGAAACTGCCGCGGCCATAATCCATGGCGTGCGGCCCGATCGAGATATTGGAGGAGTTTCAATGCCTGACGTTATATTCCCGCTCGATTCGTCCAAGAAATTCGAAGACCAGGAGAAGGTCGGACATAACCGCTGGCATCCGGAGATTCCGCCGGTCGCCACGGTGAGGCGCGGAGATTCCTTCCGGGTCCACTGCCGTGAATGGTTCGACGGCGCCATCGTCAACGACGATTCCGCCGACGACATCCTCAACGCTCCGCTGCTCACCGTCCACAAGCTCAGCGGGCCCTTCGCCGTCGAAGGAGCGAGGCCGGGTGACCTCCTCGTCGTCGACATCCTCGACGTCGGACCGATCCCGCAGGAGGACTCAGGGCCGCTGGCCGGGCAGGGGTGGGGCTACACCGGTATTTTCGCGCGGAACAACGGCGGCGGGTTCCTGACCGACCAGTTCCCCGACGCCTATAAGGCGATCTGGGACTTCACCGGGCAGGTGGCAACCTCGCGGCATGTTCCGGAGGTGTCCTACGTCGGGCTCATCCACCCCGGCCTGATGGGCACGGCGCCCTCCGCGCAGCTGCTGGCGAAGTGGAACCAGCGCGAAGGCGACCTGATCGCCACCGACCCCAACCGCGTGCCGCCGCTCGCGCTGCCGCCCGAACCGCGGGAGGCGGTGCTCGGGGGCCTGCCGGCGTCGGAGTTCGACCGGGTGGCGGGGGAGGCCGCGCGCACGGCACCGCCCCGGGAGAACGGCGGCAATCAGGACATTAAGAACCTCTCGAAAGGCACCCGGATCTTCTACCCGGTGTTCGTCGACGGCGCGAACCTCTCACTGGGCGATCTTCACTTCTCCCAGGGCGACGGCGAGATCACCTTCTGCGGCGCGATCGAGATGGGCGGCTTCATCGACCTTCGAGTCGACGTGATCAAGGGAGGCATGGATACCTACGGTGTGAGCGAGAATGCGATTTTCGTGCCCGGCATCGTGGACCCCCGATACAGCGAGTGGATCGCCTTCTCGGGGACGTCGGTGACCCTGGACGGCAAGCAGCACTACCTCGACTCGCACCTGTCCTACCAGCGCGCGTGCCTACACGCCATCGACTACCTGACGAAGTTCGGCTACAGCCCCGAGCAGGCCTACCTGCTGCTGGGGTCGGCGCCGATCGAGGGCAGGCTGTCCGGCGTGGTGGACATCCCCAACTCGTGCTCGACGGTCTACCTCCCGACGGCGATCTTCGACTTCGACGTGCGTCCCTCGGCGGCCGGCCCGCACCGGGTCAACCCGGGGATGGGTGCGCCGCGTTCGAACAACACCTAGGGACGGCCCCGCACAGGGGGCCGTTAACGGCCAAGGGCCACCGGCGGCAGATGCCGCAGCGGTGACCCTTGGTTCGGCCGCTTAGCGCGGCCGGAGGTTGCAATCCCGGAGGAAGGAAACCTTAGAGAACGGTGATGTTCTCAGCCTGGGGGCCCTTGGGTCCCTGGGTGGTCTCGAAGTTGACCTTCTGGTTCTCTTCGAGTGAACGGAAGCCGTTCGAATTGATTGCGGAGAAGTGTGCGAACACGTCGGCGCCGCCGTCTTCGGGAGCGATGAAACCAAAGCCCTTTTCAGCGTTGAACCATTTCACTGTACCTGTAGCCATTTTTAGATCCTTACCTTGTGAGAGACGCCCCGTAATCCGGTGCGCTCGTCGTGGTGTTCGTTTTCGCTTATCAAAACAGCTTTCGAACTCCGAAAGGAGGATTCAAGGCCAGAAATTCAATGCGCAACACAACAACTTCGTCAAGTCTAACAGGCTTCACTGGCTCCCCAGTTCCTTCGCCTCCTGCGCCGCCTGGCGGGAGTCCGAAGAACCGGCGCCCAGCAGGCGCCGCAGGGAGGCGAGACGCACCGGCCCGGATTCCCCGGCGGCGCCGCTGGCGACCCAGTCGTCGAGGCCGCAGTTCACGGCGTTGGAGTCATGCAGGCAGCCGCGTTCGCAGCCGGCGGTGCCCGGCTCAAGGTCGGGGAAGGCCTGGAGGATCCGGTCGGGGTCGACGTGGGCCAGGCCGAAGGACCGGATGCCGGGGGTGTCGATGATCCAGGTGCCGGGGGCGGACCCGGCGGCCTTGAGCGCAACGGCCGAGGAGGAGGTGTGGCGGCCCCGTCCCGTGACGGCGTTGACGCCTCCGGTCGCGCGCGTGGAGCCGGTGAGGGCGTTGACCAGGGTGGACTTGCCGACCCCTGAGTGGCCCAGCAGCACGCTGACCTGCCCGTCGAGCTCCTCCCGCAGGGTGTTGATGGCGCCGCCCGAGAGGCGGGCCGAAGCGCCGTCGTCGGAGGTGGCCTCGATGCCGCCGGTGTCGGCGGCGGTCCTGCTGATCACCACCCGCAGGTCGAGGTGCTCGTAGTTGGCAAGCAGCGGCGCCGGGTCCACCAGGTCCGCCTTCGTGACGCACAGCAGGGGGCGGATGCCGGCGTCGTAGGCGGCCACCAGCGCGCGGTCGATGAATCCGGTGCGCGGTTCCGGGTTGGCGGCGGCGACCACGATGACCAGCTGGTCGGCGTTGGCGACCACGACGCGCTCCACCGGGTCCGTGTCATCGGCGCTGCGGCGCAGCACGGTGCGCCGCTCTTCGACGCGCACCAGGCGCGCCAGGGAGTCCGGGCCGCCGGAGAGGTCTCCGACGAGCGCCACCAGGTCGCCGGCGACGACGGCGCTGCGGCGCAGCTCACGGGCCCGCGCCGCGACGATGAGCCGTTCGTCGGGGGTGTCCTCATCGACGACGGCGGTGTAGCGGCCGCGGTCGACGGTGACGATCCTGCCGGTGACGGCGTCCTCGTAGGCCGGGCGGTTCTTGGTGCGGGGACGGGAACCCTTTTTATTGGGGCGGATCCGCACGTCGGACTCGTCCCAGGCCCGGGAGCCCCTCCGGTTGCCGGCCTCAGTCACCCGGAGAGCCTCCGGTGCGCGCCGTGGCCACGAGCTGCGCCCACAGTTCGGGGAACTGCGGCAGCGTCTTGGCCGTGGTGGCGATGTTCTCGACGAGGACCCCTTCGACGGCGAGGCCGATCACGGCGCCGGCCGTGGCCATGCGGTGGTCGTCGTAGGTGGAGAAGACGCCCCCGTGAAGGGAGGCCGGCCGGATGAGGAGGCCGTCCGCGGTCTCCTCGGCGTTCCCGCCCAGGGCGTTGATCTCCCGCACCAGGGCCGCCAGCCGGTCCGTCTCGTGCCCCCGCAGGTGGGCGATACCGCTCAAGGTCGAGGGGGTCGCGGCCAGGGCGCAGAGCGCGGCCACCGTTGGCGCCAGTTCACTGGTGTCGGCGAAATCCCCGCCGGTGATGCGCGGGCCGCCGGTGACAGTCAGGGCGCCGCCTGCCAGTTCCACTGAGGCGCCCAGACGGGGGAGAATCTGCCGCCACGCGTCGCCCACCTGGGTGGTCTCCGCCGGCCAGTTCGGGATAGTCACCCTGCCGCCGGTGACCACGGCGGCGGCGAGGAACGGCCCGGCGTTGGAGAGGTCCGGTTCGATAGCGATGTCGAAGGCGCGGATCGGGCCGGGGCTGATCCGCCAGGACATCGGGACGCTGTCATCGACGTCCACACCGACGCTTCGCAGCACCCTCACGGTCATCGCGATGTGCTCCAGGCTGGGCAGCCGGCCGCCGGAGTGCTCGAGGTGGAGCCCGCGCGTGAACGCCGGCCCGGCCAGAAGCAGGGCGGAAACGAACTGCGAGGACGCGCCGGCGTCGATCGCCAGGTGCCCGCCCTCGACGGCGCCGCGGCCGTCGACGGTGAAGGGAAGGGCGCCGGCGCCGCCGTCCTCGACCAGAACCCCCAGGCCGCGCAGGGCGCCGATGGTTGCACCCATGGGGCGATGGCGGGCGTGCGGATCGCCGTCGAATGCTGTGGCACCCTCCTGCAGGGCGGCCAGCACCGGCACGAAGCGCATTACGGTGCCGGCAAGCCCGCAGTCGATCCGCCGCTCCCGGCGCTCCCGGGAAAAGGGAACCACGCGCAGGTCCGGCCCGAACCGCCCGGTCCCCTCGAGCTCGGTGACCGTTGCGCCCAGCTCACGCAGGGCGTCGATCATCAGCGCCGAGTCACGGGAATGGAGCGGGTTGCGCAGCGTCGACGGTCCGTCGGCCAGGGCCGCCAGCACGAGGTACCGGTTGGTCAGGGACTTGGAGCCCGGAACCTCAACGACGGCGTCGACGGGCGCGGCGGGCCGGGGGGCCGGCCAGACGCCTGGAGATTGCTGAGGCACGGCGGTCCCGGCAGAAGGAAGGGCCATTGAGGTTAGGAACCCACGACGTCGGCGGCGGTGCGGCGGACGGCGAGGTCGGCCTTCTTGAGCTGCTTGCGGGCGTCCTTGCTGATCCCCACCGCGTTCTTCTTGGCACCCGAGGCGAAGTGCTCCGCACGCCAGGCCAGCCCGGGGCGGCCGTTGGTGTCAACGGAGGCGAGCAGCGCCGCCCCGACGAGGGAGAGGTTGCGCAGCAGCTGGCCGCGGCGTTCCTTGCGGGCTGCCGGCGTCGAGGAGTCGGCCGACTTGAAATCGACAAGCGTGTTGGCCGCGGCGGAGACCGCGAGCAGCGTTCCGGCGACCCGCGAGAACCGTCCAAGACCGAGCAGGATGCCCGCGCCGAGCTGCACGCCGCCCAGGACCTGGGCGACCCGCTTGGCGTCACCGGTCACCGGGGCCAGGGACGGGACGGCCTTGCCCAGCCGGGTCAGGACGGGCTGGAGCTGCTCGGCGCTCTTTCCTGCGCTCCGGAGCCGGTCCACCCCCGAGAAGGCGAAGCTGCTGGCGGTCAGTGGTCGGGCGATAACGCGGACAAGGGTCACAAGAGCCTCCTGGTTGCCGGCGCACCGGCGCCGGTGTTCATGATGATTCGGAACTTACGAAGCACGCTGGGTCTAGTTTTGCACTTTTGGACGTGCGAGGCGATCCGCCCGCCGCCGTGCCGGCTGGGGGTGATCCCGTCGGAAAAATGTGCTCTGCGGTGAGCCCTCGCCGTGCCGGGGTGTTTTGACCTGTGGCGTGAGGTGTGCTTGACGCGACGTTTGTCTCTCCTTGGCCTTAAGGAGTAGAGGAGCTGTCGTTGGCACGACAGCTCCTCTAGACGGGTGCGCGCGAGAGCTAACCACCCCGCAGGTTTCTCCGGTCCTTATAGTTGGCCTTTCTCATCGAGCCTTCGGTCGCGGGAGTGGGTGATGAGTCGCTCAGGCCTCGGTCACGCCGAGCTGCCGGAGGATGCTGCGGTTGTCGGTGCGCACGAACTCCTCCAGGAGCCGGCCCTGATCGTCCATCCGGAAGATGTTAATCAGATCCATGACGATCCTGGCTCCGTTGGGTTGCAGGAGCCCAACGGGGGACTGCGTGAAGGGCCGGACGAAGGTCCCCTCGATCCAGGTCTGGCAGGCGATGAGGTCACCTTCGACCAGGACGATGCCGCGCCGGATGCTGCGGCCGTCGAACGCGTCCCGTAAGGACGCGAAGTAGGCGCTCAGCCCGGCGTAGTCGGATTCAAAACCGTCGGGCCCATGGAAGCGGAAGCGCTCAGTGTCGAAGTAGGAGTGCACCTCCTCTGGGTGCTCGCCGGAAACCTCGAGCTCTCCTGCACGGACCAGGCGGGCCACGAGCTCGTCTCGGGTGTAAAGGGGCATGGGGTTCCTTCCAATCATGGTTTTCCTCTCAGGAGGCCACTATCAGGATCCGCACGCTGCTCCCATGCCACAAGCGAGAATATCGCACCGCAGCCATGCCATCCCGGCATACAATGGAAGTCATGACGGAAATGACTTTGACCGGGCTGCGCGTGGTCCTCGAAGTGGCCCGCTCCGGCTCCTTCAGCGCGGCCGCCGAGAACCTTGGCTACACCCAGTCCGCGGTCTCGCGCCAGGTCGCGGCCAGTGAGCGGGCAACTGGCGGGCCCTTGTTCGAACGGCGGGCGCGGGGGGTGCGTCCAACAGCAGCGGGTGAGGTCGTGGTCAGGCATGCCGGACAGGTGTTTGAACGCCTAGCAGCCGCTCATCAGGAACTGGCCGGGATACGCGACCGGCTCGCTGGGCGTCTGGTTCTGGGCGGCTACCCCACCGCGATGGCGCACCTAATTCCTCGCGCCGTAGCGCGCCTGCTCACCGCACACCCGGACATGGAGGTTCAGCTGATCGAATCCTCGACACCGTCCCAGCTCACAGCCCTGCGGCGGGGCCGCCTGGAGGTCGCCGTCCTGGCCACCGGTCAGGGACTGCCTGACTACGACCTCGATGGCCTCGACCTCACAGAGTTGCGTGGCGGACGAGGCATCGGGGTCGCTGTCGCAGAAGCGCATCCCTTCGCCGGTCGCACCGAGGTCAGCGTGCACGACCTGACCGACCAACGCTGGATCGTAGGCGCGAGCACCAACGGCTCACCTGAGTTCGGAGCCTGGCCGGATCTTCCCGACCCGAAGATCGCTTTCTCGGTGCGTGGCTGGTCCACTCGCTTCGGTCTGGTATCCGCGGGTCTGGGCATCGCGCTCGTGCCGGGCAGCATCGCTGCGGTCATTCCCCGAGGAGTGTGCTGGGTGCCGGTCCGAGCTGCAAACACCTCACTTGGACGGGCAACCTGGGCCGTCACTACCGCCCAGCCCAGCCCGCCCGCCATCGCCGCGGTGCGCGCCCTCGTCGATGAAGTACGCTCCTGGAGCACTCACACACCCACATGAACTGAGCCCGCGCGGATCAGCGAATCATTCGTTTGTACTCGACGCAACAACTCCGGCAACGAGATAACTTACGCATAGGAGGCCATTCGCTGCGAAAGGTACTAGATGATCCTTCCGTAGCGGCTCCGTCGATGAAGCGTGTCGGCATACCGCTGTGTGGTTGGTCGACCGTGTTGGTTGAGGCTCGCTCTTCAGGGATGGTAGAACGATGCACATTGACAGCGCAGCGCCATGATCAGCACCGTCCTTGCTGCACACCCTGTGCTCGTCCGCGCCCTGTTCTGGGTCGTCATCGCCCTTGGTGCCGTCCTCGCGTGGGTTCTGCATCGGATGAGGGCAAAGAAATCGTTTATCGTCCTCGTAAGCCTAAGTTTCCTGGGGCCTCTCGTTCTGACGCTCTCACCCGCATCAGGTGAACCAGAGTTTTTCTGCACTATCCAGTTCTCTGTGCCGTTCCAAGGGATCGATACCCTGGCCAATGTGGCGATGTTGCTACCTCTGGCTCTCTTCGCAACGTTGCTCTTGCGACGTCCCCTCCGGGTGTTCGCCGTTGTGTCTGGCTTATCTGTCCTCATAGAACTCACACAAGCACTGGTATCCGCCCTGGGACGTTCCTGCGATACAGATGACTGGTTCATGAACACCATCGGAGCAGCATTGGGAGTCCTGACCGCGGTCTGCATCATCGTCCTCGAAAAGCGGCATGATCCCAAACTCTGAGCGCGCCACATCCAGCATGACTACACGACTGGTGCCGGCGCTGGAGCCGGTGGAATAAGGCGGCGCCTACCGGGGTTCCATTCTGAGTAAGCGAAATCGACGGACGGGGGCACATTGGGTACACAGGCAAGTGTTTCGGAACAGCTCGCGGCCGACTTCCAGTTGAACGTTACGCTGGAGCAGCGGCGCCGCTCGGCGGCGCCCAGCAACGGGCGCGTAGACTTTCCCCCAATGAATACAACAGCTCCGGCGGGCAGCAGCTCGACCGAAAATAACCAGTTGGACGTATCCGCGGAATCGGACGCAGACCGCAAGGCCCGCTTCGAGCGGGACGCCATGCAATACGTCGACCAGTTGTACTCGGCGGCCATGCGCATGGCCCGCAACCCCAGCGACGCCGAAGACCTGGTGCAGGAGGCCTACACCAAGGCGTTCTCGGCGTTCCACCAGTACAAGCCGGGGACGAACCTCAAGGCCTGGCTGTACCGGATCCTGACGAACACCTATATCAATCTCTACCGGAAGCGCCAGCGGGAGCCGCTGCAGTCGCATTCGGACACGATTGAGGACTGGCAGCTGGCCAAGGCGGCCGAACACACCTCCTCGGGTCTGCGGTCGGCCGAAGCCGAGGCACTGGACCACCTGCCGGACTCGGACATCAAGAACGCGCTGCAGTCGATCCCGGAGGAGTTCCGCCTCGCGGTGTACTTCTCGGACGTCGAAGGCTTTGCCTACAAGGAAATTTCAGAAATCATGAATACGCCCATCGGGACGGTGATGTCCCGGTTGCACCGCGGGCGAAAGCTGCTGCGCGACCTCCTGTCGGAGTACGCGCTGGAGCGGGGGCTGGGCACCCCGGCCGCGGTGGAGGGTGTCAAGGGCACGAAACAGGAGAGTGCGAAATGAAGGATTGCGAAGAGTTGGGGGACTGCCCCGATGCGCGGATCGAGAAGCTGTACGACTACCTTGACGGCGAGCTCTCGCACAAGGACCTCGTGGAGATCAAGGCGCACCTGGACAGCTGCGCCGAGTGCGCCAAGGAGTACGACCTCGAGTGCGTCATCCGGGAGGTCGTGAAGCGCTCCTGCACGGAGAAGGCACCGACCTCGCTGAAGGACAACATCCTCGAGCGGATCGGCCAGCTGAAGACCGCCGGGCACTAAGCCCGGCTTCAGACAGAAGACTGCAGACAGAAAAAGACTGCAGACAGAAAAAGACCCCCGTGCCGGAAGGCCGGGGGTCTTTTTGCTGTGTTCCAACGATCAGGTGTTGGGACGCTTACCGTGGTTAGCGCCTCCGCGCTTACGGTCGCGGCGCTTGCGTGCTCGCTTGCTCATGGCTGGCCTCCTTAGATATGCCTACAGAACTGCATTCAAGTCTCCCACATCCGGCGGATGCCTCCTAAACGCGCGGCGCCCCGGGCGCCCGGCGCGCAGGCCCGCCCTAGGATGGGGGCACAGCACCTACCGAGGGAGATTTCCAATGCGCGCCGCCTACGTCGAAGCGACATCGAAGGACAACCCGCTCGAAGCCCTGCGGGTGGGGCACTTCGAGCCGCCCGCGCCGCCGGACGGGTTCCGCCGGGTGAGGGTGGTGGCCTCCGCGCTGAACCGCCACGACCTGTTCTCCCTCCAGGGGGTCGGGCTGCCGGATGAGCGCCTCCCCATGGTCCTCGGGTGCGACGCGGCGGGGGTCGACGACGAGGGGCGCAGCGTGATCGTGCACTCGGTGCTGTCCTCGCCGGGTTGGGAGGGCGATGAGACCCTCGACCCGCAGCGTTCCCTGCTCTCCGAACGCTATCCGGGCACCATGGCGGACTACGTGTGGGTGCCCGAACGCAACCTGGTGCCCAAGCCGGAGGACCTTTCCTTCGAGGAGGCCGCCTGCCTTCCGACGGCGTGGCTGACCGCCTACCGGATGCTGTTCACCGTCTCGCCCGCGGCCCCCGGTTCGACGATCCTGGTCCAGGGCTCGGGCGGCGGCGTCTCCACGGCCCTGATCAGCCTTGCGGCGGCCGCCGGCTTCCGCGTCTGGGTCACGGGCAGGAACGCCGAGAGGCTCGACCGTGCCCGCGCCCTGGGGGCCGCGGACACCTTTGAGGCCGGTGCCCGCCTGCCGGAGCGGGTCGACGTCGTGTTCGACTCCGTGGGCGAGGCGACCTGGTCGCACTCGCTCAAGGCGCTGCGGCCCGGGGGAGCGGTGGTGACCTGCGGCGCCACCAGCGGGCCGGCGCCCTCGGCGGAGCTGAACCGGGTGTTCTTCCTCCAGCTGCGGGTCGTCGGCTCGACCATGGGCACCCGGGACGAGCTGCTCCGGCTGACCCGGTTCCTGGCGGCCACGGGCGTCCGGCCGCCGATCGACTCGGTGCTCGGCCTCGAGGAGGCGGCGGACGGCTTCGCCCGGATGGCGGCCGGCGACGTGTTCGGCAAGATCGTCTTCCGGCACTGATCGGGCCGGCACTGATCGGGCCGGCACTGATCCGGTCGGCCCGCCCTTGCGCTGCATGCCCGGCAGGCAGCGGGCACAGCACGCAGCAGGCCCCCGACGGACGGTCGGGGGCCTGCTGTCTGCCTGGACAGTACCTTTAGGACGCTGTCGTGCCTGCTGCCAGGATCGCGTTGCGCTGTTCGCGCCGCACGGCCTGCTCCGTGGGGTCCGGCACCGGCGCCGCGGCGAGGAGCCGCCGGGTGTACGGATCCCGCGGATACTTCAGCACCTGCTCGGTGGTGCCCTGCTCCACCAGGCGGCCCTTGCTGAGCACCGCGATGTGGCTGGCGAGCAGTTCAACCACGGCGAGGTCGTGGCTGACGAACAGGCAGGCAAAGCCCCGCTCGCGCTGCAGCTCCTGCAGCAGCTTCAGCACCGCGGCCTGCACCGACACGTCAAGGGCCGACGTCGGCTCGTCGGCGACGAGGAGGGAGGGCCGGAGCGACAGGGCACGGGCGATGCCCACCCGCTGGCGCTGGCCGCCTGAGAGCTCGTGCGGGTACCGGTTCCGGAAGGAGACCGGCAGCTGCACGTCCTCAAGCAGTCCCTGCACCCGCCGGTCGAGATCGGCCCGGGAGAGCTTCTCGTGCAGGTACAGCGGTTCGCCGATGCTGTCCCCGATGGAGAGACGCGGATTCAGTGAGGCGGCCGGATCCTGGAAGACGATCGCGAACTTCTTGCGCAGCGGCAGGATCTGCCGGGCCGAGAGCGAGGTGATGTCCGTCCCCGCGATCCGCACGCTGCCTGCACTGGTCCGGATCAGCCCGGTGACCGCCCGGGCGATCGTCGACTTGCCCGAGCCCGACTCGCCGACCAGCCCCATGACCTCCCCGGGCAGGATGGTGAAGGACACGTCGTGAACCGCCTTGAAGGGCGGCTGCCGGAACCGGCCCGGATACTCGATGTCCACGCCCGCCAGTTCCAGCGCGGGCACGGTGCCGGCGGCGGTGTGCTCCTGCCGGTGCGCCAGGGCGCGCTCGGCGTAGTCCTCGTGGATCCGGATGCTGCCGTCGACGACCTCGACGTCGGTGAGGACCCCGCCGACCTTCGAGCCGAGGTACGGCACCGAGTCGAGCAGCTGGCGGGTGTAGGGCTCCTTCGGGGTGAGGAAGAGCTGCTGGGCGGGAGCGGACTCCACGATCCTGCCCCGCTCCATCACCACGATGTGGTCGGCAAGGTCCGCCACCACCCCCATGTCGTGGGTGATCAGCAGGATGGCGCTGCGCAGGCGCTTGTTGAGCCGGCGCAGCAGTTCGAGGACCTCGGCCTGCACGGTGACGTCGAGCGCCGTCGTCGGTTCGTCGGCGATGAGCAGCATCGGGTCGTTGGCCAGGGCGATCGCGATCATCGCCCGCTGGCGCTGCCCACCGGAGAACTGGTGCGGATAGGAGTCGTAGCGCCGCTCCGGCTCGGGGATCTCCACCATGCGCAGCAGCTCAATCGCCCGTTCCCTGGCGGCCGCGGGGGAGGCCTCGGTGTGCTGCTCGACCGCCTCGCGGATCTGCTCGCCCACGGTCAGCACCGGGTTGAGCGCCGTCATCGGTTCCTGGAAAATCATCGCGACGTCGTTGCCGCGGATCCGGCGCAGGGTCTTCTGCGGGGCGCCGATCAGTTCTCTGCCCATCAGGCGGGCGCTGCCCTTGGAGCGGCCGTTGCGGGGCAGCAGCCCCAGCAGCGCCATCGAGGACATGCTCTTGCCGGAGCCGGACTCGCCCACGATGGCGAGGATCTCGCCGGGGTGGATGTCGTAGGAGACGTCCTCGGCGGCCATCACCCATTCATTGTCGACGCTGAAGTCGACGCCGAGACCGCGCACCGAGAGGATGGGGCCGTCGGCGGGGGGCACGGCGTCGTCGGAGAGCGTCCCGGTGTGCTCAGCGGTCATTGCTTGATCCTTGTCTGCTTGGGATCGAAGGCGTCGCGCAGGCCGTCTCCGATGAAGTTCACGGCGAGGGCGATGCCGACGATGAAGGCGCCCGGCCAGAGGAACAGCCAGGGCCGTACGGTCAGGGCCGAGCGGTTGTCGTTGATCGCCTTGCCCAGGGAGGTGTCCGGCGCGACGACGCCGAGCCCGAGGTAGCTCAGGGCCGTCTCGAGCAGGATCGCCCCGGAGATCGCGAGGGTCGCGAAGACGATGATGACCCCGACGGTGTTGGGGAGGATGTGTCGGAAAATGATCCGGGCCGAGCTCGCGCCCACCGACTTCGCCGACTCGACGAACTCCTTCTCCCGCAGCGAGAGGAACTCGCCGCGCACGATCCGGGCCAGGCCGGTCCAGGTGACCAGGCCGAGGAAGACGCCGAAGGGAAGAATGCCGAAGCGCGCGACGACGCCGGCCATCACCGCGGCGATGACCACCGTGGGGATGGTGATCACGACGTCGGTGATGCGCATCAGGACGGCCTCCGTCCAGCCCCGGAAGTATCCGGCGATGGCCCCGACGGCGGTGCCGACCAGCGTGGCGACCAGGCCGACGGTCATGGCGATGATCAGGGAGGTCTGGATTCCGCGCATGGTCAGCGCGAAGTAGTCACGGCCCAGCACGTCCTGCCCGAAGGGGTGCTCACCGAGACTGAACGGCCAGAGCGTCAGGGTCGGCCTGCCCTCATTGAAGCGGGCGCCGAGCACGTCGTACTCCTTGTTCCACCAGCCGGGGATTCCCGCCACCCCGATGGAGCTGAAGGACAGCAGGACGATCAGGGCCAGCAGGCCCATGCCGGCCAGGGCGCCCTTGTGGCGGAAGAAGCGCTCGCGCACCAGGCGGCCCTGGCTTTTCGCCTCGGTGGTGCGGATGCGCTCGGTCTGCTGCCGGGTGGGTGCGCCGCGGGCGATGTCGGTGTCCTGGCTCGCGAGCGTCATTTCGGATAGCTCAACCTGCGGGCGGGAATCTGCCGGCTCGATGTCGGATCTGCTCATGATTCGGCTCCTAGCTCAGGGTGATGCGCGGGTCGAGGAACGCGTAGGCGATGTCGGCGAGCATGTTGAACAGCACCGCCGCCGTTCCCACGACGAGGAAGAAGGCCATCACGGGGCCGGGATCGACGGTGTGGACGCCGTCGACGAACATCTTGCCCATGCCGTTCCACCCGAAGACCGTCTCGGTGATCACGGCCCCGCCGAGCACACCGGCGAAGTCGAACGCCATCAGCGTGGTGATCGGGATCATCGCGTTGCGGAAGGCGTGCTTCACCAGCACCGTGCGCTCGCTGAGCCCCTTGGCCCGCGCCGTGCGGATGTAGTCCTGGTTCATCACATCGAGCTGGCTCGCCCGCGTGTACCGCGTGTAGGTCGCGAAGGAGATCAGCGTGATGGCGATGGTCGGCAGGATCAGGTGCAGCGCGTAATCGAGGTTGGTTTCCCAGAACCCTCCGGAGAGGTTCGGGGACTCGGAGCCGGTGGTGGGGATCGGTCGGCCGCCGGCCCGTGCCGAGAGTTCGGGGTAGGCCTGCAGGAGCCGGTCGAGGAAGATCAGCAGTCCGATGCTGAAGGCGATCACCGCGGAGATCCGCGCCGCGCGCCCCCGGTAGGGGCCGCCGACGAAGCCGCCGGCGGCGTAGGCCACCGCCACCGTCAGCCCCAGGAGCGCAATGACGGTGAGCCAGTTGGGATCGGCCAGCAGAGGGATGGAGAGGAGGTACCCTGCATAGCCCACCGCGGCGGCCGTCAGGGCGGCGTAAAGGATGCGGCGGCGCCGGAACCCGGCGAGCAGGGCGGTCCAGAGCAGGGCCACGGCCCCGGCCGAGATCAGCATGCCGACCGGGCCCAGGCCCGGAGTCACGAACCAGCCGGTCACCAGCAGCAGCCACAGGGCGACGGCGGTCGCCGCGGCGGCGATGCCGAAGACGGCAAGCCTGCGCTTCCTGTCGCCGCCGACGACGACGGCCCAGATGACGCCGGCGACCACCCCGACGAGCAGGATGGTCAGGTAGGGGAACTGCGGATTGGCGAGCCACGTATTGAGGTCGATCGCCATGTACTGCTTGAGCAGGGTCGACAGCCAGAACAACGGCAGCGAGAACAGGACGAAGGAGATGAAGGTGATCGAGTAATCGAACGTCGTGTACTGGCGGATCGCCGTGACGATGCCCACGACCACCCCAAGGACCAGGGCGATCACCGTGGCCACCAGCACGAGGCGGAAGGTCGAGCCGATGGCGCTTTCAAGCTGGGGGAGGACGGCATTTCCTGAGCGGTCGGTGCCGAGGGTGCAGTCGACGCCGCCCGGGACGAGGCAGTGGCCAAGGTCCTGAAGCCACAGGAAGTAGCGCATGAGCGGTGGCTGGTCGAGGTTCATTGCCTCGGTGCGTGCGGCGATCGTTGCCTTCTTCGCCGACCCCGAGGCCTCGCCGAGGTCGCTGAGGGGATCGCCCGACGAGATGACGAGGAAGAACATGAGCGTCGTGGCCGCCGCCATGATGAAAAAGGAGATGACTAAACGTTTTGCAATGAAAAACAACACTGGGGGGCTCCTAGGGACGGTCTGCAGATGAGCCGGGTGCCGTCAGAAGGGCGGGCAGACCCAAGGATCTGCCCGCCCTTCTGTACAGCCCCGCGTCAGCGGGTTACTTCTTCTTCGTCCACTCGTAGGCGTTCCAGGTCAGGCCCGTCTGCGTCGGGTTGGGCTGGACGCCCTCGACCTTGGAGTTCCAGGCGTTGATGCCCGGGTTGGCGTAGAGCACCACGTTGTACTGGGTTTCGGCGAGCCGCTGCTCCAGTTCGGTCTTCATCTCGACGACCTTTTCGGGGTCGGTGTTCGTGACGATTTCCTTCCAGATGCTGTCGACCTTCTCGTCCTTGTAGCCGCCGAAGTTCTGCTCGCCCTCTGAGACGTAGATCGACTCGGCGGAGGCCACGAGGCCGGATCCGGCCCAGCCGAAGAGTACGGCGTCCCAGGAGCCGGGCTGGGCGAGCATTGCGGCCCACTCCTCCTCGGGCTGGGGGATGATCTCAAAGCCGGCCTGATCGCAGGAGTCCTTCATGAGGGCGACCATGTCGGCGCGCAGCTGGCTGGTGGAGGCGTACATCAGGCTCACCTTGACCGGCTCGGTCTTGCCGGCGTCGGCCAGCAGGGCCTTGGCGCCCTCGATGTCGAGCTCGGCGTTCTCGGTGGCCGCGGGGGCACCCTCAAGCACCGTGTCGTAATCGGGCTGGGCCGGCTGGTACTCGCGCAGGTCCATCACCTTGCCCTCGGGCTCGATGGGCGTGACGAACTTCTCGACCATGTCCTCGCGCGGCATGCACTTGGCGAAGGCCTGGCGCACCTTCAGGTCCTCGAAGACGTCGCCGGGCCGCTGCGCGAGGTCAACGTGGGAGAAGGTGAGGGTTTCACCGGTTTCCACGGTGATGGTTTCGCCGATCTGCTCAAGTGCCGACTTGGTGTCGACCGTCGGGCTCGAGGGATCGATGACGTCGACGTCGCCGTTCTCCAGGGCCTGGACGGCTTCTTCGTCGACGACCGTCTTGTAGACGAGGGTCTCGGTCTTGGCCGCGCGTTCCTTGCCCCAGTACTCCTCGTTCTTGACCAGGGTCAGCGTGCCGTTGACCGCGTTGTCCAGCTTGTAGGGGCCCGAGGAGGGGATCAGCGCCGCGTCGGGGAGGCTGGGAAGGTCGGCTTCGTAGTTCCACCCGGTGTTCCAGAACTCGGCGACGGGCTTGAGCGCCTCGATGTCGGTGCCCTTGATCGCTTCGATGAGCTCGGCGCCGTCACCCTCGGGGGACATTCCGCCCTGCTCCGCCGCGATGTGGGCGGGCATCATGGGCTCGGAGAGGAGCGATTCCCAGTCGGCGTAGGGCTCGGAGTAGACGAACTCGAACTCCTTGTCGCCGGCCTCACCCTCGGGGAGCTCGACCTGGGCGAAGCCGTTGGTCGAGGCGGCCTGGAACAGGTCGGTCTCGGCGCCGGTGTCGGGGTCCTTCTCGCCGCTCGGGTGCTTGCCGGAGGCGGCGGCCCACTGCAGCAGGACGTCGTCGAAGTCGATCGGCGTCCCGTCGGACCAGACAGCATCCTCATTGATGCTGTACTTGACGGTCAGCGGGTCGTCGCTCGTCTTTTCGAAGGTGCCGAAATCCTCGTTGCGCTCCAGCTCGCCGTCGGCGTTGAAGGCTACAAACGTGCTGTGGACGACGTTGTTCACATAGGTGTTGTAGACGCTGTTGGCGTTGGCGGTGTAGCTGTTGTACGCGTCCGGGGTCTGGCTGATGGCCACATTGATGGTCGTGGCGAGTTCTTCCTCTGCAGCCTCGGAGGGCTGCTGCGCCGTCCCGCCGGCCGATCCGCAGGCGCTGAGCAGAAGCACCCCGATGGAAAGAGCCGCGAGAGAGGCTGTGCGCTTATTACGCATTCGTCATCCTTACTGTGCTAGAGGCGCACGGGACCGGTTGGTCAGTCCCGTTCAAGTGGATAGCTCCAGTGACAGCGATCACACTTCCGTCAGCATAGCCAAGGTTTGTTGCCTCGGACACCCAGTAAATAAGTAATAACTGATTCGTTACCTTGCGGAAACATGGCGAGATTTGGTTTCACAGAAGTAACAGCGTTGTGTCACAGCTTTCACTTCGCCGAAACAGCAGAAAACCACCCTTCCGCGGCGGGAAAGGGTGGTTTTCTGCTGTTTCGACGAGGGTTGGCGGGGCCCCGTCCCTAGGAGGCCGGAATCTCGAGCCACTGGAACCAGCCCCGGTGGAGCACCAGCCAGGCCATCAGCCCGTAGCCGGCCTGGCCGGGGGTTCCGCCGTTCGCCGCGAGGTCGTTGCGCCACTGCTCATGGGCCACCAGCGGGGTGAAGGTGTCGATGTAGACGTGCTTGCGGCGGGTGGTGACGTCGGCGAAGGCCGCCGAGAGTTCCCCCAGCCTGCGGTTGCGCTCGGGGTCGAGCCCCGGGGGAGGCCCGACGACGAGGACCTTGACGCTCATCTGGGCGGCACCGTCGAGGATGTTCGCGAGGTTCAGCCGGCTGCGGGCGGTGGAGAGGTCGAGGTCGAGGTCCCGGTCGGAGAGGCCGATGACGAGGCGGTTCTCGAAACCGTCGTCGAACCGGCGCCCGGTCTCCTGCAGCCACCGGTTGGCCAGGGACTCGGTGCCTTCGCGGGGAGCGGCCAGGGGATAGGCCTCGACCTGCACGCCGTCCGGGGCGGTGCGGGCCATGACGCGTCCGAGCCAGCCCAGCGCGCGCGGATCTCCAAGTCCTGCGAGAAGTTCGTCGCCCACTGCGGCTAGCCGGATTCTGCGTTGTTCCACTGGATCCCTCGGTTACTGATCGGTGTCGGTGCACGCACGGATTTGCGCCGTGCGGAACTGGAGTTATGCCTTAAATGCGTTGGGTGGGGCACAGGTCCCCACCCAACATCATACTGATCGGCCGGTTACTTTCTTCCGAAAGCCTTGCGCACGAGGATTTCCTGCTCCACCGCGTGGTGCTTGGCGGAGCCCGTGGCGGTCGCGGCCGAGGCCGGCCGCGAGGCGAGCTCGATGCCGCCCTCGATGTGCTGGGGCAGGTTCAGCCCGATGAACGGCCACGGCCCCTGGTTGGCCGGTTCGTCCTGCGCCCAGACGACGTCGGCGTTCGGGTACGCCGACAGCGCCTCCTTGATCTCGTCGAGCGGCAGCGGGTAGAGCTGCTCGACGCGCACGATGGCGGTCTTCTTGTCGTCGGCCTTCTGCCGGGCAGACAGCAGGTCGTAGTAGAGCCGGCCGGAGACCAGGATGACCCGCTCGACCTCGGTACCCGAAGTCTCGAGGGTGTCGGGGATGACCGGCTGGAAGCTGCCGGAGGTGAAGTCCTCGACCGAGCTTGCCGCCGCCTTCAGGCGCAGCAGCTGCTTCGGCGTGAAGATGATCAGCGGCTTGCGCGGCCGGCGGTAGGCGTGCTGGCGCAGCAGGTGGAAGTGCGAGGCCGCGCTGCTCGGGTTGGCCACGAACATGTTCTCCTCGGCGCACATCTGGAGGAACCGTTCGATCCGAGCCGAGGAGTGGTCAGGGCCCTGTCCCTCGTAGCCGTGCGGCAGCATGAGCACGAGCGAGGAGCGCTGGCCCCACTTCTGCTCGGCGGAGCTGATGAACTCGTCGATGATCGTCTGCGCGCCGTTGACGAAGTCGCCGAACTGCGCCTCCCAGATCACCAGCGCGTCGGGCCGCTCCACGGAGTAGCCGTATTCGAAGCCCATGGCGGCGTATTCCGAAAGCAGCGAATCGTAGATCCACAGCTTCGCCTGGTCCTCGCTGAGGCGCTCCAGCGGCAGCCACTCGGTGCCGTTGGCCCGGTCGTGGAACACCGCGTGGCGCTGCACGAAGGTGCCGCGGCGGGTGTCCTGCCCCGCGAGCCGGACGGGGACGCCCTCCATCAGCAGCGAGCCAAGGGCTGCCATTTCGCCGAAGCCCCAGTCGATGCCGCCTTCGCGGGACATCTGCTCGCGGCGCTCCAGGAGCGCCTTGAGCTTGGGGTGGACGGTGAAGCCCTCCGGTACGTTGGTGTGGGCCTTGCCGATGGCGGCGAGGACCTCGGCCGAGATGGCGGTGGGCTTGGGCCCGGCCTCCTCGCCGTCGGACTGCTGGGCGGAGGGGCGCTCGAGGTTCGAGACCGCGGCGGGATCCTCGGAGACCAGCGGCATCGGTGAGGTCTGGGCGGCGTGGGTTTCGGCGAAGACCCGCTCGAGGCGTTCCTGGTAGTCGCGCAGCGCCTGCTCGGCCTCTTCCTCGGTGATGTCGCCGCGGCCGATGAGTGCCTCGGTGTAGAGCTTGCGGACCGAACGCTTTGCCTCGATCAGGTTGTACATCATCGGCTGGGTCATCGAAGGGTCGTCGCCCTCGTTGTGTCCGCGGCGGCGGTAGCAGACCATGTCGATGACGACGTCCTTGTTGAACCGCTGGCGGAACTGGTAGGCGAGCTGCGCCACCCGCACCACGGCCTCGGGGTCGTCGCCGTTGACGTGGAAGATCGGCGCCTGGACCATCTTGGCGACGTCGGTGGAGTACACCGAGGACCGCGACGACGTCGGGGAGGTGGTGAAGCCGACC
>NZ_CADCTE010000156.1 GCF_902805515.1 uncultured Arthrobacter sp. | reverse complement strand
GGACCTAAGGCGAGGCCGACAGGCGTAGTCGATGGACAACGGGTTGATATTCCCGTACCGGCGAAAAACCGCCCATACCGAACAGGGGACACTAACCGCCCGAAACCTGCCCGACCGCCCTTGTGGTGGAAGGGTTTTGGTGGAGCGCGGGACCTGAGCCTGGGAGGTAAGCGTATTAACAGGTGTGACGCAGGAAGGTAGCCAAGCCGGGCGATGGTTGTCCCGGTCTAAGGATGTAGGGCAGGACGTAGGCAAATCCGCGTCCTTGTGTTCAATCACGGGCCTGAGATCTGATGGGACCCCCGTATGGGGGAATTTGGTGATCCTATGCTGCCGAGAAAAGCATCGGCGCGAGGTTTTAGCCGCCCGTACCCCAAACCGACACAGGTGATCAGGTAGAGAATACTAAGGCGATCGAGAGAATTATGGTTAAGGAACTCGGCAAAATGCCCCCGTAACTTCGGGAGAAGGGGGGCCCCAACCGTGACGGCGACTTGCTTGCCAGAGCGGATCGGGGCCGCAGAGACCAGGGGGAAGCGACTGTTTACTAAAAACACAGGTCCGTGCGAAGTCGCAAGACGATGTATACGGACTGACTCCTGCCCGGTGCTGGAAGGTTAAGAGGACCGGTTAGTTCCGCGCTTGCGCGGTGCGAAGCTGGGAATTTAAGCCCCAGTAAACGGCGGTGGTAACTATAACCATCCTAAGGTAGCGAAATTCCTTGTCGGGTAAGTTCCGACCTGCACGAATGGAGTAACGACTTCCCCGCTGTCTCAACCATAAACTCGGCGAAATTGCAGTACGAGTAAAGATGCTCGTTACGCGCAGCAGGACGGAAAGACCCCGAGACCTTCACTATAGTTTGGTATTGGTGTTCGGTGTGGCTTGTGTAGGATAGGTGGGAGACTGTGAAGCCCGGACGCCAGTTCGGGTGGAGTCATCGTTGAAATACCACTCTGGTCACTCTGGATATCTAACTTCGGCCCGTAATCCGGGTCAGGGACAGTGCCTGATGGGTAGTTTAACTGGGGCGGTTGCCTCCTAAAAAGTAACGGAGGCGCCCAAAGGTTCCCTCAGCCTGGTTGGCAATCAGGTGGCGAGTGTAAGTGCACAAGGGAGCTTGACTGTGAGAGAGACATCTCAAGCAGGGACGAAAGTCGGGACTAGTGATCCGGCGGCACATTGTGGAATGGCCGTCGCTCAACGGATAAAAGGTACCCCGGGGATAACAGGCTGATCTTGCCCAAGAGTCCATATCGACGGCATGGTTTGGCACCTCGATGTCGGCTCGTCGCATCCTGGGGCTGGAGTAGGTCCCAAGGGTTGGGCTGTTCGCCCATTAAAGCGGTACGCGAGCTGGGTTTAGAACGTCGTGAGACAGTTCGGTCCCTATCCGCTGCGCGCGCAGGAAATTTGAGAAGGGCTGTCCTTAGTACGAGAGGACCGGGACGGACGAACCTCTGGTGTGTCAGTTGTACTGCCAAGTGCACCGCTGATTAGCTACGTTCGGATGGGATAACCGCTGAAAGCATCTAAGCGGGAAGCCCGCTTCAAGATGAGATTTCCATACACCTAACCGTGTGAGAGGCCCCCAGCCAGACCACTGGGTTGATAGGCCGGATGTGGAAGCAGGGACCAACGACCTGCGAAGCTGACCGGTACTAATAAGCCGATAACTTACACCACACCACCACCGCAGGAACGGACACTTCAAAACCGTTCCACCCAAAGCGGTGCGTGAAAAGATCACATGCTACGCGTCCACTATGCGGTTCCCAACCAACAACGGAACCACCACAACAAAATACAAACACGTCCAGCACGACAAGACGTAACAGACTTACCCACCCCAGGAACCCATCACGGGCAAACCGGGACACCGGGTACAACGAGTTACGGCGGTCATAGCGTGGGGGAAACGCCCGGTCCCATTCCGAACCCGGAAGCTAAGACCCACAGCGCCGATGGTACTGCACCCGAGAGAGTGTGGGAGAGTAGGACACCGCCGGACCACCCTTAGGCTGCAGGCCCCACCACCGGTGGGGCCTGCACCCCTTTAACCACCCACAACCACCACCAGGCACACCGCCCGGACCCCGGTAGAGTCGAACCATGAGTGGACTTTTCTCCCATGCTGCTCCGGAGCCCGCCGGCGGTGGGACCGTGGCGGACATCCACGCCTCCGTGCGCGTGCCGGCCGATGTGGTCGACGCCTTTTCCGGGTTCACCGAACACCTCCATCTGTGGTGGCCGGGCGCTGAGCTCAGTGTGTGGGGCGCCGGAAGCTTCTTCGACCTTGAGGGCGGCGTCTTCGTCGAAACGTCAGCCGAGGACGAGGAGGCCGTCTGGGCCGAAGTCATCGAGCGTGAAGACCAGCGGGATGGCCACCGTGCCTTGTCACTCCTGTGGCGGCACCGCCCCGGCCCCTTCCCTGCGACGGCGGTTGAGCTTTCCTTCGCCGGCGTCGGAGGGGCGGCACCTGCCACAACCGTCGACGTCGTCCACGGCGGCTGGCCCAGGGCGGGCGGCCCCGAGGACCTGCGTGGACGCTATGAGAGGTTCTGGCCGCTGGCCCTGGGCAGGTACGCGCGCTTCATGGGTGGCGCGGTCTGATGTCCTGCTACTCGAGGAGCTAGCGGCGATCCTCCACGGGGCGCGTCCGGAGCGGGGGCCGAGTCTCCCGGGCGCCTGCTGCGGCAGTTAGGGCCGGTCGGCCGGAGCGGACGTGCTCGAACGCACGACAAGCTCGGTCCGGGCAACCTCGTCGGCCGGCAGGGTGTCGGCACTCTCCGGCTCGGTGAGGATGTTGAGCAGCCGCTGCACGGCATTCTCGCCCTGCTGGCCAGGGAACTGGGCGATGGTGGTGAGTCCGAAGATCCCGCCCAGGTCGTGGCCGTCAATTCCGATCACCGAGAGATCCTCCGGCACGCGGAGGCCGAGGTCCCGGGAGGCAAGGATGGTCCCGATCGCCATTTCATCCGATGCGCAGAACACGGCCGTGGGGCGGTCGTACGGGTGGCCCAGCATCCGCTTGGCTTCGGTGTAGCCACCGGTGATGGTGAAGTCCGCGTGAGCCCGCCAGGAGGGAAGAACGTCGAGGCCCTCCGCGGACATCGCCTCCTCGTAGCCCTCACGGCGGGAGCCTGAGATCCGAAAGTCGTTTTCAAACGCCTCGATGCCGCCGATATGGGCGATCCTGCGGTGTCCCAGGCTGAGCAGGTGCTCGGTAGCCAGGGAGGCGATCGCCCTGTCGTTCACGCTGATCGTGTGGGCGCCGGGCAGGACGCCGCCGATTCCCACAACGGGCTTGCCCACGGCGAGCAGCTGGCCCAGCTCAGACCTGCTTAGCTCCAAGGCTACGGAGATGACGCCGTCGCAGCGTTGGCGCAGCAGGAACTCCGACAACACCCGGTCCCGGTGCTTTGCGCCTTCGCTGAGGTTGTAGAGGGTCAGGTCGTAGCCGGCCTCCAGCAGGGCGGCAGCGGCGCTGTCGACGATCTGGGAGAAGTACCAGCGGTTGACGGAGGGCACCACGACGCCGACGTTGCGGTTCCTGCCCGAGGCCAGGGACGATGCGGAGTAGGAGAGGACGAACTCGAGCTCCCGCGCGGCTTTCAGCACTGCGAGGCGCGATTTCTCCGACACCCGGCCGTTGCCGCTAAGGGCCCGGGACACCGTGGCCGTCGACACTCCGGCGCGCTTCGCGACGTCCTTGATGCCGGCCACGGCGTCCTCCCCCCTTCGGATCGGGCGTCAATGGCCCGGCCGTTTTAGTTAGTCTTCAGCCACACACAGTGGTTGGGTGCCAGCAGGCCGTTGGCGCCCGCCTCGGGATGGCTTGCCGCCAGAATCGAGCCGCCGGGCAGCTGCGTATCGAATTCTCCCATGTTGATCAGGACGACGACGTCGCCGTTGCGGAACGCCACGGTGTCGCTGTTTTCGTACTCCACGCTCCACTGCAGCGATCCGGCTCCAAGGCCCAGTTCACGCCGCAGGCGCAGCGCCGAGCGGTAGAGGTTCAGCGTCGACCCGGGGTCGGAGTCCTGGCGGTCGACGGCGAGGGCCTTCCAGCTCTCCGGCTGCGGCAGCCAGGGGGTATCTGCGGTCCCGAAACCATAGGCGGGCTCCTCCGCACGCCACGGAAGCGGAACCCGGCATCCGTCACGTCCGAGCCGTTCCCCACCGGTCCGCGCAAAGGTGGGATCCTGGCGGAACTCGGCCGGCATGGTGGTGTGGTCGGGCAGGCCAAGCTCTTCGCCCTGGTAGAGATAGATGCCGCCGGGAAGGGCGAACATGGCAAGGGAAGCCGCGCGGGCGCGGTCCAGCCCGGTCGCGGTGTCCGGCTGCGGATCGAGGTGGCCGATGCCATCACCGGGGCGGGGAAAGTCCTCGCCGAGCCCGAAACGGGTCGCATGGCGGACGACGTCGTGATTGCTCAGCACCCAGGTGGTGGGCGCGTCGACACTGTCGAAGGCCTCAAGGGAACTGGAGATGACATTGCGCAGCCCATGCGCGTTCCACGGGTGGTGCAGGTAGGCGAAATTGAATGCCTGGTGCATTTCATCCGGGCGGACCCAGTCGGTCAGCCGCGGCAGGGGGTCGATGGTGGCCTCGGCGCAGAGCACCCGGTCGCCGTCGTACTCATCGAGGATCTTCCGCCAACTGCGGTAGATCGCATGGATCTCCTGCTGCCCGAACATGGGAGCCTCATGACCCGGGAAGCCTTCACTTGAGCTTCCGTCCGCGCGCCCGCCCCAGTCGGGCAGACCTTCGGCCTTGACCAGGGCATGAGCGACATCGACCCGGAAGCCGCCGACGCCGCGGTCAAGCCAGAAGCGCAGGATGCGCTCGAACTCGTCCCGCACCGCCTGGTTGTCCCAGTTGAAGTCGGGCTGGGAGGAATCGAAGAGGTGGAGGTACCACTGCCCGCCCGCCCCGTCGCTGTTGATGACGCGGGTCCAGGCCGGACCACCGAAGTGGGACTGCCAGTTGTTGGGCGGGAGCTCCCCATGCTCGCCCTGTCCGTCCCGAAAGACGAACATTGCACGTTCCGGTGACCCGGCCGGGGCAGCGAGGGCCTGCTTGAAGAGAATATGGTCGCTCGAGGCGTGGTTGGGAACGAGGTCGACAATGACCTTGATGCCGAGTTCGGTGGCACGAGTGGTCAGTGCGTCGAAGTCGGCCAGGGTTCCGAACAGGGGGTCGACGTCGCAGTAGTCTGCGACGTCGTAACCGCCGTCGCGCTGGGGCGAGGTGTAGAAGGGGGAGAGCCAGACGGCATCCACGTTGAGCCGGACGAGGTGCTCCAGCTCCTCGCGCACGCCGGCAAGGTCGCCCATGCCATCGCCGTTCGCGTCGCGGAAGGACCGGGGGTACACCTGATAGATCACCGAGGAGCGCCACCACGCATCGTCCGCGTGCTGGGTGTGGATGGGGTCATGGAATCGAACAGCTCCGTCGGGAGCGCTAAAACCTGCCGTATCGACGGCCGCTGAAAAGGACATGGGAAACATCGTAGACCTGTGAGCGCCAATACTGAAAGCGTTTACAGGCCTATATTCCGCGTGTCCAAGCCGTTACCTACCGGTAACCTCGGCGCCACTAGGCCTCCTATCCCTCCTCTCATGTAAACGTTTGCACCGATGATTTCCGCCACACCGTGTGCGTCGATGCCGGAGGAGGTGTGCACCCGGCTCGGCGGGGTGGCTTTGAGGTGATTCGACGATGGTTCGTCTCGCGGTTGGGTTACGCGTCTGCGCTCTACGACGGTGCCCGGCAGCCGGAGGGATGGCGGTCGGGATGGCGGCCGGGATGGAGTTGCTGCCGGTCATTCGAGCGGGCCGGCCCGCCCCCCGGACACGCCCGCTCCGCGGTGATATTCTCGGCCCAGAGGCCCGTGGGGCCCCTGCAGGAGCTCGTTCCTGCACCGACAAGATTGCAGGGGCGCAAGTGTCAGATAACCCAGCAGGTCCGCACGGCGGATCCGGTTCGAACGATCCGTACGGCAAGGGCCCGGGCGGAAGCTCTGGAACCTCAGGATCATCCAACCCCGGCCAGCCGCCGTATGGGCAGCCCGCCTACGGCCAGTCACCCACCCCGTACGGTCAGCCTGCCTACGGGCAGGGCTCGGGCCAGCCGGCCTACGGCCAGTCTCCGTACGGCCAGGGCTACCCGGGAGGCGGCTACCCGGGCCAGCAGGGACCGCGGGAGAACCCCGGACGCACCCTGGGCATTGTGGGGCTTATCCTGGCGATTGTTTTGGCCCCGGTGGGCCTGATTTTGAGCATCGTGGCCCTGGTGAAGTCGAAGAAGGCCGGGATGGGCAACGGCCTCGCGGTGGCGGGCATCATCGTGGGTGCCCTTTTCACCATCCTTCTTGTCATTCTCATCGCCGGAATCATCGCTGCCATCCCGTATGCCACCGAAATTGCCGAATTCTGCCAGCAGGCGGGGCCCGGTCAGCACATCTATGAGGGCCAGGAAGTCCGCTGCCCCGGGTAGTGAGATCCTGAGCTGAGGTCCGGGCCGGCCGCACCGGCCCGGACCGTTTAGCTGTCCGGGAAGCTGTTGTCCCCGTCGAGCCCGATGGTCTTCGAGTCGGCGGTCAGCATGATCTCAGCCTCGTCGCGCCGGTGCCGCAGCTCAGAGTCGAGGTAGGACTGCACCGCCTCCGCCATGGGCACGTTGCGGTCCTGCCGCTCGGACATGTACCACCGGTGTTCAAGCACCTCGTGCACCACCTCGGCCGGCTCGAGCTTGCCGCCGAGTTCACGCGGTACCGACCGAACAATCGGTTCGAAGACTTCGCTGACCCACAGGTGGGCGCTGATCTCCTCGTCGACGTCGAGGTTATTGTTGTCCGCCCGGTAGGCGTCCATGTCGTTGAGCAGCCTGCGGGCCTGATTCTCCTGTGCGTCGATGCCGGTCAGGCGGAGCAGCCGGCGGCTGTGGTGGCCTGCGTCGACAACCTTCGGTTGCAGCTGGATCCGGGAGCCGTCGGCGACCGTGCTGATGACATATTCCTCGACGTCGAAGCCGAGGTCGTTGAGCCGGCGGATGCGGGCGTTGACGCGCCAGCGTTCGCCGAGTTCAAAGGACTCGCGGGCCGTGAGCTCGGTCCACAGCCTGCGGTAGCTGTCCATGATCAGTTCGCTGGTGGCCAGCGGGTCGACCTTCTCCTCGATCAACCCGCCCTCTGCGAGGTCCATCAGCTCACCGGCGATGTTGACGCGCGCGATCTCGAGGTCGTACTCCCGCTGGCCGCTCGAGAGTTCCGGGTAGAGCTCTCCGGTCTCAGCGTCCACCAGGTAGGCGGCGAAGGCGCCGGCGTCGCGCCGGAACAGCGTGTTCGACAGCGAGACGTCGCCCCAGTAGAACCCGATGAGGTGCAGGCGCACCAGCAGGAGTGCCTGCGCATCGATCAGGCGGGTCAGGGTGTCTCGGCGCAGCGTCTGGGAGAACAGGGCGCGGTAGGGCATCGAGAACTTCAGGTGCCGGGTGACCAGCACCGGGTCGAGTTCGGTGCCGTCGGGGGTGGTGCGCCCGGTGATGACCGCGACGGGTTCCACGCACGGCACATCGAGGCGCTGGAGCTTACGCAGCATGTGGTACTCGTGGCGGGCGACGTGCTCGCTGGTTTCCTTAATGGCGATGACCGAACCCCCGAGGTGCGCGAACCGCACGATGTGGCGGGAGATACCGCGGGGGAGGGCCGCAAGGCTCTCTGTCGGCCATTCCTCGAGGGCGATGTGCCAGGGGAGGTCGAGCAGTTCGGGGTCGGCGGAGGCCGCGGTGATGTTCAGTGAGCCCAGTGCCGACTCCGGAGGGGTGGTCCGGAGTCGCGGCAGCTTTCCCGTCTGCGCATAGTCGGTGGGTTCGTCGTGCCAGTTGGCGTTGTAGGTTTCCGTCATGATGTTGCCTTCTGTAGGACCGCCGGTGCGCCGGTCTCTGGGAGTGCTCAAAGCAGGAAGTCCGTCAGCTTAAACCGCAATGCGGTGGTCCCCCCGTCCGTGAAGACGCAGCATGGGAACCACCGCATTGCCGGAAATGCGTTGAACTAGACCGTTTCGGCCAGGCGGGCGCCGGAGGTCGTGTCGAACAGGTGCACGTGGCCCTGCTCGGGGCGGACGTAGACGGTGTCACCCTTCATCGGAGGGCGGCGGCCGTCGACCCGGGCCACCATGTCGTGGTTCTGGCCATTGAGCGTGGTGTGGCCGTAGATGTAGGCGTCGGCGCCGAGTTCCTCGACGACGTCGACCTCAACCTGCAGGCCTTCACCCGGGGCGGCGAGCACGAGGTCCTCGGGACGGACGCCCAGGGTCACGGTGTTACCCGCGGCCGCATCGAGGATGTCGTTGCGGACCGGGTACACGGTACCGCCGAACAGCACGCCGCCGTCAGCGACGGGCAGTTCGAGGAGGTTCATGGCGGGGGAGCCGATGAACCCGGCAACGAAAACGTTCTTCGGGCGCTCGTACAGGTTGCGCGGGGTGTCGACCTGCTGGAGGATGCCGTCCTTGAGAACCGCAACGCGGTCGCCCATGGTCATTGCCTCGACCTGGTCGTGCGTCACGTAGACCGTGGTGACCCCGAGGCGGCGTGTCAGCGACGCGATCTGGGTGCGGGTCTGGACGCGCAGCTTGGCGTCGAGGTTCGACAGCGGCTCATCCATGAGGAAGACCTGCGGGTTACGCACGATGGCGCGGCCCATGGCGACGCGCTGGCGCTGACCGCCGGAGAGTGCCTTCGGCTTGCGGTCCAGGTAGTCCTCGAGATCGAGCAGCTTGGCAGCCTCGCGGACGCGCTCGGCGCGCTCTTCCTTGGGGACACCGGCGATCTTCAGGGCGAAGCCCATGTTGTCGGCAACAGTCATGTGCGGGTACAGCGCGTAGTTCTGGAAGACCATCGCGATGTCGCGGTCCTTCGGGGGAACATCGGTGACGTCGCGGTCACCGATGAGGATGCGTCCCGAGTTGACGTCTTCGAGTCCTGCGAGCATGCGCAGGGAGGTGGATTTGCCGCAACCGGACGGGCCTACGAGGACGAGGAATTCGCCGTCGGCGATCTCGATGTTCAGGCGGTCTACAGCGGGCTTTTCGGTCCCCGGGTACACCCGGGTGGCCTGGTCGAACGTTACCGTTGCCATTTTCTTGTTTCCTTTTCACGGGCAGGTACGTGCCCGACGATCCGTAGTGAATGGAGTGTATTCAGTTGTACCGGGTACAACCGGCGAGCCGGTCGATACCCACTTGGAGTATGTCACGGATGGTTGGAGGAAGCACATTCGCGACGCAGGGTCAAAAGGTCCTCAAGGGTGCCGGCGAGGTCCTCGGGGGAGCCCAGACGGTAGCGGGCCGCAGTCCTGCCCTCACCGATCTTGATGCCCACGTCCTGGGGCTGCAGGACGGCGAAGGCGTGCTCGTCGGTGACGTCGTCGCCGGCGAAAAGGACCGCCGTGGCTCCGCTGAGCTCCCTCAGCAGCCCCAGTCCCTGGCCCTTGTCGGCGTGGACCACCGAGACTTCGAGGACGCGCTTTCCGTCGGTGACCTTGAGCCCGTCCAGCCCTGCCAGCCCGTCGCGGGCGGAGGCCACCGCGTCGGCGGCGATATCGTCGGCGGCGGACCGGGTGTGAAGGACGACGCCGGCCGGCTTGGACTCGAGCCACGTGCCGGGATGAGCCGCGACGACGCTCTCGACGATGTCGGCCGCCGCGTCGAGCAGTTCGGCCTGTCGGGGGTCGAGGGTGAGGGGTGCGGCGTCCGGGCCGGTCCAGGTTTCGGCGCCGTGGCTGCCGATCAACAGGGTTTCCGGCTCCGGGGAGGCCACCTGCCTCAGGCTGCCGAGCGCGCGTCCCGAGATCAGCGCCGTCGTCGTCGACGGCAGCGCGGCGAGAGCCTTCAGGGCGGCCGAGGATCGGGGGAGCGGGCGGGCGTCCTGGGCCCGCTCGACCAGCGGCGAGAGGACGCCGTCGAAGTCGAGCGCGACGAGCAGCACCGGTGTTGCGGCGAGTTCCTCAAGGGCCGCCCGGAGGTCCGTGCCCTCATGCATCGCTGTTGCCTGCCGAGCCGTTGCGCAGGGCGGTCAGGAACGCCTGCGACCATCGTTCGACGTCGTTCTGGAGCACCTGGCGGCGCATGATGCGCATCCTGCGGACCCCTTCGGCCGCGGGCATGTTCAGGGCGGTGACCATCGCGGACTTCAGGCCGTCGATGTCGTGGGGGTTGACCAGGACGGCCTGCCGGAGGGTGTCGGCGGCGCCGGCGAACTCGCTGAGCACCAGGGCGCCGCGGTTCTCGGTGCGGGCCGCGACATATTCCTTGGCCACGAGGTTCATGCCGTCGCGCAGCGCCGTGACGAGCATGACGTCGGCCGCGAGGTACAGGGCGACCATCTCCTCGACCGGGTAGCTGTGGTGGAGGTACCGGATGGCCGTGTTCTTCATGGTGTCGTAGGTGCCGTTGATGCGGCCCACCGCGCCCTCGATCTCCTCCCGGAGGAGGCGGTACTGCTCCACGCGTTCCCGGCTGGGGCTCGCCACCTGGATCAGCGCGGCGTCCTCAACGGTGATGGAGCCGTCCTCGAGGAGTTCCCCGTAGGCCTTGAGCCGGTGCCCGATGCCCTTGGTGTAGTCAAGGCGGTCCACGCCCAACAGGACGTGCTTGGGGTTGCCGAGCTCCCGGCGGATCTCGCGGGAGCGCTCGATGATGTCCTGGCGCTTGGCCAGTTCGGTGATGGCGTTCACATCGATTGAGATGGGGAACGCCTCGGCGCGCGAGACGTAGGCGGGCGCGTCACCGTCGGCGGGGACCTGTACCTGCTGCTGGCGGATGGTGTGGCCAAGGAAGCGGCGGACGCAGCGCAGGAAGTTACTGGCATCGCTTGGGCGCTGGAAACCGATGAGGTCCGCTCCGAGCAGCCCTTCGATGACCTGCCGGCGCCAGGGCAGCTGCGCGAAGATCTCCAGCGGCGGGAACGGGATGTGGTTGAAGAAACCGATGACGAGGTCGGGGCGGGCCTTGCGCAGCAGCTTCGGCACCAGCTGCAGCTGGTAGTCCTGGACCCACACCGTGGCGCCGTGGGCGGCCGATGCGGCGGTGGCCTTCGCGAAGCGCTCGTTGACCCGGCGGTAGGCATCCCACCAGGTGCGGTGGAACTCCGGCGGCGCAATGACATCGTGGTAGAGCGGCCAGAGGGTCGCGTTGGAGAACCCCTCGTAATAGAGCTCCACCTCGTCCTCGCTCAACGGCACCGGGACAAGGCGCATGTTCCCCTCATCGAAGGGGTCGAGGGTCTCGTCGGGAGCACCGTGCCAGCCGACCCAGGCGCCGTCGGTCTTGGCCATGACCGGAGCAAGCGCCGTCACCAGGCCGCCGGGGGAGCGGCGCCACGAGCTGTTGCCCTCGTCGTCGGTGACGCGGTCGACCGCCAGCCGGTTGGAGACAACGATGAAGTCAAAGTCGCCGTAGTCGGTGTCGGAATCCGCTGCCGTTGTGGCTTCGCTCATTGAAATCTCCTGCGATTAGTAGGCCTACTGATGAACTCTATCGGTTAGGGGCACCGGCCAGTCCCGATAAACTGGGGAGGATCGGGAAGCGTCCCGGAGAAGCAGGCAAGGCAGAAGGACCGATGGCACCGAGCAATTCCCGCAAGCCCAGCAAGGCCGAGCGCACAGCGGAGGCCCGGGAGCGGGCGCGGCTTCAGCGCGAGGCGGCCGAACGCACCGCCCGGCGCAACTCGCTGCTGATCCGGTGGGGCGTGGTGGCCGCCGCCGTCGTGATCGCCGTCGTCATTGCGCTGGTTGTTGCCGGCAATATCCGCGGGCGGGTGCCCGACGCCGGTCCAGCGCCGCAGCACGGCAATGACCAGGGCGGAATCACCCTGGTTTCGACCTCCGAACTTGCCGAGACCGAGGTCGGCGAGGTCGACGTCGCATCCTTGCCGGAGGAGCCCGCGCCGGGAGCGGTCCTGCCGCCGGGCGTGGAGCCCGCCTCCGACGGGGCGCCGATCCCGGTGGTGGCCTACGTCGATGTGAACTGCGTCCACTGTTCCAACTTCGAGAACGAGTATGCGGATGACCTGCGGCGCTGGCTCAATGCCGGTGACATCACCCTTGAGTACCGCAACGTCGCCTACCTCGACCGCAACTCCCGCGACGACTACTCCTCGAGGGGGGCCAGCGCGCTCGCCTGTGTGGCGGACACGGCGCCGGACAGCTACTTCGACTTCGCCACGGCGCTGTTCGCCAACTTCGAAAGCGGCGAGCTCGACGACGGCGGGCTGGTCGATATGGCGGCCGAGGTGGGTGCCGGTGACATCTCAACCTGCCTGTCCGAGGGCACCTTCCGACCCTGGGCCAAGTACGCGACGGAGGCCGCACAGGCCGCAGGCATTGAGGGCACACCGACCGTTTATGTCGACGGCGAAGAGGTCCCGGACGCCGTGGCGGACTTCGGGAAGGTCGTCGAGGAGAAGCTTGGCTGAATTTCCACGAACCGGAGGGCTGGGCTAACCTTAGGAAGCGCCCGTTGTGTCTTGGAGACCGCTGCGGCGCCTGCTGGTTCAGCCAGCATGCCTCCTTAGCTCAGTTGGCCAGAGCACCTGTCTTGTAAACAGGGGGTCGCCGGTTCGAATCCGGCAGGGGGCTCCAGCAACCCCTTCCGACGAGGGGAAACGTTGCATCGAGGGTCCGAATCGCCGACCGTGACGCCCCGAATCAAAAATAGAATCAGGTATTGAGGCGCTGCCGCTACAGTGTTTGCCGGCCGTCACCGACTCGGCCGCATAGGCAACTTCAGGACAGTGAACCCCAGAGATCCGCTTGCGGCGGCGGCGGGTCAACCAGAAAAACTCCTGACCCGCGCACAGGTAGCACAGTGGCTCGGCCTCAGGCCGAAGACCATGGCGAATTGGGCCTCATCCGACCTTGGTCCCGACTTCGCGGAATTCCCGGTGTGGATCCCATGTGTGCGGAGATGCCTGTCACCTCACCGGCGCGGATGGCCGGAGTTCCTCTTTGAGCCGGCCGGCGCGGTAGTTCCGGCGGAGCCGGCGCAGGTGCTCACCT
This sequence comes from uncultured Arthrobacter sp., assembly GCF_902805515.1. Taxonomy (GTDB): domain Bacteria; phylum Actinomycetota; class Actinomycetes; order Actinomycetales; family Micrococcaceae; genus Arthrobacter_D. The sequence continues at coordinate 63,662 of NZ_CADCTE010000156.1, read as the reverse complement.
TCACCGCGGACCACCCGGACCGGGCGGCCAGCTCGGCCATCGACAGTCAGTTCCAGCTACAGACGATTCCGCGGATCCGCCGCCCCATGCGGAAAGAACAAGGTCCGGTTCCGTCCGCAATCGGGCCTACCCTGAAGTCAAAAGGACCCACAGGAGGAAACTCATGGACTGGAAAATCGAACTCGTTGCCATCCCGGTCTCCGACGTTGACCGGGCGATTGACTTCTACCGCGACAGGGTGGGCTTCGTGCTGGACCACGACCACCGTGTGGGTGAAGGCGTCCGCTTCGTACAATTGACCCCGCCCGGCTCTGCCTGCTCCATTGTTCTGGGGGAGGGGATTACGGAGATGGCCCCTGGTTCGCAGAAAGGCGTCCAGATCGTCGTGCCGGACGCGGCCGGGGCCCGTTCAATGCTCCTCGAAAACGGCGTTGAGGCGAGCGAAGTCGACTTCCAGCCGTGGGGCAGTTTCGTATACTTCTCCGACCCGGACGGCAATACCTGGTCCCTTCAGCAGTTGCCCGACTATGGGGTCTCCCAGAGTTGAGGGGCGTCACGGTGGCGCCTTTGACTCCAGGCGGTGTCCGGTGCCTGGCCCCAGTCCGTGCGGCACTGGTACGACAGTTCACCGCGGACGGTTACGCTTGGCCAACATCCGTCCGCCACCAAGGAGCGCCATGACCGACAGCAAGCTGGGACCCGACGAAGATTTCCCGGAAGACCTGACCAAGCTGGACACCGACGATGTAGAGAATCTCAACAGCAAGGTGGAACGCCAGGTCGACCACGAGTATGTCAAGGAAGGCGACCTGCATCCCGAGACGGCCTTCCGCGACCATGAGCTCGACAGCGAACTCGATGCCCGTGACAAGGCCGAGGACAGCGGGTCCTGAAACCGGCGACATGAGCACCTGGCACGGTACAGGGCCGCCCCGGCGACCGGGACGGCCCTTCGTGCGTTCCTGCTCAGGCGGCCTCCGGCAGCTCAGCCTCGTGGCCGGCGTGGATGTTCTCCTCCATGGCCCGGAACGCGGCCCGTGTCGGTCAGTTGCTGGCACAGCTCCCGAGGGCACCCGTGATGATTGTGAACCCCGGCAATCCGGAGCGCTGACGCAGCCTTCGGCCTAACGCAACAGAACTCCGGAGCGGCCGATGCCCTCAGGCGGGTTTGTCCCGGTTGACGGCGTGCTCTCCGATCCGGCCGACCACTCGCACCTGGAGGGCCCACTGCGGCTGTTCTCCGTCCATGTCCAGGAAACAGTGAAATCCGCGGACCTCGACGCAAGGAAGTCCAGGGTGGTCAGCTACGGAGTCATCACGGAGTAGGCATGCCGGTTCCGGGCGGGAGCACCTCGACGATGGCGTGCCGCTTGCCCTCTTCGGAGAAGGGCTTGTACCAGACCATGAAGCCGTAGGTTCCGGGAGTGAAGTCCGCGGAGAGGTGGATCTGCACCGAGTAGTGGCCGTTGGCGTCGGCATGGACGGTCGGGATGTCGAGCAGGTCAGTGTCGGTCTGCCACTTGCCGAACATAATGCCAATCTCGGCTCCGGGCGGGTAGCCATCTCCGACGACGTTCCAGTAGGTGCCCGCGACACGCTCGACCCGGACCGGTTCGGGACCGGGGACGGGCGCCAGGTCCGGGTAGGTCCACGCGGTGTGCGGCAGGGCCGGGGGGACGTGGACCGGCAGCGGGGCAACGGCCGGGTCCGCGGGCGCCACCGGAACAACCGGTTGCGGGGACTCCGGGATGAAAGGGGCTGGCTGCGGAGCCGCCGGGACGGGTGCGGGAACCGGAGTTGGGGCAGGCGGTGCCACTTCCGGTGCGGGCGCTGGAGTCGGGGTCGGCTTGGGTGCGGGCTTCGGCGTCGCGATGGGGGAAGTGGACGGGCTTGCCGATGGGCTCGGGGCCGGGTGCTCATCAGGAGCGGATACGGCCGGGGTGGAGCAACCCGCGGTCAGCACGGCCGCGAGGGAAAGGGTGAGGATGGGCAGCTTGGGCATGGTCGTTCTTTCATCTGGAAGGGTGGCGCTTTGAATCAGATCTGCTCACCGGGCAGGTGGCAGGCTTGGCTCATCGAAACCGGGATCGGGGCACTTTGGCCTCCGCACGATGTGCGTCACCGCACCCGGCTGCCCCCACAAACCGGATGATGAGGTGGACTCTACATCCGCGAATAAGCTCCAGAGATGCCGTTCTGATCACGGTCTCGCAACGCTTTTCCGACTGCTTGAATCAGGGCTCGTCGACCGACAGCACGAAGATCCACAACCTCCTCCAAATCATCAACGCCTCCCGAAACAGCAATCAGGATCCCTTTCATGGCTACCCCAAGCCGAAGGCCGGCTCGGGGACAAAACCGACGTCGAGTACTCAGGAAATAATTGATTCCAATCGCGTAGGATGCGCCTCATAACGATGATGGGGGAGAAGATGAAGCGCGGTTCGCTCATGATGCGTGCTCTGCACGGATACCTGTTCGGGTTTCTGGCCGCTGTGCCGCACCCGGACAAACACAGCAACTACCGGTACGAGCGGTACGTCGAGGGGCTGCCCGAAGGCGCCACCCCGATGACGTATGAGCAGTGGATTGCAGCCTACGACGCTGAATGGGAGGCGCGGAAAAACGCCCGCCGGCCCCAGCCCGGTGGGAAGTAGATTCCCAACGGGAACGAGAAGGACGAGGGCGGCCAGGGCTAAGCGCTCATAATCTGCTTCCCGGCCGCCCGCCACCGATGCCGGCGCAGGCGGCGCCTATGACTGGACCACACCGACACCATGACGACCCGTGCGGCGGGCCGAAGGGCCGGCGGAGGAACCCGGTGCCGCGGCGACCGCCTGCCGGAACACCAGCACCGCTACGATGTCCGGATGGGGTCCGGGGGGCGGCGAGTCAGTAGAGAGAAGCGGAGGAAACTTGCCCACCGTATCGAAGGTTGGCCGGTTCGCCCGCGCCGGACTGCAGCGGCTCTGGTCGCACTGCTCATCGCTCCCAGCGGAGTGCTTCTAGGCGTCCACATGGAGGCCGAGTTCGACCGGGCCGGCGAAGCCGTCAGAACCCAGGAACACCAGTGGAGCATCATTATCGACAAGGATCCGCGGCGGCGGGGCGGCACCCGGTACTACGTGCTGGTTGACGGGCGGAAGGAAGTGCTGGACTACGCGGGCGTCCTGCCGGACAAATCACTGTACGCACCCGTATGGTACGTCGTGGACCCCGAGGAGGAGTCACACCTCATCGCTGTGGGATCCCCCGGGGACTGGGAGGACAAACCCTGGAACACTTCCTTCAGCTCAGCAGTGCTCGCAGCCTTTGCCCTCGTTGCAATCACATCGGTCTGGTGGCGAATTATCCCCGAGGACAGATGGGTTGTTCTGAACGCGATCTTTCCGAGCAAGAGACCGCCGGGCCGGCGGGCGCGTGACCTAACGCCTCTCGGCGATGTTCTTCCGCTCGTCTGCGCTTGGGCTATCGGAATGGCCGGCGATGATCGCTTTGAGTTCCGAGCAGGTGTCCTCGATGGAAAACTGTTGCGGCTCCGGCGCGCAGCCGGTGAGCATCAGCAGGAGGACGGCGGAGGTGAGTGCGGTGTTCTTTATGGGCTCCCCAGCTTCCATGCGTGAGACGCCTCATCCTAGCTCCTGGCGTGCAAGGCTCTTATGAGCCGGCCTGGAGGCGGTTCCCTGCCTGTCGCGTCGGTCCGGGCGGGTCCGGACCGGGCTAGCTGCGTCTATTTCCGGTCGACGTGACTCGTCTTCGGGAAAGCCGGTTCCCGCTGGGGTTCCCCCGGTGACTTCTCTCGGGTAACATTATTATTGTCAAAGTGACAATAAATGAGGGGGACAACATGACTGCAGTGCTGGACTGGATGAACGCAACGGCCTTCACCCTGCTGAATAACCCTGTTAGCTGGATCGAAGTTATCGGCTTCGTCACCGGAGCAGCCTGCGTCTATGGCGTGGCCAAGCAACGGGCCTGGAACTGGCCGGTGGGCATCCTGAACAACATCGCCTTCACGATCTTGTTCCTGGGCGCCGGACTGTACGGCGAGACCGTCCTGCAGATCGTGTTCGCTTCGGTCGCCGTCTACGGTTGGTACAACTGGGTCCGTGGGGCGAAGGACACCGAGGTGAAGGGTGACCTGCCCATTCGGGACGCGTCCCGCAACGAGGGCCTCATCGGCCTGGTGGCAGTCGTCGCCGCCACCGTCGGAGTGGCCATGATCCTCACCCGCGCCACCGATTCGCAGGTGCCCTGGCCCGACGCATTCGTTCTCGCCGCATCGCTGCTGGCCACCTACGCGCAGGCAAAAAAGATTTTCCAGCACTGGCACGTCTGGATCGTCATCGATCTGGTGTCCATCCCGCTCTACTACAGCCGCGGCCTCGCCCTTACCGCCGTCCTCTACGTCGGATTCCTGGCCCTGTGCATCTACGGCCTCGTCGACTGGAAGCGCGCCCGCGCACTCCAGGCCGGGCCCGCTGTCGAGACAGAGAAGGTGCCAGCGTGACTCTCTACCCGCAGGGCGTAATCATCGGCAAGTTCTACCCGCCCCACGCCGGCCACCGACACCTGATCACGACCGCAGCCGCGCAGAGCCAGAAGCTCGCCGTCGTCGTCCTGGGCAACCGCTTCGAGAACATCACCGTGGCCGACCGGGTCAGGTGGCTAGCGGCAGAGTTCGACGAAACCAATGTCACCGTCATCGGGATGCCCAACGACTGCCCGGAGGACTACCACTCCGCCGCCATCTGGAAGGCCCACGACGAGGCCCTCCGTCTTGCCCTGAAGGTCAGCGGGATCACTAAGGTCGACGCCGTGTTCAGCTCCGAGGAATACGGTGCCGAACTGGCCGCCCACTTCGGCGCCGTCCATGTCATGGTCGACCACGCCCGCACCGCGTACCCCGTCAGCGGGACGTTGTGCCGTGACGATCTCACTGCGGCGTGGCGGAACATCATCAAGCCCGCCCGGCAGGACCTGGCCGTGCGCGTCATCCTCGTCGGCGCGGAATCCACCGGCACCAGCACCCTCACGACGGCGCTCATGGAGCACTACCGGGGCCGTTACCCCGAGCTCGTCGACGTCCCCGAATACGGACGCCAGTACACCTACGACAAGTTCGCCGCCGCGCGGGCGGAGAACCCCGATGCCGTCCTGTCCGATCTGGTGTGGACTTCGGAGGACTTCTCCATCATCGGTGAGCGACAGAACGAGATGGAGAACGAAGCGGCCGCGCGCTGCCCCCTGGTCATCGCCGACACCGACAGCCTCGCCACCTCCCTGTTTGAACGCCTCTACATCGGTGAAGGCAGCTATGGTTCCTATCTGGCCCTGACCCAACTGCCGCACCGGGACATCTATCTCATCACCGACGACGACGGCGTCGACTTCGAGGACGACGGCTGGCGCGAGGCCGAGCACCGCAGGGCCGAAATGACCGAATGGTTCAAGGAGGAACTCACCCGCGCGGGCCACTCCTGGATCCTCGTCACCGGCGATCAGGAGCGGCGCATGGCCACCGCAACTGAGATCATTGACCTGATCATTGCCCAGCGGACCCGCTTCACTTCCCCGCCCTGGGCCACGCGCACGGTACTGGCAGGAGCCTGATGGGCACCGAGGAGCAGTTCCTCCAGGACTACCAGCCCAGGGAGTACCCCTCGGTGGCACTGGCCGTGGACCTGGTCGTCTTCGCCGTGGCCGGGGGTGTCCTGCAGGCGGCGCTCATCCGACGCGGCGGGCACCCTTTCCAAGGGGCGCTGGCACTGCCGGGCGGGTTCGTCCGGGCCGACGAGGATGCTCTCCATGCAGCCTGGCGGGAACTTGCCGAAGAGACCGGCCTGGACCTGGGCGCCCACCGCGCCCACGTCGAGCAGCTCGCAACCTACAGCGACCCGAAACGGGATCCGCGCATGCGCGTGGTCTCCGTGGCGCACTTGGCGCTGCTGGCCACCGATGGGAAGACCCTGCCCGACCTGAATCCCGGATCCGACGCCGCCTCCGCCCAGTGGCAGCCGGTGCACACGGTGCTCGCCAACGAGAAACTCGCGTTCGACCACCAAGACATCCTCACCGACGCACTGGACCGGCTCGCCGGCAAGATGGAATACACCCTGACGGCCGCCCGGCTCGTCCCCGAGGAGTTCACTCTCTCCCAACTGCGCCACGTCTACGACGCCGTCTGGGGGGCCACCATGGACCCAGGCAACTTCACCCGCAAGATGACCCCCGTGCTTGCCGACACCGGCCGGAAGGAGCCGCGTGCCAAGGGTGCCCCGGCCACCGTCTTCAGCGTGGACAAGGATTTCATCAGCCCGCCGCTGACCCGCCCCGCCGCAGCTCAACGTCCGGGCGCAGCCGACAGCTGAGAGAGGAATGTCGATGTCCGACATCATGCCGGTCCACGTCAGGGCGACGTGGGTGGCCAGGGAGGGCCGTTCCCTGATCCTGCGCAGACCGCGCCTTCGGAGGGGGATCGTCTACGACGTCCGGTTCGCGGACGGGACGGTGCATCACGAGGTGCACCTGAGCACGGTGCTGCAGGGTGCCCGCTTTCCGGCTGACTATTCGGCAGTTGTCCGCGGTGCGGAGGCCGTCGCGGGCGACGGTACACCGGGGGTGTGGGTGGACTATCCGTACGGGCAGCCGCTTCCCGAGTGACCCGGTGGGCCGGCAAGCGGAGCGTCTGTTGCTGACAGGCTTCTAGCGCTTGTAGGCCCGGACGTAATCGACTTCCATGAGTGCCGGAAATTGGGTGTCTGCATCCGGTGCACCGGGCCAGCCCCCTCCGACCGCCATGTTGAGCCGGAGGAAGAAGTTCCGGCTGAAGCTCTCATCCATCCACGAGGTGGTCGTCCGGTTCCGCTCGTAGGTTTTCACGCCGTCGACGTACCAGCGGATGACCCCGGGCTCCCACTCAACCGCGTACTGGTGGAACCCGTCAGCCATAGTGCGCCCGTTCGGCAGAATGTACTCGTGGTCCTGCATGCCGTGGGGTGCAGTGTAGCCGTAGTCGTAGTGGATCGTTTGGTGGACCTCGTTCGCCCGGACATGGGTCTCCGCCTTCGAGGAACCGAGGGCTTCCATAATGTCGATCTCACCGACACCGCGGTCGACCGGGCGCATCCAGAAGGCAGGCCAGAGCCCCTTCGAGGTCCCCTGCTGAACAGGGAGCTTCGCACTCATCTCGAACCGGCCGTACGTCGTTTCAAACTTTCCGAGCGTGTTCAGGTGGCCGGAGGTGTACAGCCGTCCGTTCGGGAAGCGCCCGTCGTTGCTGTTGCAGAGAACCGGAGCCGGGAGTTTCTGCGCAGTGATGGTCAGCTTGCCGTTCGCCACACCGACGTTTTCGTTCTGAAGACAGGCAAGCTCGTCGTTGCCGTCACCGTAGGTTGAGTTGTCGAGGACGTTCCATTTCGTGGTGTCTACGGCGGCGCCGTTGAACTCGTCCGCCCAGTACAGCTTCCAGGCAGGTGGTGCCGGGGGCACGGCGTTGGTCTTTGCCGTGAGGACGGCCGACTTCTTCTCGATCCCTCCGATCGTTGCCGATACCTGGATGGTGTAGCTCGTGTTCGGAGCGAGGCCGGTGAGAGTTTCGCCCTTCGTGGCGTCGTCCTGTCCAGCGACGTGGACGCCGTTGACATAGTGCTTGTAGCTTCCGGCGTAACCCGCGGGTGCGTCCCATTCGACCCTGATCGCGGTTTGGGTGGTTCCTGAAGCCACCGGCCGCAGATTCGTCGGCGGAGCCGGCGCGATCGGCGGGGTCCTGGTCGCTTTCATGGTCACGACAGCCGATTTGTATTCAACGCCGCTGATCACGGCGCTGACCTGCACCGTGTGAACCGATCCGGAGGCCAGGCCCGAGAACGTCTCCCCGGTGGTGGGGTCCGAAGCGCCGACGACGAACCTTCCGTCGAGATAGTGCTTGTACACCCCGCTGTAGCCGGGAACCGGGTTCCATACTGCCCGGATCGAGGTCGACGAGCTCGCCGCATAGTCCTGGCGGAGGTTTGTGGGTCCACTTCCCGCGCAGGCTGGACCGAGTCCCACAAGCAGCAGGAGCGCAGCGGCGGCCATTGCTATCAGCGATTCCCGTGGGTGCTTCATGGTGTGCCTATCGCGAGGGTTTTGAAGGTATGAAGACGCCGTTCACCGGACGTGTGGCGCGTCGGGAGGGCTTTGGCGTGGGTTCTGCGGTCCGCGGGGTCAACGACGTCGCAGGCGGGGCGGGCGGCTCGTCGGTTCCCTCCGCGGCGGGAACCTCCGGCTTGCTCCGGCTCTACCCCATTTCAGTTCCTGACCCTACCGCGAAATGTGACCAATGGCACTGATGTTTCAAATGAGACAGAAGTCTTCGTCGGGATAGCCGTCGTTAGTGCAACCTTCCCCAGAGCCCGGGGAACCCCTCCCAGGTCGCTGGAAGGGGTTACTCGCGACGCTAACTTCTCGGCGGTGCGGCTATTCCGCCACGACGCCGTAGTAAGTGATCCGCAGTGTCCCGGCGTCACCGGCGGCCGTTTCCAGGGCCTCCCAGATGTGGACGGAGAACAGCCTCAACTGACCTTCCAGCGGTGAGGAGTCGGCCGGATCGGAGAGCACCTCGCCGTCGATCCGCGAGACGGCGGCGTGCATCTGCGCAAGGGTCTGGGCGAAGACGAACCTCCGGCCGTCCGGACTCAGCAGGGCGGGTCGTGAGTCTGCGCCGCCGTCCACCTCGAGCGTGGCAATGCCAACCAGCACGTCACGCAGCCGGGAGGCGAAGTCGGCGTACTCGGTCACGGGCCCACCTGCCTTTGCGAAGGAATCCGCCCAGCCTAACCGGCCCGGCGGCCCATCGAGTTGCTCTTCACCTCGCTGTGGTGCGCAGGAAGGCCCTAATCCCCGTCCGACAGCAGTCGAAGCCTGCCGGGTAGAGCGCATTGGTTACTGGCGCAGCGGCAAGCGGTCGGTGTGGCGTCGGAGCGCGAGCCGCCTTGGCAGTTCGCGGACGGCCCAGTATGCAACGGCGACCGAGGCGATCAGGAGTATGAACATCAGGTAGAGCCCGATCAACTCCGCCAACGGGGAGCGGAATCCATTCAGCACCCTTAGGCCGCCGAACGCTCCAGCGGTCCAGAATATGAGCACGCCCGCCAGTGCGCCGGCGGACGGAAGAAGGTCACGGTTGTTATTCAGCCACTGCATTTCGGCGTTCCTCAAGATACGGTCCCCACCACAGGTTCCATTGTCCGGATGGGCACCGTTTTCTCCGCCTCGGGCGCGTATTGGCTTCGTCACATTGCGAGGGACGGCGCGATGTGCTGCGGCTTGCGTCCCGGGCGCCCGAAAACGACGGCGGCGCCCGGTTTATCGGGTGCGTTCGTCGCAATGAGGTGCGCCGGTCGCAATCGGGTGCGCCGGCCGCGCGTCGACGCCGTCACGGGGTCGTCAAGGCTGCCAGGTCCACGGTCTGGCGGGTTCCGGTCGGGCTCAGGGGGACAGCATTACGGTCCGGCCCACCGCCCGGCGAAGTCAACCAATGCGGCGGCGACTGCATCCGGTTGGCTGAGGGCGGCATAGTGTCCGCCGTCGATCTCAACCGGCTCGATCCCCAGCCGCTCCCGCACCTGGCGTCTCATGAAGGAGGCCGGGAAGAGGTTGTCCTCCCGGCACAGGATGGCCAGAGTCGGTACCGCGGGGTGCCGGTCCGCCGGCCACGGCCCGGACATCCAGGTGCCCTGCTGATCCCGCTCACGCGCGCGGGCTTCGCGGGCAAGAGCATCAGGGACACCGTTGAAGTAGAGAACCTCCGGGTCGTCGTCGATGCTCTCCGAGTCATGCCCAGTATTGGTCCACCAGTCGGCGAAGCTCTCACCGGGCAGCGGGATCATTCCGGCGAGATAGGCGAGGCCTTCCGCGCCGAGATGTTCGCAGGCCAGCGGTGCGATGAAGCCGCCGAGGGAATGCCCGACGACGATGACATGCCGTGCGGCCGGCACAGCGGCGGCGATGACGGCGAGATACTGCTCGAGCCCGGCGTTGGCATCTTCGATCGGCAGGTCCACGGCAACGGCGTCGTGGCCCGCGCCCTCAAGAAGCGGACCAACCAGATGCCAGTCCCAAGCAGTGGAACCGCCGCCGTGGAGGAGCACAAAAGTCGCCATGGGATTCCCTTTCCGCCGACAGGCAGGTTCAGCGTTTGCGATCAGGACGTCGAGGAGGCGGCCAGCTCCGCGATGAGGAAACGCGCCATATCAGCCCGTGCCGCGATCAGCCGGTGCAGGTGCTCGGAATCCGGCCCGTCCAGCTCAGGGGGGAACAGCGCGGAGAGCCCACTGACGATCGCGGTGGAGATGGCGAATCCCCTCCGTACCAGTTCCCGCGGTAGCGTCGCCCCTTCGTCGCGCAGCCCCCACAGATAGGCATCGAGACAACGGGGCGCGAGCTCAGGCAAAGCCGATCCGGGAAGCAGCCCCTCATTGACGAGTCCGGTCAGCAGCTGGCCGAGGTCGAAGCCGGCCGGGGCGGTGCCGAAGAGGCCCCAGTCGATGGCCACGACGCCGTCGCGGCACTGCAGAAGGTTCTGGGGACAGGCATCGCCGTGTGCGCGGGTACGGGGGAGGGCCGACAGTTCCGACAGGAGCGCGGGAAGCTGCCCGGTCAACGCGACCAAGTCCTCCTCGAGGCGGTCATCCACACTGCCTTCGAAGGCGGGGTGGGAACGGAATGTTCCTGATCGGAGCCGCGGAATGAAGATGTGCTCGCCCGGCCCGAAGACGTAGTCGGCGAGGTCGCGAGGGTTTCCGCGCGGCGCCCCCGCTGCACCGGCCATGCGGCCGAGCAGGTATGCCGTCCGGGCGAAACGGTCGGGGTCCCACTCAGCGTGCGGGTCTTGCTGAACGTCCTCCATCCAGATCGCCGTACTGTCCTCGTCAAGCTCCTCGATGTGGTGCACCGTCGGCAGCCGCAGCCCTTCGGGCAGGTGCTGTCCGAGGCTGCCGGCGTAAACTTCAGCCTCGGTGCGCCAGGGGTAGTGTTCGACGACGAATCCCCGCAGCTCTTCAGGGATCTGCTCAATCCCAGACCAGCGCAGCGGAGTATGGATTACCTTGAGAATCGATGAGAAGGCGTGTCGGTCCTCTCCCTCGCCTGCCGTGCCCTGCAGCCGCCACAGTCCGGCGGTCGTCATGTTCGACAGCGGGACGCCGAGGGGGACCAGCACATGGTCGCTCACTGGAAGCGGGTGGCCCGCACCAACTGCCGACCCAGCCACCTTCGCCAACGTTTCCGGGGACGGCTGCACGTTCTGCACAGGGACATTGTCCCGCCCGGTCCGACGGCGGACAAGGCCGTCGGTCGCGCCTGTGGCTCACGTGACGGCACGGGACGGTGGCCGCAGCCTGAGGAAATCGGGAGTACTCTCAGGCGCATGTTGATCAGCGACGACGACGCACCTACCGCGCCCGGAGGACCGGCGATGGGCATTCTGCTCAAGGGCCTCGGTGCCGGCGCCGTCCTGGGCACTTTCTGCGGAGCCGTCCTGCTGTTGGATACCGGGGCGGGCAGCCCGGCTGCCTGCGGCATGATGGCGGGATGGGGCAAATGATGGACCACGGTGGAAGCCCGAATCCAGGTGCCGGTGGCGCAGGCGCCCGTTCGCTGGACCGAATGCAGGGGGCTCCGGGAGTGACCCTGAAACAGGCCGGCTGGGCACTGCTGTTCGTAGTGATCTATGCCGCTGCCTTCTTTGCTGCCGTGCTGGCAGCCGGGCTGCTCGGCCTCATCGATTCCGTCGCAGCCGTTGTGGTTATCAGCCTCTGCGGCGTGACCGCCGCCGTCATCCTTGCCTTGTACGTCCATCTCTTCCGGCGGAACCGCCTAAGTCTCCGTGATCTTGGGTTCCGCCGGCCGACGCGCCGGATGTTCCACCTGCTCTGGCAGATCCCCGTCTCGATGCTGGCCGCCGGAGTGCTGCAGGGACTTTTCCTTGCTGTGTTGGCTCCGTTGGGCGTTGACACTTCATCGGCTGGCTCGTCTGATGACCCCCTTTCCGAGGTCATCACCGCGGTGCCCGCCCCGGTGTTTGTCATCGCATTTCTCGTCATCGCCGTCCTCACTCCGCTGTGGGAGGAGGTGCTGTTCCGGGGCGCCTTCCTCAGCGGTTTCCTGAGGCGGTTCCGACCTTCCGCGGCCGTCGTGCTCTCGGCTGTTCTCTTCGCCGCAGTCCACCTCGTGCTGCTGACCTTCGTCTATCTCTTCGCGCTCGGAGTGGCCCTGGCCCTCCTTCAACGGTTCCACCGGAACCTCTGGGCGCCCGTTCTGCTTCACGCGGTGAACAACGCGGTGGTCACGCTCGTGGCCTTTTCGGTTGCCTAGGGCGAGGCCGGTCCATCGTCGTCGAAGGTGATGTGCAGGTGGCTTTCGTAGGCGCGGCTTATCGGAAGCCCCCGGGTGCGCGTTTGCATCGGATCGTCGTCGCCGGTCGTGAACCGCAGCTCTTCCTCAACGGACCGATGTATTGACGCTCCGCCGTCCGGGATTCGGTCGGGCCGGGCACCCGGGGGCCACACCCGCGTGGCGCTGAAGTGATACCCGTCCTGCTCGGCCCTTTCGAAGTCCATTTCGATGATCTGGCCCTCAGCCAGGTCCCGGAGACCGCCTTCGGCGGCCGCGCTGAAGTGTACCCAGCATCCGCCGGGGGTCTCCGCCGAAGAAATCACTCCCCATCCGTGCTCGGCCGACCAGTACGAAACCTTTCCGAGTGCCGCCATGGAGAAGATCATAGGGCGCACCGCGCCCGTCGCTCACTACCTTCGGGCGACGCCGCCACAGCCAATTCTGGCGGAGCACTCCTGCTGGTGGGTTACAGTACTTTTCAAGCGTCAGGACCAACGGTCCGGGGATTCACTTCGGGCCAGCACCCCGCCGTTCCACCAGGCCGCCTGCCTTGCCGCTGAGCGGACACCTCGTACGTACCAGCAGAGGGCCCGGATTCATTCATCATCCCAGCGACCGGAAGCCGACCATGACCGATATCCAAGCCCCATCAGCGGGCGATCGGAATCGAAGCCGCCGAAGTGCGTCCCTTTCCATTGGTGTGACGGCGCTTCTTGCAAGCGCCGTGCTCACCGGATGCTCCCCCTCGGGCGAGGTGATCGACGCCGACTACGCCCAGGTCTGCCAGGACCGCACCACGCAGGAGCGGGTCGAGGACAGCAAGTGCAGCGAGGAAGGCCGGTCCTCCGGCGTCTACGGGTGGTACTTTTTCGCCATGGGGGCGCGCAGCGCGGCTATCAGCAGGTCCATTCCTCCCGTCGGGTCAACGCTTTCCGGCGGCGTCACCACGGTTCCGGCGGGTGCTTCGACCCGGAGCGGCCTGCCCGCCTCGGGGTCTTCGGCGGTAAGCCGGGGCGGTTTCGGCGACAGTGCCAAGTCGGGCAGCGGCGGCCGCTCGGGAAGCATGGGTGGCTGAGGTGAAGCGCATTCCCTCCGTTCCGCGCCCCGACTGGAAACAGAAGATCGAAAGCCAGGGCCTCGTCTTTTCGACGACGGTCCTGCCCGATGGCTCCTCAATCGAGTACTGGAACGAAAGTGCCTTCTACCAGTTCGACCTTGTCGAAGTGGAAATGCTCGAAAAGGTCACCGAGGAACTGCATGGCATGTGCATCGAGGCCGCCCGGTACCTCGCCACCGGGGCGATGGGCACCATCGGCATCGGTCCGGAAGCCCTGAAGCTGGCAGCGAGTTCCCTTGCGCGCAGCGAACCCGCCGTCTACGGGCGCTTCGACTTCGCCTACGACGGCGTGAACCCGCCCAAAATGCTCGAATACAACGGCGATACCCCCACCGGGCTGATCGAGGCGTCGATCGCCCAGTGGTACTGGCTGCAGGACGTGATGCCCCACAAGGACCAGTGGAACGGCATCCACGAAGCCCTTGTCCGGGCGTGGGAGAAGCAGCGTGGGGGCCTCGATGGAGCAAGGCTGCATGTGGCCCACACCGAAGTCGAAGAGTCGGGCGAAGACTGGATGACCGCCGCCTACATGCTCGATGTCGCCAACCAGGCAGGGTGGGAGACCGTCGGCATCAACATGAGCGACATCGGCTGGAACGCCCGCACCAAGCGGTTCGTCGACCTTGATGAGAACGTCATCAGCAGCATCTTCAAGCTGTATCCGTGGGAACACATGATGAAGGAGGACTTCGGCAGGAACATCCGGGATTGGCCGGTGATGACCCGATGGTATGAACCAGCGTGGAAAATGTTCCTCTCGAACAAGGCGCTCCTTGCCGCACTCTGGCATCTCTACCCAGGGCACCCCAACCTCCTGCCGTCCTATCTGGAGGGCCCTCACGGGATGGAGGAGTGGGTAGCCAAACCCCTTCATGGACGCGAAGGGGACAATATCCGCATCCATGCGAAGGGGATCGAGCTCGAGCAGCCTGGGGACTACGGCGCCGAAGGTTGGTGCTACCAGGCCTGGAGCCCCCTGCCTGACTTCGACGGCAATCACCCGGTCCTCGGCTCCTGGATCGTCGACGGAGAAGCGGTCGGCGTGGGCATCCGCGAATCGGACGGGTACATCACCGACTACTTCTGCCGCTTCGTCCCCAACGTCATCGACGCCCCGGCCCCGGTCCTTGGCGCAGAATGAGCGCGAAACCCCGGAGGTTCCTGTCCCGCCTGCTCTGGTAGTCCCGGTGCCTGCGGCGTGGGCTCCCACGGGGACCAGCTGAGAAGCCGGCCGAGGAACTAGAGCGCTGCCACCACCATCCCGACGGCTCGCCCGGCGAGGAACCAGGAACCGCCGATCACCGCCGTGAAAAGGAACAGCCACACCGCGGAGGGGACGACGGTGCGCCGGGAGAGCAGATACGCGTCCGAGGTTTCAAGCCGGTGCCGGTGCCGGAGATGGACCATGGTGACATTGAGCAGGTCGCGGACCGAGCCCACCAGAAGGGCCAGCCCGAGACCGACGACGAGGTGCCCGGTGAACACCGGTGGGACGAAGAGCATCAGCCCGACGACGGCGGCGATCGTGCCCAGGAGGATGAGCAGGCCCCCGGCATTCCGGATGAAAAGGACGGTCAGCACAAGGACGAGGGCTCCGGCCGACATCGCGGCCGGCCCCCACCCGGTAAGGCCGGCCCAGACGAGGCCGGCCCCGACCACCGCCGGAACGGGGTAGCCCCAGAACCCGGACCACACCGTCCGGAGCCCGCTCCGGCCAAAGGAGGTGGTTCTGCCGGAGTGGTCGAGCCTCAGGGTGATGCCTGTGATTCTGTGCCCCACCATCAGGGCGGAAAACGCATGCCCGAGTTCGTGTACGACCGTCGACACCAGGCCGAACCACCGCCAGGTGGCCCGCGGAACCGACAGCGCTGCCGCTCCGGCGAGGATGAGTCCCAGTTCGATCGACGTCACGACCGGAGCCTCACCTCGCGCAAAGGTGCCCAAAAACCATTCACCGAAGGTGCTCAACCGCCCGCCCGCCTATTCATCCCGGTCAGCCTAGCGCCTGCGGGCTGGGGAACCGGACGGCGGGGGACCGGACGGCGGATGGGCTCCTAGGTGGTTCGGACCGGAGAGGCCGGGCCGGACCGAAGGATGACGATGATTGCTGCTGCCGCTGCGACGAACAGCCCCGTGGCGGCGGTGGCGGTCACCGGACTCGGTTGGACAATCGATTCACCGGCAAGGGCCTGAAGTGTCAGCACCACAAGCATCCCGGCGTACAGCAGCGACAGGACGATGACGATACCCAGCCGCACCCCCTCAGGCCGGAGAACCGGGAACCTGCGGGCAGCCCACGCCAGCGCGAGCGCCGCGATCGGCAGCAGCTGCAGGGCGTGCATTCCCACGAAGTGCGGGACCCGCAGGTCGCCGCCCACGGTGCTCCAGCCCAGCAGGAACAGCCCGGGACCGCCGTCGGGCACGCCGACGGCATGGGCTCCGGCCACACCCTGGAAGTCCTCAAGCTGGGCGCTGGTGGGTGAGGTCATGAAGTACGCAACACCCATGCCGGCCAGACCGAGGACGACCCCGGCCCGGACCGCCCAGGAGACCGCCCGGTCGCCGAGCCGACTGAGGGCAAGGAGGACGCCGACAATCAACGTTGCAAGCCAGACCACTACGATCGACAGCGCCATCACCCCCCACAGGGTGGCGTGAAGCGGGGTCGAGACGTTGAAGTGGCTGGTGGTGCCGAAGGGCACGGCGCCGACGATGACTACCATTTCAATGACGAGCGCGGCGGCCGCCACGGTGCCCATCCACCAGGCGAGTCTCCGGCCGCGGGTGAGAAGACTCGTGAGCCAGGCAAGGGTGAAGGCGTAGATGAATATCGAGAGGGCGAACTTCAGCGGTTTGGCCCACGCTGGAGCACCGGTGATCTCGCGGGGATCGAAGATCAGCCCCAGCAGGCTGATGACGGCAAGCAGGGCCATGGCCCCGGCGAGGACAAGCAGCGGGCGGTGCCACGTCAGCGCGGCACGGGTGGGACGCTGGGAATCCGGGATGAGCAGTTCCATGATGTCTCCAAGGTGATCAGGAAGATGCATTAGGGAGCGGTTTCGGTGCTCCTGGAGGGGTAGCGCTGGCTGGAGAAGTGCTCCTGCGCAGCGCGGCGGAGGGCGGCGAGGAGGGCATCGCCGAGCACGGTGCCGATCACGACGGTCTCGGCTTTCGCCAGCCGGCCCTCCCGGCGGTCGATTAGGTCGATGTCTGCTTCGCCGATGATCTCGGCCGCTTTGCGGTAACTGTCCCGCCACGCGCCGTCGGCCTCAAGCCCGGCCTCGGCCATCGCCCGGAGTGTTTTCGCCACGCCGAAACGGCCGGGGCCGTCGTGGTAGGTCAGGCCGGCGAGAAAATCGTCGGCGCGGGCAAGATCGGCGTCGCTCAGGTCGGTTCCGTCGACGTCGGGTGAGGCCGCGCGCTGGGCGAGGCCGAAGGTCCAGTTCAGCGGCAGGTCGGAATCGATGGCGTCAAGGACGGTCTTGGCCGAAGCGACCGAGAGCCCGCCCACCTGGGTGAGCGTGCGGATGATTCCGAGGCGCCGCACGTGGGCTTCCGAGTAGGTCGCCTGGTTGGCATGGGTCTTGGCTCCCGGCGGGAGAAGGCCCTCGCGCAGGTACAGCTTGATCGTGGGCTGGGAGACGCCACTGGCGGCACTCAGCTGCGAGATCTTCATAACGGATACTGTAACTATCTATAGTCGTGGTGTCTATGTTTCTTTCAACGCCGGATCGGCGGGGATTCGTTGTCCATAGTCATCCTCATCTCCCGGCGGTCCGTCGCTCGAGCGGACGGCCCGTAGAGCGGTTTCGTTGCAGTGCGGCGCGCAACCATTCCCGCCCCACTGTCCCCCGGCCGGTAGGCCTCGGACCGTGGTACCACCATGGCGCTCGGGACGGCACATCGGCCCTATGCCGCAGCGTCCGGCACTTCTTAATCTCGAAGAGGAAGCCCAGCCGGGCTCCCGACGAGAAAGGAACCTCCGATGACCCCCTATCTCACCCGCTGGGTCGGTGCCGGATTGATCGCCCTGCCCGTCTCCGCGCTGATGACCGCCCTGTCCACGCTTAAACCACAGCCCGATCAGGAAAAGGACCCCCAGGCGTGGGCGGAGTTCGTCACCACTCCGATATACCTCACCAGTCACCTGATCGGCAGCACCGGCGGCACGATCCTGGGCATGTTCGGATTCCTCGCCCTGGGCATATACCTCGCCGGCGGGAGGGCCGCCCGGCTCGCGGTGCCCGCAATGGTCACCGCGGTCTTCGCCCAGACCCTGCTGCTGGTGCCTTCGGTCATCTCAACGTTCGTCACGCCGGCGGTCGGCCACGCCTATCTGGCGGGGATACCGGAGGCCATGGAGCTCGAATTCCCTGCTTCGATGATGGGCACTTTCCTGCTCGGGCTCCTGCTCGCCTTCGCCGGCCAGGTGCTCCTCGGGGTGGCCGTGTGGCGCTCGGATGTCCTCCCCAAGGGTGCCGGGGCCCTGTGGATCGCCGCCGCGGTGATCTTCTACCCGCTGGGGGTCGTGCTCGGAA
Source organism: uncultured Arthrobacter sp. (assembly GCF_902805515.1). Lineage (GTDB taxonomy): Bacteria > Actinomycetota > Actinomycetes > Actinomycetales > Micrococcaceae > Arthrobacter_D. Next base: position 45,629 of record NZ_CADCTE010000156.1, on the reverse strand, counting down.
TGGTGACCACCGGCAGCAGCCTGCCCACCCAGCCGGTCGGTGCCCTTTTGGCGGCCGTTGCCGGCGGCTGGATTGCCTGGACCGCTGTGCATAGTGCCCGGCGGCGACGCCTTCAGCCGCATAGTGGGTAAGGCGTACGGGTCGCCAGATCGGCAGTCGGACCCTGCGCGGAGGGCCCTCGCCGTCGCGCCGGGCTACTGCTCGAACGTACCGATCACCCGTGCCCGGCCCAGCGTATGCGGGTACAGGTTGAAGCCCAGGAACGCGACACCGGCGTCGGCGGGCAGCTCAAGCCGCTCGACATCGACCGCGTGAACCACGAAATGGTAGTGATGGGTGCCGTGGCCGGGAGGTGGCGCGGCGCCGACGTATCCCCTGAATCCGGCGTCGTTGCGCAGCTGGATGGCACCTTCGGGCAGCAGCGATCCGTCCTCGGATCCTGCGCCTGCGGGCAGGGACGTGACATCGGCCGGAATATTGAACACACCCCAGTGCCAGAATCCGCTGGCCGAGGGTGCATCCGGGTCATAGGCGGTGACGGCGAAACTCTTCGTCCCCTCGGGGAAACCCCGCCAGGAGAGCTGCGGTGACACGTCTTCGCCGCCCGCACCGAAGACGCCGGAGGCCTGCTGCATCCGAAGCGGCTGAAGATTCTCGACATCGTCACTGGTCACCTCGAACTCGGCCACCACCGGCAGATCGGCGTAGGGGTCGCGGGTCATTGCTGCCTCCTCGAAGAATTGGGATATCGGAGTGCTTGTCCACGGGACGGCCCGGTTCCGCCTGCCCTGTCCATCGACGGCGGCCCGGCCGCGCTGCGGGGTGCCAGCCTAACAGAGCCGCAATCCCGCTGACTGCCCCTCGTCACGGCTTTGTTGGCGCGCGGCTGCGGCACCGCATCGGCATCGGAATTGGCGTCCATTGGCGCTGAATAGCCGTCCGGCTTTCGGCCGGCACGGTGGGCCATTGACGGAATCCGGGATGGATAACCATTCGGCCACAGGATCTACCGGGAACTTTGCGGCTCCCCGTGAATCCGATACGCTCCGGTGATCAGGTTTAATTTGGGGGGATTTGGGATGATGAAATCATCGTTTGGCGTGGCAACATCACCGCCGACCGCAACAAGTGGGTAATGACGTTTCTGCACTGTCCTTTCCGGGAAACCCCCGCGGTTAACCGCCTGAGGCACCCGGAAGCGGCCCTTCCGCAACCCACCCTCCGCTGACTCCAGCGCTCTGCCCGCGTGCTTCGTCGCGCGCTCCGGCGGTCCTCCCTGCGGTAATTCCTCCCTTCACTTTGCGCAAAAGGTATTCATGAAAACACGATCCGCGGGGCTGCGGACCATCGCCGCGGTACTTGCCGTGGCCGGCATACTGGACGGCGGCCTCCTCGAACAAGCGCCCGCGGCACGGGCCGACATCCGGGAGGCAATCCAGGAGACGAACCCCTGCGAACGGTTGAACGCAGGCCAGGTGCTGTATCCGGGGTACGGGGCAAACCGGGTCACGTTCGCGACCACGGCCCACCGCAGCAGCAGTGATGCCCTGATCACCACCTGCGTGAGGTCGGGTGAGCGCTACGCGCAGGACTGGCAGAGCCCCGGAAACGTGGGACGGAATGGGTTTCGAGCGCCCGGTGTCCCAAGCGGCCACACGGCGGCGGAGTATTCCCCAACGGGCTCCTATTCGGTCACCGAAGGCTTCGGGCTGTGGAACCCGGGCACCCGGCTCCGGTTCCGGATTCTCAACAGTCGATCCCGCTGGGGCGGCGGCGGAGAATATTCGTCCGATTACAATCGATATTTCGAATCGAGTTCCCACGACTTCCCCGACGAAGACATGTGGGATTTCGCGACGCGCCCGACCGGAGATTACCGGCAGGGCGTGGTCCTGAATTACAACAGGCCACCGGATTCTCCCATCCGGGAGGGTGCCGGATTCGCAATCTTTATGCATTCGAATCCGGCGCCGACGGCGGGATGCATCGCGTTGCCCGAGGCGCTGGTCACCCGCTATCTCAAGGATGCGGTGCCCGGTGACCGGGTCATCATGGGCGCGGTGGGTGATGTCTTCACCCCCTACTCCGCCGACCCGACCGGTCCGATCACCAGCAAGTACACGGTGGCCGGTGGGCGGGTGGCATTGGGCGGGCCCGTGGGTAATGAGGTCACGGGGCTGACGCGTGGCGGAAGCTCCCAGGATTTCGAGCGGGGGACCCTCCGGTGGTCACCGGAGGGCGGGGCGCACGTCGTCCGGGGTGTGATCCGGGGCGCCTATGACCGGTCGGGCCGGGAGCAGGGAGCCCTGGGGTATCCGACGTCGGATGAGATGGGCGGAAACGGCGGGGTTTTCCAGACGTTCGAGGGCGGGGCGGTCTACTACTCCCGTGCGACCGGTGCCCGGATCTCCACGGGCCTGATCCACAACCTCTATCTGGCGGAGGCCCGGACGGGCCGGTTGGGCTATCCGACGTCCAATCCCACGCCGATTTTCGGCGGAGTCCGCCAGGCCTTTCAGGGCGGGTCGATCACCTGGTCCCTGAGTGCAGGGATCCGGGTGGAACGGCTGCCTGCTCGGCAACTTCTTGGGGCAACCGCCAACTGGCACGGGGGCAGCGGGCAGCGGGCGGGGCTATTCGGCCGGTTCGATGAGGTGCGGCCCGTCATTGCGGACGGATCCCACCTCCTTGCCCACCACGCGGGGGACGAGGACGGGTTCAGGGATCGCGTCGATCAGTTCCAGTACGTCCTTCTTTGAGGTCACCGCCGGATCGAGCCAGTCCGCCTGGAGGTCCTTCGGGACGATCAGCGGGGAGCGGTCGTGGATGTGCCCGAGGCTGTCGGTGGCGTCCGTGGTCAGGATGGTCGCCGTGGTCAGCCACTTCTCTGGATCTCCATCCGCCTTCTCCGGATCCGGCCAGAACTCGTACAGGGCGGCGAAGGCGATCAGGTCGTCCTCCCGCTCGGGGTGGAGGTAGGTGGGAGTCTTCGTTCCGTCGGGATTCTTCTGCCATTCGTAGTAGCCGTTCGCGGGGACCAGGGCCCGGCGTTTGGCGGCCGCCGTGCGGAAGGAGGGCTTGTCGAGGACCGATTCGGCGCGGGCATTGATCATCCGGGAGCCGATCTTGGGGTCCTTCGCCCACACTGGGACAAGGCCCCAGCGGGCGATGTCGAGCCGGCGGGTCAGGGTGCCATCGCTGAGTCGTTCCGAAACGAAGGGGATCCCTGTCATCGGGGCCACATTCCAGGACGGGTTCATTTCGTCCTCGAACGACTCGTCCACGTTGAACGCATCCAGCATTGCCGCCTTGTTTCCCGCGATCACGAAACGTCCGCACATGCTGCTATTGTGCCGCACTCCCCGCCCGGAGTCCGCTCCCTTCCGGTGGTGTCGAGACCAAACCGTTCACCGTACGGCGGGCCGCCGATAAGCGGGCGTGCCCGGGCGGTAGGGTCGAGGCTCAGCAAATTTGCACCATCACACCCCTGGGAACCATGCACCTTCGCACTACGAGAGCCGCCGTCCTGCTTGGGGCCGTCCTCGCGGCCGGCGTCGTCGGCTGCTCGCCCGCACTGCAGGGCGCCCCGGCGCCCGTGCCGTCGGTGGCACCCGCCCCGACAGCCACCCCGACGGTCAAGGGGCCGGACGGACCCGCAGATCCTGTCCCGGACGCGTCAATGCCGGCCGCCCCGGCGCCGCCGGCCGGGACGGCGCTCGCCGGCCTCGAGGCGCTCGCCGTCAAGGGGCGGGCACCGAAGACCGGCTACGACCGGGAGAAGTTTGGGCCGGCCTGGGCCGACGTCGATCGGAACGGCTGCGATACCCGCAACGACATCCTTGCCAAGGATCTCTCGGAGGAAGCCTTCAAGCCCCGCACCCGGAACTGCGTGGTGCAGGCCGGTGTCTTGAAGGACCCCTACACGGCGGCGACCATATCGTTCGTCAAGGGTGGGGATGCCCTTGTCGACATCGATCACGTCGTGGCGCTGGGCAATGCCTGGGAGACGGGCGCCCAGCAGCTTTCGGACCAGGACCGGCTGCGCTTCGCCAACGACCCGCTGAACCTCCTCGCCGTCGACGGGCCGGCCAACCGGCAGAAGGGCGACGCCGATGCCGCGACGTGGCTGCCGCCGAACGCATCGTTCCGGTGCGACTACGTGGCCCGGCAGACGGCGGTCAAGCTCAAGTACCGCCTATGGGTGACGGCCGCCGAACGAGGCGCGATCGAGCGGATCCTTCGGTCCTGCCCGGGCCAGCCGCTTCCCGATGCAACCACCGCTCCGCCCGCCGGCGCCCCGGCCGGCACACCCGGGAAAACCCCGCCTTCCGGCGGACCCGGTGGACAGGAGAGCATGCCGCCAACGGGGGAGGTGACCTACGGGAGCTGCTCGGACGTCGAGGCGGCCGGCGCCGCGCCGATCACCCCGGCGGACCCGGGGTGGGACGCCTCGTTCGACCGGGACGGCGACGGAATCGGGTGCCAGTCCTAGGGCGATGCGGAACGATTCGGGCAGCTTCGACCCCTCCAGACACGCGCGGGATTGCCCTTTTCCGAATTGCGTGCCACGCGGAAATTGCATGTTACGCTCCGGTAATGTCGCCAACTTTCTCGGTCGACTGATGCGCAACCGACGCATTTAAGTGTCGCGGAGCCGGGGCCTGCGAAGGCAGATCGGCCGCCGAACAGCGAGGGTCTCACCATGCCATGTGCACACCACGGGTTCGCCCGGATTGCGGCGGACGCCGCTCAGACCGCCCATCGGGCCGCCCGCTCCGCACGATTCAGGCGCACCGCGTGAGTGCGGCTCCGGATTACGATTCCGGGACCGGACCCCTGCCGGCCCGCAGCACACTGAGGCATCGAAGCGGCGCTGAACGGGACCCCGAAAGGTGGACGGGAAACCTCGTGGACTGCGGACCTGCCGAGGGCCCTTCCCTGATCGACGTGGTGCTCGATACCGCCGACGCCGGACCTGACGAGCTGCTTCAGTCCATCAAGGGGCTGGCCGCAGAGCTCGATTACTGCATCGTCCGCCTCGCCCAGTCTTCGTCGGCAGGAATTGCCGACCGGGACCTGCGGGTTGCCAACAGTTCGGCGGCGGAGTGGGTGCGGCGCACCCTCGAGGACATTATTGCCACCTCGGCGGGAATCCGCTTCGCGGGACGGGATCAGGTCCAGTCCTCCCCGGCGAGGGAAGGCCTTCCCGCAGCCGGCTGACCGGACCGGTCCGGCTTCGGCAACCGACGCGGCGCCGTTTTTACTTAGGTAACCCTTCCTCATAAGGTTACGCAGTGACCTCGCACTTGAACCTCACGCGTGCCTCCTTCGCCGCCGATCTCGCCCACCACGGGGACCGCCCGGCTGTGCTGATCGACGGTTCGACCCTCAGCTACCGTGAACTGGCCGGCCGCGTCGAGGCCTTCGCTGCCCGCCTGGGAACCCAGCGGCGGTTGGTGGCGCTCGCGGCCGCCAACGATCTCGATTCGCTCATCGCCTACCTCGCGGCGCTCTCGTCCGGCCATCCCCTCATCCTCGTTCCAGCCGACAAGCCGGCGGCCCTTGACTCCATCGTGGCGGCGTACGACCCCGACGTCGTCCTGCGCTCCGGCGGTTTTCCCTCCTTCGAGGAGCGGCGCCCCGGCACCGCGCACGAACTGCACCCCGAGCTTGCCCTGCTGGTCAGCACCTCCGGCTCAACCGGTTCCCCAAAACTGGTGAGGCTCTCCCACGAGAACCTCCAGTCCAACGCCGAGTCCATCGCCGAGTACCTGGCGATCGGGCCCGAGGACCGTGCCGCGACGACGCTTCCCCTGTCCTACTGCTACGGACTGTCGGTGATCAACAGCCACCTGCTGCAGGGGGCGGGCCTCGTGCTCACCGACCTGTCCGTCGTCGACCCCTGCTTCTGGGAGCAGGTCCGCGCCCACGGGGTAAGCTCCTTCGCCGCCGTGCCCTACACCTTCGAACTCCTTGAACGGGTGGGCTTCGCCGACCTTGAGCTTCCTTCCCTGCGGTACATCACCCAGGCCGGGGGGCGGCTCGCGCCCGAGCAGGTGCGCCGGTACGCCGCGCTGGGCGCTGAGCGCGGCTGGGACCTGTTCGTCATGTACGGCGCCACGGAGGCTACCGCCCGGATGGCCTACCTGCCCCCGGACCTGGCGGCCGCGCACCCGGGCACCATCGGCATCGCGGTGCCGGGCGGAGCCTTCCGCATCGACCCGGTGCCCGGGCTCGACGACGGCGAACTCGTGTACACCGGACCGAACGTCATGCTTGGCTACGCCGAGGTGCCGGCCGACCTGGCACTGGGCCGGACCGTTCAGGAGCTGCGCACCGGGGACCTGGCGCGACGGCACCCCAACGGCCTGTACGAGGTGGTGGGGAGGCGCAGCAGGTTCCTCAAGATCGTCGGGCTGCGCGTCGACCTCGGCCAGGTCGAACTTATTCTCGACGGCCTCGGCGTGCGCGCCTTCAGTGCCGGAACCGACGAACGGCTCGTGGTCGCGGTCGAGGGCGGAATTGATGCGCGGCTGCTCGGCAAGGTCCTCGCCCAGCGGCTGGGACTGCCCCGGGCCGCCGTCGAGGTCCACGGCGTCGACCAGCTCCCGCGCCTGTCCAGCGGCAAGCCCGACTATCCGGCCGTGCTCGCCCTGGCGGCGGCACCGGTCAGGGCGGTAGCGGAGGAGGCCCCAGCCGGAGACGGGCCGGAGGACCTTCGGAGGATCTACGCGGAGCACCTTGAGTGCGGCGCCGTCCGGGACGAGGACACCTTTGTCTCCCTCGGCGGGGATTCGTTGTCCTACGTGGCGCTGTCAGTCCGGCTCGAAAAGGTTCTTGGAGCCCTCCCTGCCGACTGGCACCTGATGAGGGTCGGGGACCTCGCCCGGCCGGCCCGGAAGGCACGGCCGGCGCGGCGTTTCCTCGCCCCGCTCGAGACGAGCATCGTCCTGCGGGCCGTTGCCATCATCTTCATCATCAGCACCCACGTGGGCCTGTTCACGTGGCCGGGAACCGCCCATGTACTGATGGCCGTGGCAGGCTACAACTTCGCCCGGTTCCAGCTCGCGGGGGTGCGGGTCGCCCGCCTGCGGCGCCAGCTACGGAGCCTCGGACGGATCGTGGTGCCCAGCGTGGCCTTTATCGCCTTCGCCTACCTGGTGACCGACCGGTACTCCCTGGCGAACATCGTGCTCCTGAATTCCCTGATCGGGCCCCGGCATGTGACCGCGGAGTGGCAGTTCTGGTTCGTCGAAGTGCTCGTGTATGTCCTGGTCTTCCTGCTGGCGCTGCTCGCGGTGCCGTGGGTGGACCGGGCCGAGCGGGGCGCACCGTTTGTCTTCCCGCTCGCCCTCACAGCACTGGGCATGCTGGGCCGCTACGACATCCCGCACATCAGCGTGCCGCACACCGCACCCGTGCTCTGGCTCGTTGGCCTGGGCTGGCTGATGGCCCGGTCCCGGACCGTCCTCCAGCGGTCGGTGGTGACGGCCATTGCGGCGCTGAGCGTGCCCGGCTTCTTCGACGACGCGGCCCGGGAAGCGACCCTGCTCGGAGGGCTCCTGCTGCTGACCTGGCTTCCTGCCATCCCGCTGCCGCGGAAGCTCCACCGGCCGGTCGGGGTCCTCGCCAGTTCCTCGCTGTACGCCTACCTGACCCACTGGCTGGTCTTTCCCCTGCTTGAACCCTTCAGCCCGGCACTCGCAGTGGGCGCCTCCTTGGTGGCCGGCGTGGCGTACTGGGCGCTGACGCAGCGCATCGCCGGCGTCGCCGGTCGTCTAAGGGCCCGCCGGGCACGGCAGCCTCTCAAGGCCCCGACGACGGAAACGGCGTCCATCCGCCAGGGGATGGACGCCGTTCGGCCGGGGTGATCCTCAGCCGGCAGGCTGGATGTCGACGGCTTTTTCCCCGGCCTCAACCTTCACGTCGAGGCTGTTGTTCCTCACCGGCATGGCGCAGGTGCCGTAGGGGGTGAAGGCGCTCGGATAGTTGATAGCGCGGTTGAAGTCGAGAACCACTGTGCCGTCGGGACGGGGCCGGCCGGTCTCCACCTTCCGCCAGTCGTCCGTCGTTTCGCCGTTGGTCTTGTCGTGGAAGGTCACCGTCAGGGCGCCGAGTTTCCCTTCCTCGGCCTGCAGCCGGTACTCGTGGTCGATGCCGGGCAGCCGGAACACGAGCTCACCGGCGCTGCGGTGCACCCCGTCCACGAGCGGGTTGGCGGTTCCGATCGGCACCTCGACCGGCTCCGGGTAACGCTCGAAGCGGGCAAGGACGGCGAGTTCCGGGCGGTAGTCGAAGGTCGGAACGCCCTCAAACGCGGTGAACACCGGGGAGTGCGAATCGCGGGTGCGGATGGCGTACTTGTTGCCCCGGACGGCAAGCTCGACCACAACGCGCCGGCCGTCCTCGCCGCCGAAGGCGACCCACATCAGGGATTCCTCATTGTCGAGGCTGGCGGTGAGGGCTCCTTCGACGGGCTCGCCCGTCTCCACAAGCGTCAACCCGTCCGCGGCGGCGGCCGTGAGGACTGCCTTGGCGCCGTCCGTGGACCACAGCCCCGGAACCGACTCCAGCGGGGAGGGCTCGGCCGGAAGCCACTGCAGCGAGGTGAGCGTCAGCCAGCCGTGCTCCTTGGCGAGAGCGGTGTTCCGGCTGTTGCGGAAGCGAAGCCATCGCTCCAGCTGGGCATTTTCGGGGGTGCTCATTCTTCCTCCAGGGATAGGTAACTACCTTCTCTCAACCGCGGGCCGGGGTCGGGAATTCCCGGTACGGCGGGGGCGGGAGGCCGCCTCGGGAGGATGCGTCCCGGGGGCATCAACCTCTGGCCGGTCACGGCCGGGCGGCGTAGCATGACCGCCATGGCTGAGCCTGAAATCGGGACTCTCATCCGGCGGGCGATGGACACCGGTGACGCATCGGTGATGCGCGAGGCATTCCTGCGCCTGATCGGCGGTGGCCACGATTCGCTCTCGCCCGAGGCCGAATACGAACTGCGGCATCCCGATTACGTGATGGAAATGCCGCAATCCGGGGAACGGATCCGCGGGCGGGACGCGATGCGGTCCATGCAGGAGCAATTCCCGGCGCCCCCCGACATCACCGTCCGGCGGGTCACAGGCGCCGCGACGGTCTGGGTGATCGAGGGAGTCAATGACTACGGCGGCGGAGAGCTCTGGAACGTCGTCGTGATCCTCGAGTTCGACGGGCAGGGCCGGATCCTGCGTGACACCCGCTACTACGCCAAACCCTTCGACCCTCCCGCCTGGCGCGCCGGCCTCGTGGAGCAGATGGGCGAGTCGGGCCAGTAGCGCCCGGGTCGGCGGCCGCCTGCCGGCACGCCGGTGTCCACCGGCCCGGCACCCCGACGATGCCGCTGCCCCGACCGGCGATGGGTCAGCAGGTAGTTCAGCGCCCGCTGACCAAGTAGTCCAAACGGTTTTCGAGTAGTGGTTACTGTGTCCTGACGCAACCAATGTCCATAGATTCCTTGAGGCAGCTACATCATCTTTTTCGGTCTCAGGAGTAATCATGCGCGACTCGCACGCGACATCCGTCCTTACCCGCCGTGTTGCAAGCGCAGTGATCCTGCCCGGCATCCTGACAAGCATGCTGGTGTTCGCCCCGCAGGCCTCGGCGACGACCGGCCCGACGTCGGGCATCTGCAACGGGGTGGTCAACCAGACGGCGCACCGCGGAGGCGTGCAGGAAAACCTGCTCCGGGCCGCCGCCAAGAAGAACGCGGAGCAGATTTCCAAACTGCAGGCCGAGCGGACCGCGCTCCAGACGTCCGCTGCCACCCTCAACACCCAGATCGCCGACACGGAGAAGGCAATCGCCGCCCTCGACGCCGAGGCCGCGCAGTTGGCCATCGACGAGAAGGCCGCCACCGCGGAACTCGCAGCCCTGACTGCGGACCAGGCGAGCGTGGCCACGTCGATCGAGGAAGCTACGAAGGCGCTGGCCGACCTCAAGGTGCGGCAGGCGGATACGGCTGCCGCACTCGCGCCCCTTCAAGAGCAGCTGACCGCCGCGCAGGCCGACTCGGAGAGCCTGAAGAAGCAGGCGGCGGACGTGGACGCGAACCTGGCGGCCCACCAGGAAGTGCTGAACACCGCCACCGGGGAGCTGGCCCTGCTTGACGCAGCGGCCGCCAACGCCTCAGGTGCCCTCGCCGCGCAGATCGAGGCGATCGCCGCCGCCGAGACAGCACTTGTTTCGCTGACGACGACTGCGCAGGACGCCGCTGCCGCGGTGACCGCCGCGGAGCAGGCCGTCTTCGAGTCCGAGGCCGAGCTTCAGCGCCTCGTCGACTCCGGCATCGCCGCGCAGGCCGAGCTCGATGCCCAGGCGGTCCGGATCGAGGAGGCGAAGACCGCCCTCGCCACGCGCCAGGCCGACGCCAACAAGGCCGCGGACGCCGTCACCGTGAAGAACGCCGAGATCACCACCGCACAGGGCGAACTTGGCGTACTTCAGGCCGATGCCAAGAAGGCTGCGGACGCCGTCACGGCGAAGAACACTGAGATTGCAGCCGCCCAGAATCAGCTCCCGGCCCTGAAGGCCGACGCAGCGAAGGCCGCCGACGCCGTCGCCGCAAATGCCGCAGCCACCACCTTGATCAACGGGCAGATCACCACCCTTCAGAACGACATTGCGGCTCTCGGTACCACGATCTCGACGAAGCAGACCCAGCTCACTGCGGCTCAGTCCGAGCGGACGGCGCTGCAGGCCCGGCAGACCCAGCTGCAGGACGAGATCAACGCCCTCAACGCCGAGATCGAAGCCATCAAGGGCAATGGCAAGAAGAAGGACGAACTGATCGCCCTGCGTAACACCAAGCAGGCCGAGCTCACTTCCGTGACGAACCAAATCACCCAGAAGTCCGGCATCATTGCTGGCCTTTCGGGCGACCTCTCCACGCTGCAGAACCAGGTCAACACACTCAACGCTCAACTGGTCGCCAAGCAGGGCGAAAGCAGCACCCTGCAGCGTCAGGCAGCCCCGCTGCAGGCCGCGCTGGCAACGGCCCAGGGCGCGGTTGCCACCAAGGAGGCAGAGATCCTGGGCCTCCAGGGCCAGCTGCCCGCCCTTGGAACGGCACTGACCGAGGCCAACGCCGCAGTGGCCGCCAAGCAGGAAGAACTGGCTGCCCTGCAGGGGAAGCTGCCGGCCCTCGAGGACGCCGCAGCCGCAGCCGCCGGTGCAGTGAGCGCCCAGGAGAAGGTTGTCGCCGACCTCGAAGCCGGCCTGCCGGCACTCACCGAGGGAGCCGCAGAGGCCGAGGCGGCCATCTCCGCCGAGCGGGCGGTGCTCGAGGAATTGCAGGGTGACCTTGCGGACGCCGAGGACGCGCTCGCAGCTGCGGATGCGGCCGTCGACGCCAAGAACGCGGAGTTGACCGGGCTGCAGGACCGGCTGCCGGCACTGCAGGCAGCCGCAGACAGCGCGGCCGCGGCGGCCGCTGCCAAGCGGGTCGAAATCTCCAAGCTGAACGCCGACATGGACAAGCTGGTGGCGGATCTCGCGGGGCTGAACGGGCAGATCGCTGCCAAGGAGGCCGCGGTCCTCGGGCTGCAGAACCAGGTGGCGCCCCTCCTGACCCAGCTCAACAGCCTCAACGGGGAAATCAGCGCTGCGGAAGCGGCACTGAAGACCCTCCAGGGCCAGCTGACCACCCTCGACAAGCAGGTCACCGACGCGCACGCGGTCCTTCGGAACCTTGAGGCGCAGAAGAAGACGAACAAGGCGGCCATCACCGCGCAGAAGGCCACTGTCAACTCGCTGCAGGACCAGCTGGGAGCCGTCCAGACCAAGATCGCCTCGATCGACAACCAGATCGCTCTCGGCGGCTGCGTGGCCTGATACCAGGACAGCACTCAACTACAGAAGGCCGCTGCCGGGATCCATCGATCCGGCAGCGGCCTTCATTTGGTGTCTGCCGTCTCGCTGCGCGGGGTTCGGGCAGGGCGGTGAGCCGCCCGGGCCCGCTAGCATCAACCGGGCCATCACGCTCGGCGGGGTGCGTCCGACAAAAATCTTGACCCTCTTTCCGCGGCCGTGGAACGCTACCAAGCAACCCTCGAACTGCCCTGAAAGGCGGCACTGATGCGAGCAATGGTCTACCGCGGACCGTACAAGATCCGGGTTGAGGAAAAGGACATCCCACCGATCGAGCACCCCAACGACGCGATCGTCCGGGTGACCACTGCGGCCATCTGCGGGTCGGATCTCCACCTCTTCCACGGCATGATGCCCGACACGCGGGTGGGAATGACCTTCGGCCATGAGTTCGTCGGCGTCGTCGAGCAGGTCGGCTCCTCGGTGCAGAACCTCAAACCCGGCGACCGGGTGATGGTTCCGTTCAACGTGTACTGCGGCACCTGCTACTTCTGCGCTCGCGGGCTGTACTCCAACTGCCACAACGTCAACGCCAACGCCACTGCGGTCGGCGGCATCTACGGGTACTCGCATACCTGCGGCGGGTACGACGGCGGCCAGGCCGAATACGTCCGGGTGCCGTTCGCCGATATCGGGCCGAGCATCATTCCCGAGTGGATGGATGAGGAGGACGCCGTTCTGCTCACCGATGCCCTCGCCACCGGCTACTTCGGCGCCCAGCTCGGGGACATCGTCGAAGGGGACACCGTCGTCGTCTTCGGTGCCGGGCCGGTCGGCCTGTTCGCCGCGAAGTCCGCCTGGCTCATGGGCGCCGGGCGGGTGATCGTCATCGACCACCTCGAGTACCGCCTGGAGAAGGCCCGCACTTTCGCCCACGCCGAGACCTACAACTTCGCCGAGTACGACGACATCGTCGTCGAGATGAAGAAGGCAACGGACTACCTGGGCGCCGACGTCGTCATCGACGCGGTCGGAGCCGAAGCGGACGGCAATTTCCTCCAGCACGTCACCACCGCCAAGCTCAAGCTCCAGGGCGGCTCGCCGATCGCGCTGAACTGGGCCATCGATGCCGTGCGCAAGGGCGGGACCGTCTCGGTGGTGGGGGCCTACGGCCCGATGTTCAGTGCCGTGAAGTTCGGCGACGCGCTCAACAAAGGGCTCACGCTTCGCATGAACCAGGCCCCCGTGAAGCGCCAGTGGCCGCGTCTGTTCGAACACATCCGCAACGGCTACCTCAAGCCCAGCGATATCGTCACGCACCGGATTCCGCTTGAGCACATCGCCGAGGGGTATCACATCTTCTCGGCCAAGCTCGATAACTGCATCAAGCCGCTGATCATCCCCGGCGCCAACTGAGAGGAAAGCACCGTGCCATACACAGCCAATAAGCCGAGCCGGGCGAGGTCGAGCGATGAACTGCGCGCCGCTATTCCCGGCTGGGGGGCGGACCTCGACCCGAAGGACCGCCCCTCGGTGCCAAAGGAACAGTTCGACCCGGGCCTCAACGGCGCCCGCTGGGACTTCCCGGAGCGCCAGCCGGAGAAATGGCCCCGGGAGCGCTCAATCGAGCACAAGTTCCTTACCCCCGTCTTCGGGACCTCGGCGCCGCCCAGGGGGGTTTCCGGAGTGATCCGGAAATACTCGTACAAGAAATACAGCGAAGGTCGTGCGGCGCACTGGCTGCTGCTGCTCGCCGCGGACCGGGTGGATGCGTGGGAGCAGCACCTGGCTTCGTTCGGAAGCCTCCGCCCGGACAATCCGATCACCGAAACCGGCGTATTGAGTGAGTTTTCACGCCATGGGGTTACGTCGCGGTTCGGAAAGAAGCGCGCGGATCTGAACCACCAGTGGATCGACCCCATTCTCGTGGGTGGTCCGTGGCTGATAGCCGGCGGACTGGGGTTCGCCGCCGTCCGTCGGCTCGCCCGGCTCCGCCGCACCTGACCGGCATCTTCCCGGCAGGTCAGAGCGGGGCCGGCGGGCGCCGGCCCCGCACGATGCCCGGGGTCAGCGGGTGACGCGGCGGCGCCCGGCCACGCCTTCGGCGACGCCGATCAGCAGGACGGCGGCGATGACCGAGACGATGAAGCCAAGGACATTGAGTTCGAAGATGTCCCCGGTGCCCAGGAGGCTGGCGATCGAGCCCCCGATGACCGAGCCAACGAGGCCCAGCAGCAGGGTGGCGACCAGCCCGAGGTGCTGCTTGCCCGGCTTGATCAGCCGCGCGAGTGCGCCGATGATGAGCCCGGCAATGATGAATCCAATCACTGTTGCGTACCTTCCTTGCTGACGTATCCCGCTGGTGCGGGGCGCGCTGCAGTATGCAACGCCGTTCTCCTCGATCCTATGGCCCCTGCGGACCGGTGGCCGGAATGGAAGGGGTGCGCACTATCACTCGCCTCCGTTGCCGATGGTGGTGTAAAGGCACGGGAGGGGGCCTTTCTGGACTCCGCGGGGCCGGAAGAGCGGTGGAGGCGGCTCAGTCGAAGAATGCCTTGGCCACAGCCTCGGTGTCTTCGGAGAGATGCATCCGAATGAACCTGCCGTCGGCGGCAACGAGGTGGAGGACGGCCGGGGTCACAAAGGAGCGGCCGGTGCTGCGGGCTGTATGCGCGAAGGTGGCGAAGATGACGGCGTCCTCTCCCGAGAGGACGAGCTTGTCGAGTTGAACGCTGCTCTTATCGGAGTCGAAGTGCGGCCACATCGTGGTGAAGTATTCAGCGACCTGGGATCCCTTGGAGCGGATGCCCGTCCACGGCAGGTCCGGGTGGCCGGGGACGTACCAGTCGATGTCGTCGGCGAACAGGGCTTCGACGCCTTCGGCGTCCTTATTTCCCAGGGCCTGAAGGAAACGGGTGACGAGGCTCTCGAGGGATGAGTCGTTATTTACCATACGTTCAAGAATGGTGCTTATTGACCTTACCGTCAAGTAAGGCCCTGCGCGTACTTCCTGCCGGCGTCCGGCCTGTCGCCCGCGTACCCCGGGCCTCCGGCACCCTGGGATAGGGGTGGTGCCGACACTCGGTCCGAGTGCTGGTCCATGGGAGAATTGATGGAATTCCGGCTGCGGCTCGTCCGTTGATTTCCACGGATGCGTTCGATGGCAGGAGGGTGAGGCTGATGGCGGCTCGAGGCAGGCCCCGTGAGTTCGATGTCGATGAGGCCCTTGAGCGCGCGGTCGACGTCTTCTGGCGCCAAGGGTATGAGGGCACGACCCTTGAGGACCTTACGAACGCGATGAGCATCAGCCGCCCGAGCCTGTACGCGGCCTTCGGCAACAAGGAAGGCACGTTCCGGCAGGCGATCGGCCGGTACGCACGGGTCGAGATGTCCTACATCGATGCAGCCCTTGCCATGCCCACCGCGCGCGCGGTGGCGGAGCATTACCTGCGCTCCAACGTTGTCTCGATCACGCTGCCCGATCGACCCCGCGGATGCCTCTCCATCCAGGGCGGGCTCTCCGGCCATCCCACCGACCAGCGGATTGTCGATTTCCTGAACGAGAGCCGCGGCGCCGGCGAGGCCCGGTTCGTCCGCCGCTTCCAGCAGGCCATCGACGAGGGCGATCTTTCCGCATCCGAGGACCCCGCCGAGCTGGCGCGGTATCTTGCCACGGTCACGGCAGGGCTCGCCGTCCAGGCCTCGGCCGGGGCGTCCCGTCCCGACCTGGCCCGGGTGGCGGAACGCGCCTTGGCCGCCTTTCCCCGGTGACCCCCCGCCGGCACCAGCGGGGGACTTGGGCGGTGTTATTCCGCGAGGGTGCCGGTGATCTCGTCGACCTTGATGGTGACCGGGGCGTTGGTCGCCCCCGATGAGAGGTAGGTGTTGATGCCGGCGGCCCCGGGGGTCTGGAGCCCGGGGGCGGAATCGCTGGTGTCGATCTGCCATTCCGAGGGTTCGGGTTCTCCTGCCTTCCAGACCTTGGCGCGCAGGGTTGTCGGACTCGTGCCGGTGGCCTGGGCCCGCACATTGACGATCTCGCCTCCGGCGACCGTGAGGTCGGGGACTATAACAACAGGCCCGATCTGCACCTCGGCGCCGTCCCTGTTGACCCGGTCGATCAGGAAGGAAATCTCGCCCTCCGGCGAGAATCTAAGGACCGTTCGGTAGGCCCCGGCGCGGTCGGTCTGTCGGGTGATCAAGCGCAGATACAGGCTTCCTCCGGCCGGGCGCCGATCCACCCCGAGGGCGGCTCGCAGGTCCGTTCGAGAGCTGTTCACCGCGTCCAGGGACGCGGACGCTCCCGATGCCGGTGTGGCAAGCTGCATGATCCCGCTCCCGTCCGCCACACTGAAGGCGCCCGGTTCGCCGCTGTCAGTCCAGGCCCCACCTTCCTCGGCGTCGCCCCAGCCGGTTTCCGTGGTGCGCTCGAACGGGTCCGAGAAGGTCGAAGCCGCCCCTTCGCCCACCGAAACCTGTTTGGAGACGGTTTCACTGCCTGCCTTGTCCTTGACGGTCAGGGAGATCTCATAGTCCCCCGGAGCGTCATAGGTGACGGTCGGCCGGACCCCGGTGGCGGTTTCGCCGTTCCCGAAGTCCCACGTGTAGGTGCGGTTCCCCTGCGCGGGCAGGGGCGTGGAGGCGTCAAAGGCGCAGCCGAGGCCTGCGCAGTCCTCGGTGAAGGAGGCCTCGCCATCCCGGCCTCCCGCTTTCCCCCGGATGGTGAAGGAGTCTTCGAAGGTTCCGCCGGCCGCCCGAACGAATTCGGCCGAGATTGAGCGTTCGGTGACGGAGACATCGAGCAGGCCGTGAGTGGGATTGGCGTTGGTGGCCGTCCGGGCCGCGAAGTAACCGGCCTCCGGATCGGCGGGGTTGGCGTCGCGGAGGCCGATTCCACCAGTGCCGATGGTCGCGAACACCGTGCCCGGGCCCTGGGCGAGTGAAGTGTCGGTGTCGGTGATGCACTCCTCATTGAAGGCGTCGGGGACGATTGCGGCGCAGCCGTCCCCATGCCCGATCTGGTAGGTGCGCTGGTACAGGTGCTCGTGGCCGTTGAGTACGAGGTCGACCTTCTTGCTGATCAGCAGGTTGGTGAGCTCTTCGCCCGCCGAGCAGCTGTACTCGCCCAGCGACAGGCACGGCATGTGGTTTCCAACGATCACCCACGGGATGCCGCTGTCGCGGGCACCGTCGATCGCCGACTCCGTCCAGGCGTAGTGGTCCGAGCCGGGACGGTAATCCCAGGACGTTTCACTTTCGGGGAAGACCAGGCCCGGGGAGATCATCACGAAGCGGGCGATCGGGTCCTCGGCCGGCACATCGACGTACCACTCGCGCCCGTAGGTCCCCACCAGTCCGGGCAGCCGGTTGGGCAGGCAGGCGGAGAAGTCGTTGATGTTCCCGTCACTGCCATCGCTCTCATGGTTGCCGGCGATCAGCTGGAAAGGGAAGGCTGTACCCACCTTGCTCGTGACGAAGTCGCACCATTCCTGTTCCCCGCCCGGACGCCCGTAGGACAGGTCCCCCAGGGCCAGGGTGAATTCCGGGGACAGCGAGGCATTCTTGGTCAGGACGGCCGCTGCTTCGCCCGAGGCGGCGAAGTCCCCTGCCGCGGTGAAGTGGATTGCGGCCGCCGGCTTGCGCTCACCGTCCCCGTCGCGGTTGAGCAGAAGGAAGCCTCCAACCAGAAGGGCGAGAACAGCAATCACTGCAGCCGCTATCCCGAAGACACGGACCATCGTTACCTCTTGTCATTGAAGGGGCCCCAGCACCAGCCTTCGACATTCGGCTCGTGACGTATCCGCAGTATATGAGGGCTTCTGCGGATCTGACCACGGCCCTCCTAGCGTGCTCCCAGGATCCGCACAGCGTCAGCCTGGGCCGTCAGCTGCTCCGGGCTCAGTGCTGTCCCCGGCATAAACCCTGCGGCGGACCTCAGCGCGCGCAGTTCGGCCGGCGAGTAGGGGTCCGGGAGGCGCCGGTGTGCCATGGAGTGGCAGTTGGGGCACAGCGGGACAAGATCGGCGATCGGGTCGAGTTCATAGCCCGCCCCGAGGCGGGCGGCCGGGACGAGGTGGTGCACGTGCACGAAGTCCCGACCGGGCGGTCCGAAGGCCTCCTCGAAGGAGAAGCCGCAGACCGCGCAGGAGGTCCCGTGGTGGGCGAGGCAGACGCGGCGAGCGGAGGGGTCCCTTTCGTACCGGTTGACCCGGGCCTGGGCCAGCGCGTCCGGGGGGAGGGTGCCGGGGGGCGGAAGGAGGGGGTCTGCCTCTTCAGGGGCGCTGGTCTCGGCCCACAGGGTCCGCAGGGCCGGCCCGGCCGCGGCTGGGATCCGGCGGGAGGGACGGTTCACCCCCCAGGCGATGCCCGGGACACGCAGGGTCAGCAGGTCCAGGGGAATCGAGTCTCCCCGGGGCCTCAGCGCATCGAACTCGACGATGCCCGGCGCCCCGCCCCGGCCGGCCGGTTCGGGATCGGGGAGCGAGGCGACCCTGCCGTGGCCCAGAACGCCGCGGTCGCGGCTTCCCTGGCTGAACAGCCACACCTCGGTTCCTGCTGTTGCCTGGAGGGGAGGAAGGAGCCACCTGCAGCGGAAAAACCCGGCCCCGGTGACCTCGTCTCCAGCCGACCGGTACCCGCCAAAGGGGTCATCACCCCGGTCGGGATTCCAGCCAAGCAGGATCATAGGGCCAGTGTGCCATGCCCGGCAGCGCTTGCGGAGGCCCGTCCGGCGGGTCAGGCCCGGACCGGCAGGAGGTGCTGGTCGACGTCGAGCCGGTGGCCGTCGACGGTTGCCGTCAGGTACGAGCAGTGCGGCTGCCGCCGTCGATCGGTCGGGGATCCCGGGTTCAGCAGTCTCATGCCGGCACCGGTGACGGTATCCCATGGAATGTGGCTGTGACCGAAGACCAGCACGTCCGTTCCGGGGAATTCGCGGTCCATCCGCTGTTCCCTCCCGGTCTTTGCGCCCGTCTCATGGACGACGGCGAAGCGGAGCCCCTCGATCTCTTCCCGTGCCACGAGCGGCAGTTTGGCCCGCAGGGCGTCGCCGTCGTTGTTGCCGTAGCAGCCCAGGAGGCGCCGGGAGCGGTCGCGAAGTTCTTCGAAGAATGAAATGTCCGTCCAATCTCCGGCGTGAACCACGAGGTCGGCGCTTTCGACCGCGGGCCAGAGGCCTTCGGGAAGGGTTTTCGCGCGGGAGGGGATATGGGTGTCCGAAAGGATCAACAGGGAGGTTGGCATGGCAGGAATTGTGCCAGCTTCGAAGGGTTGACGCCCGTGACAATCAGCAGGGGGTGTGCAATGCTCTCAGTAAGCGTGCTTAGTATTCCAGTTTTTCGAACCGGCGTCCAAGGTCTGGACGTCCGAGCAACGGAGGAACTATGAACATCGATAAATCACAAATCATTGAGCTGTTGAAGTCGCAGGGCAATTCGGATAAGGCGGGCCAGGCCGAGTCCGAGCTACCCGACACTGTAGACACCGAGCAGCACGCGGGACTCCTCGCCAAGCTCGGCATCGATCCGCAGGACCTCCTGGGCAAGCTGCCCGGCGGTCTTGGCGGTCTTGGTGGCCTCGGCGGTTAATCCGCCGGGCTCCAGCACATTGAATGAGGCACCGCGCACGTCAAAGGCGACAGGGAAGGTGAACGGGCAGTGGAGACAAGTCAACTGATCTGGATCATTGTTGGGATCATCGTCGTGCTGGCGGTGATCGGAGTGGTGGTAGCGCTGAGCCGGAAACGCCGGCAGGCCCACGTTGAGCGACAGAAGGAAAAGGGCCGACGGCAGGCAGCCGAAATTCGGGAGCAGGCCCAGGAGACGGAACTCGAGGCGCGTGAACGCGAAGCCAAGGCAACCATGGCTGAGGCCGAGGCGCAGCGTGCCGAGGTGGAGGCCGAGCGGCTCCGCCGTCAGGCCTCGGAGCGCCAGACGGACGCCCAGGGCCTGCGGGAAGAAACGATGAACCACGCCCGCAAGGCCGACGAGCTCGATCCTGACGTCGACACCCGCCGCCGCGACAGCGGCAAATAGGTTCGGCCGCGACAGCGGCAAATAGGTTCGGCCGCGGCAGCGGCAAATAGGTTCGGCCGCGACAGCGGCAAATAGGTTCGGCCGCGGCAGCGGCAGGTAGGTGCCTGACTAACTACGCCGGACGACACGCAGTCGGACGACACACAGCGGGACTCCCCAGCCGATGCTGGGGAGTCCCGCTGTGTGTGGGCCCTGAACCTAGGTCGCCGCAGGGACGGCCGGCCCGGTGGGCCAGCGCAGCAGGGCTGCGATCGGCTTCGAATCGAGCGCGCCCGGAGGGTAGAGCACCGTGTCTGCGTCGGTGAGCGCCGCTGCGCGGAGGATCGCGGCAAGGGCGGGCACCGAGCCGAGCACCGACGCTCCGGCGGTCTCCTCCGGGGACGTCGTTACCCACGGAGCGGCGTCGAGGGCGAGCAGTGTGCGGTTGTCCCAGGCCGTCGATTCGAGCAGTAGCGTTTCGACCTGGGCCTGCTGGAGTGCCGCAACAACAGCGCCAATTCCTGCGGCTGAGGTCCTGGTCGCCTGTCCTTCCTGTTCGGCGAGCCGCTCCAGCAGCTGATGCTGGCGGTCGGCCATGACCCTCGTGACGAGCTGGTCCACCTGGAGGGCGAACGTTTCATTGTCGGATCCGCCCGTGCGCGTGTGGCTGTCGACGACGCTCAGCAGTGACCGGGTTTCTTCGGAGACCTGGTCAGCAACGAGCTGGCGGGCCCTGATGTCCCCGGAGACTACGACAAGTTTCGCCCGGGTAGCGGAGACCACCGTGTCGATTTCGGCTGCCACCTCAGCCGCATTGGATTTCCAAACCTTTTCCGCGTGGTGGTGGTACCGCCCATGGGCCCAGCCGCCGGCGTGGACCTTGCGCATGTGTTCGGTGTCGCCTTCGATGTGGGCCACTGGTTCGCCGCGGTTCGGCCCGCCCCAGGTCCTGTCGGCATGCCTCAGGTAGACCTCCCCGCCGTCCCGGCCCACCTCGGCGACGACGTAGGGGAATCCTTCAGGGCAGTGTCGGAGGAGCGGACTCAGGTCAGGGATCGGTCCCACGGCAATCACCGGCTCGCCGGTGACAAGTCCGCCGGGGAGGAAATCGTCGATGGCTGCCTCGCCGCCGTGAACCAGGATAAACCGGGAGACAGGATCGGGGAGGCCTTTTGCCGTTTTCGAAAGAGCCGCTGTGGCTGCCTTGATATCTTCCTTCGGCGCGCCCGCCTGCTCCATCGCATCCGCGACACTGCGGGGGAGGATGTCGTCACTCGCGAAAGAGTCGACTGTGCCGGTGCTTCCGTCAACGTAGATCGTGGTCCACGGTCCGGGGAGCTTGTAGAGGTTGGCGTGGTCCTTCAGTGCGTGGGTCATTGGCAGCACCTTTCTCTGTGTGCTCGTGCGCCGTCCCCGGCGCAGCCTGCGGGAGGTACGTACGGTTTACCATCGCGGCCGGGCACTGGAAAGCGCAGACCGCAAGAATGACGGGCGGATGGAGCTTTAAGACCGGCGCCGGTCGAAGGCAGCGCCCCAGGCCGGCCTTTTCAGGAATCCGCCGCGCCGGCGCTGCCCCCACCGGAATACTCCTCGGCCGAATCCTCTCCTTCGGCTGCATCCTGCGCCCGCTGGCGGATGTCCGTGGAGTCGGACCCAAGGTCGCCTTCAGCGGGCTCCTCGGTGTGGGCGCGTTCCTGATCGGGGGAATCTGACATAGCCGCTACCGGTCCTTTCGATGAAGAAGGAAGAAAGTAAGCTCCCTTATGGTCAGTCTACGGAGCCGCCGCTCGAAGGAAAACCCCTCGGACTTCTTTGCTTCGGACGCGGGTGGGCGGATACTGCTAAGCAGGCTTACGGTTCGTTTCCGGAGCCCGCGGCCGCGTCCACCGGCGCGGCGCACCCAAGCAGGAAGGAGAGCGTTATGCCAACTACAGCGCGAGACATCATGACCGGCAGCGTCGAATGCGTGGGCGAGAAGGACACCCTGCAGCAGGCGGCAGTGAAGATGAGGGACCTCGATGTTGGGTCGCTCCCGATCTGCGGCGAGGACGGCCGGCTCAAGGGCATGCTGACGGACCGCGACATCGTGGTGAGGTGCCTGGCGGACGGAGGCGACCCAGCCAGTGTCACGGCCGGTGACCTCGCTCAGGGCAAGCCGGTGACCATCGGCGCCGACGACACCGTTGAGGAGGCGATCCGCACCATGCAGGACCATCAGGTCCGGCGGCTGCCCGTGATCGACGGGCACGACCTCGTCGGGGTGATCAGCCAGGCCGACATCGCCCGCAACTACCCGGAGGACCGGGTGGGCGACCTCGTCGAACTGATTTCGTACTAATCCCGCTCCGGAACGACGACGGCGGCCGCCTCTCCAAAGGGGCGGCCGCCGTCGCGCGGGCAACTCGACTGGATGCCTACTGGAGGTCCTTGTCGTCGAGATGGCTCAGCGGCGATCCGCCGCTGTTGGAGGGATCGTCGCTCGAGTCCACCTCGTCGTCCTCGCCGATGCCGAAGTCGACGTCGTCGGAGGCCTCTCCCAGCGTGGGGACGTCCGGAGGGATCTGCTCGTCACCGTGCTCCCACCGTGCCCGCGCAGTTTCGTCGCGGAGGATCTGGTCGGTGAGCCGCGAGTCATCCTCTTCGTCGTACCCTTCGCCCTGGAGCAGCGGGTCCTCCTGCCACCGGTCCGGGTTGTCCTCCGCCGCGCCCGGGTACAGGTCAGCGTCCTCCCCGGTCAGCGGATCCAGGTCGGCCAGCGACCTTTCCTCCACTTCGAGCTCGTCGTCGGTGATGATGGTGAGGTCCTCGTCGGGGAGGTTCTCTTCGGTCATGGTTTCACCTCTCGTTGCGGTGGGCGCACTGTCCATCCTTCATCAGTAAGCCTACTGATCTTTTTTCCCTGTCGGTAGTCGCCGCCCTTACCGGGGGTCCCGCCAGCTGTGCCGGGGTTCGAAGCCGAGCACCCGGCGCGCCTTATCGATGGAGAGCAGCGTTCCGTTCCCGTCGACGTCCCTGCGGAACTCCACCGCCGGAAACACCTCGGCGGCCAGCTCCGCGCTGGAGCGGGTCATCACCGTATCGGCGGCGGCGATCAGGAAGGTGTCGAAGCCCGGCCCGGCATGCTCGAGTGCCTTCTGCACCGCCTGCGCGCCGTCGCGGCCGTCAATGTATCCCCACAGGTTCCACTTCCGCAGCCGGGCGTCGGCGTCGAAGGAGGGGAATTCGTCGTAGTCCTCCGGGTCCATCACATTGGAGAAGCGGAGGGCCGTGATGCTCAGGGCGGGATCCCACCGGGCGAGCTCGGCGGCCATCTGCTCCTCGAGGTGCTTCACCAGGGAATAGGTGCTCTCGGGGCGTGCGGGATACTCCTCGTCGACGGGCAGGTACGGGGGATCCGTGTCGAAGGGCAGGCCCTGGACGGTCTCGCTCGAGGCGTAGACGATCCGCCGGATGCCGGCGCGCCGGCACGCCTGGAAGACGTTGTAGGTGCACGCCATGTTGTTCGCGAAAGTCGCCGCGTCCGCCGTGATCCCCGGGGCGGGGATCGCCGCAAGGTGCACCACGGCGTCGAAGCCATCGTGTACGCCGTCCACGCCGAGCAGGGCGTCGAGCACCTGCCCGTAGTCGCGCAGGTCGATCCGCAGGAAACCGTCGCCGCGCTCGCCGTGCTGGTCGAGTTCGAGGACCGTGTGGCCCGCCTCCCGCAGGCCGCGCACCACGCTGCGGCCCAGCTTCCCCGATGCGCCCGTGACGGCGATGCGTGAGCTGCCCATCAGGCCGGCCGCTTCTCGGGGGACTGCGTGCGGGCCGGGTCCCGTTCGGCGAGTGCGCCGAGCGTTTCATCGATGGCCGCCATAACGTCCGCCTCAAGGACGACGCCGGAGGCCGCGGCGTTTGACTCAACCTGCTCCGGCCGGGAGGCGCCGATGATGGCGGAGGCGACATTGCGGTTCTGCAGCACCCAGGCGATGGCCAGCTGGGCCATCGTGAGTCCGACGCCGTCGGCGATCGGCTTCAGCCGCTGCACGCCGGTAAGGACGTCGTCCTCCATCCAGCGCTTGATCACTGCGGCGCCGCCCTTCTCGTCCGCGGCGCGGGTCCCCGCTTCGGGTTCCCTTCCCGGCAGGTATTTGCCGGTCAGGACGCCCTGGGCGATCGGGGACCAGACGATCTGGGACAGGCCCAGCTCCTCGGAGGCCGGTACGACCTCCTCCTCGATCACCCGCCACAGCATCGAGTACTGCGGCTGGTTGGAGATCAGCTGGATTCCCAGCTCCCGGGCCAGGGCGTGCCCGGCGCGGATCTGGTCCGCCGTCCATTCGCTGACCCCGATATAGAGGGCCTTGCCCTGGCGGACGACGTCGGCGAAGGCCTGCATCGTCTCCTCAAGCGGGGTCTCGCTGTCGTACCGGTGCGCCTGGTACAGATCGACGTAGTCCGTCTGCAGGCGGCGCAGGGAGCCGTCGATGGAGTCCCGGATGTGCTTGCGGGACAGCCCCACCTCGTTGTGGCCCTTGGACCCGGTGGGCCAGTAGACCTTGGTGAAGATCTCGAGGGTCTCCCGGCGCTCGCCCTTCAGCGCCTCGCCCAGCACCGTCTCCGCCGCCGTATTCGCGTAGGCGTCGGCGGTGTCAAACGTGCTGATGCCGACGTCGAGCGCGGCGCGGACGCACCGCATCGCCACATCGTTTTCCACCTGCGACCCGTGGGTCAGCCAGTTCCCGTAGGTGATTTCGGAGATTTTCAGTCCACTGTTGCCGAGGTATCGAAAGTCCATGTCCCGATGCTACCGAGGTCGAATGCTCCTGCGGGCCAAAGCGGTTCCCGCGTCGCGTCATGCGGTCCGTCTTCGGCGCAACAGTTAGACTTGGGCGGGTAAATCCGTGCGCCGGAACCCCGCCGGCCACCTCCGGGCCACCAGCAGAGAAGGCAACTTGATCAACTTCACCGCGCGTTTCGCCACGAAAGCGGAGCAGGACAAGTGGGACGACCTCGTTCCATCCAACCCGGACGGCGGAAATGTCCTGCAGTCGGCCTCTTTCGCCGAGGTGAAGTCGCATCACGGGTGGACGCCGCGGTTCCTGGTCTTCGAGTCCGCCCAGTACTCCAGCTACAACCTCGTGCTCGAGAAGTCCTTCCCGGTCCTTGGCAGGCTCTGGTATCTGATCAAGGGCCCGGGCGCGGCCGAGCCGGCCCACGTGCCGGCCATGCTCGACGCGCTGAAGGACTTCACCTCCGCGTCCCGCCTGAACGTCTTCGCGGTGAAGATCGAACCCGATATCGTCGACTCTCCGGAGGTCCGCCAGCTCTTCACCGCCGCCGGCCTGCACAAGACCTTCGACCTGCAGCCGAATGACCATACGGCCCTCCTCGACACCACACCGGAGTCGAACCAGCTGCTGCGCAACCTCTCCTCCCGCGGCCGCAACGCCGTGCGCCGGGCCCTGCGGGAAGGCGTTGAAGTGCGCCGGGTCGAGCCGACCGAGGAAAACTTCGGCATCATGTACCGGCTGATGGCCCACATCGAGGACCGCTCGGCCGCCCGCCTGCGCTCCTTCGAGTACTACAGCCGGTTCTGGGGGAACTTCGCCGCCGCAGGCCAGGGCCGCCTCTACTTCGTCTACGAGGACGGCGAGCCCTCGGTGGGGGCCTTCATCATCAATTACGGCAGCAAGGGAACCTACAAGGACGGCGGGTCGAAGCCCGGGCGTTCACAGTACGGGGACTCCCACCTGCTGCAGTGGACGGCCATCAACGACCTTAAGGACGAGTTCGCCATCCGCGAGTACGACTTCTGCGGAACCCCGCCCGCCGACCGGCTCAAGGACACCTCCCACCCGCACCACGGCCTCGGCCTCTTCAAGACGAGCTTCTCCAAGATCGTCACCGACTTCACCGGCTGCTGGGACCTCGCCCTGAACGAGAAGAAGTATCGACTGTGGACCGCCGTGGGCGAGCGGGTGGCCCGCCAGATCTACTGGCGCCGGCACCAGCAGCCCTTCTACTGATCGAAGAACAGCCCGCGGGCAGCAAGGCAGGGAATACACCGTGGATGACAAGGCCGGCCCGAACGGGGGCCGGAAGCCCGAAACCAATCCCTCACCAGCGGCGGGCCCGCTGCCGGTGATCCAGCGACCCGTCCGTCCGCCGTCGGCCGAAAGTCCGTCGGTCGCACGAAAGCCCGGCGGCGACCCGTCGCCTCCGGCGCAGGGCGCCCAACGACCGGCTGTCTCCGGTGCCAAGCAGCCGGCCGCACCGGGCCCCGTGCAGCCCTCGACGCCGGGTGCCAAGCCCCGCCCGCGGCCCGCCCGGCGTCCCTCACGGGCGCCGTCGCCCACGGACGCGCTGCCGACGACGCCGCGCACCGTGCGCCCGGACCGCTCGAACGCTGCGGCGCGGAACGTACTCCGCCGGCTCGTCCAGGGGGAGGAGCCGCCGACCCAGGCGATGAGCATCGTCGAGCGGCTCGCCGGCAGCCCCTACGCCAACCCGACCATCCAGGTGGGGGGACCGGATGCCAGCGCCCGCAAGACCCTCGACTTCGCCCTCAGCCTGGCCGAGACGATGTTCCGCTACGGCGCCGGCGCCCTTGAGGTCGAGACAAGCATTATCGCCGTCACCGCGGCCCTGGGCCTTGAGCACATCGAGGTGGACATCACCAACCAGTCGGTGGTGATCAACTACTCGGCCAAGGACCAGACGCCCACCACGGTGCTGCGCGTGGTGCGGTCCTGGACCAACAACTATGCGGGACTGACGGCGATCCACCAGCTCGTCTCCGATATCGCCGCCGGCGGTGTCTCGCGCATCGAAGCGGCCCAGCGCCTCGAACAGATCACCCGGCGGCCCAAGCCGTTCCCGCGCTGGATGGTCACCGCCGCGTTCGGGATCTTCGGTGCAGCCATCGTCGCCTTCATCGGCGGGGGAGTGCTTGGGGCCCTGATCGGGCTGGGCAGCTGTATCCTGGTCGACCTTGTCTCGAGACAGCTCGGCCGGTGGAGGGTGCCGGAGTTCTTCTCCGTCGCCACGTCCTCGGCGATGGCCACCCTGATCGCCATGCTGTTCTGGTGGCTCGAGGTGCCGATCGCGCCGTCGCTGGTGGTGGTCGGCGGCATCCTGCTGCTCCTGCCCGCCGGCCGGCTGGTTTCGGCCACCCAGGACGCCATCAACGGGTTCCCGGTCACCGCGGCGGGACGGTTCCTGTCGGCACTGCTGATTTTCGGTGGGGTGGTCTCGGGAATCGCCGTCGCACTGGTGTTCGGTGCGGCCATCGGCATCCCGGACCTCGAGCTGCTCGCGGCCCCGGCGTCGCCGTACCCCTGGCCGGTGATCGCGGTGCTGATTTTCATTGCCGTGGCGATGTTCGCCGTCACCGAGCAGACGGACCTTTCCCTTGTGGTTCCCACGGCCCTGGTGGGCACGGCCGGCTACGTCCTGTGGATCTCGGCGATCAATGCGGGGGTGGGGTACCGGTTGGCGCCGGCGCTGGCGGCCGTACTGATCGGCGCGCTGTCACGCATCGTGGCGCTGCGCATGGGCGCACCTCAGCTGGTGCTGGCGGTGCCGGCGGTCATGTTCCTCTACCCGGGCCTCTCCATCTTCCGTTCGATGTACATGCTGACCACCAACACCGGCATTCCAAGCGCCGGCGCCCTGGGGCTGTTCAACGCGTTCACCGTCATCCTCGCGGTCGCCGGCGGGGTGGTGCTCGGCGACAACCTCGCCCGGCCGCTCACCCGCGGTCTGGGCAGCAACGAGCGGCGGCGGAACCGCCGACGGTAGCCTCAGCCCGCCAGCCAGTCCACCGGGTCCGCACCCTGCTGCCGCAGGAGGGCGTTGACCCGGCTGAAGGGCCGTGACCCGAAGAAGCCGCGGGAGGCGGAGAGCGGGCTGGGGTGCGCCGACTCCACCGTGGGCACACCGGTGAACACGGGCTTGAGCTTGAGGGCGTCCCGGCCCCACAGGACGGCGACCAGCGGGCCTCCCCGTTCCGCAAGCGCGCGCAGCGCCGCGTCGGTGACGTCCTCCCAGCCCCAGCCGCGGTGCGACGCGGGTTCGCCCGCCCGCACCGTCAGTACGCGGTTCATCAGCAGGACGCCCTGCCGGGTCCACCCCGAGAGGTCCCCCGTGGCGGGGGCGGTGACGCCGAGGTCCTCCGAAAGTTCCTTGTAGATATTGACGAGGCTCCGGGGCAGCGGCCGGGTTGCCGGATCGACCGAAAATGCCAACCCGACCGAATGACCGGGCGTCGGGTAGGGGTCCTGGCCCACAATGACGACCTTCACCCCGGTCAGGGGGACGCTGAAGGCCCGGAGGACATTTGCGGGCTGTGGAAGGATCAGGTGCCCGGCGCGGCGGTCCTCCTCGAGCCGCGCGGCCAGGCGGTGGACTGTCGGTTCAAGGGGTGCCAGGACAGGCGCCCAGTCAGGGGCGACGACCGCCGCGACCGGTACGGGGGCGGCGAACGGGAAAGCGGGCGTGCCTGCGGCTCCACCGGGCCCGGTGGCCTCCGGCGCCGGGGGCAGGGGAAACAGGGGGACATCCTCGTAGCGCATTCCCTCATTCTGGCCGATCGGCGCGGGGCTCCGGGAACGTGTGTGAGGGGCGGTGTTGCGAATGACAGGTATGTCATTCGCAACTACCATGGGTGCGGAAGCATTACCTAGAACGAGGAGCGGCGCGTGAGCGAGCCAGCGGGGGCACCTGCCCCGGCCCCCGGCAGCCGGGGCGTCCTCAGCGAGCGGGAACAGCAGATGCTGGCGCTCGAGCGTGAGTGGTGGAAGTACTCCGGTGCCAAGGAACAGGCCATCCGGGACCTCTTCAACATGTCCGCCACCCACTACTACCAGGTTCTCAATGCGCTGATCGATTCGGAAGCGGCCCTCGCCCACGACCCGATGCTCGTGAAGAGGCTGCGCAGGCTGCGGACATCGCGCCAGCGTGCACGCTCCGCCCGCCGCCTCGGCGCCGACATCTGACCAACGCAAGGATCCCTTCACCGCATGAGCAAGTACCCCCAGGACGAGTTTGACCGCATCCCTGAGACGGCGTCGCGCCAGGGGGTGCACCGGGAGCGGCTCGTCGCCGTCCGGGGAAGCGGCCTCGGGTTGAAGATCGCCGTGGGAGTCCTTGCCTTGCTTGTGGGCGTTGCCGCCTACTTCCTGCTCCCGCGGCTCGAAATGGGCGGGGCAGGGTCCGCCTCCGCGGCCAATGCCGGCGCGGCCGCCGACAGCAGCCCTGCGCCCACCGGATCGGCGACGGACAGGCTGCGCTCGCCGGAACCGGGATCCGCGGAGGCCACCGGCACAGCGGCACCGTCCGCGCCGGCGACGTCGACAGCTTCGCAGGACCCGGAGTCGACCGTCGATAAGGCGCAGAAGGTCAACGTGCTCAACAGCACCGGCGTCCCCGGGCTCGCCGGGACGGTGGCCGGGCGCCTGACCGCCGACGGCTGGACCGGCGCGTCGCCCGGAAACTGGGCCGGCGCTCCGCTTGAGGGGTCGGTCGTCTTCTATAACGGGGCAGAGCAGCGGGCCGGTGCCGAAGCCGTGGCCTCCGCACTGGGGATCGCTGCGGTGCAGGACGGTACCGGTGTGTCGCCGGACCTCACGGTGGTCATCGGCCCCGAGTTCCAGTAGTCCGGTGACGGCCGGCCGGTTCAATGCCGGCCGGCCTGCTGCCTTACTCCTTGAGGGGCACGCCCTTGGCATCCCGCCGGAAGGACTCGGCGCCCACGAGGATCATGATGCCCTCGATGAAGCCCCAGACGGCCCCCAACCCGAACGTCACGATGGTGACGGCGATCTGGGCGATGCCGATGCCCACATATCCGAGGTAGAACCTGTGGATGCCCAGCGAACCGAGCAGGATCCCAAGAAGTCCGGCCACCAGCCGCGACTTCTGCTCGGGATAGCCCGAGCCATACGGATAGCCGGGGACGCCGTACGGCTGGCCCTGCGGGTACTGGCCCTGGAACTGGCCCTGGAACTGACCCGCGGGATACTGCCCGCCCGGGGGCGGGCCCTGCTGGAACTGTCCCTGCGGGTACTGGCTCCCCTGATACGGGTTCTGCTCGTAGGGGCTCGGCTGATACTCACCGTACGGGGCCGGCCGGGAAGGATCCTGGGTGGAAGAACCCTGGGCGTAGGGATCCTGGGAGTACAGGTCCTGGGAGTAGGGATCCTGGCGGGGGCCTGAGGGCGCTGCGGGCTCGCGG
Source organism: uncultured Arthrobacter sp. (assembly GCF_902805515.1). Lineage (GTDB taxonomy): Bacteria > Actinomycetota > Actinomycetes > Actinomycetales > Micrococcaceae > Arthrobacter_D. Next base: position 15,563 of record NZ_CADCTE010000156.1, on the reverse strand, counting down.
TAGGCGTCGCCGTCGTCCGGCAGGTTGTCCTTCCGCTCGAACAGCTGGGCCTGCGGGTCCACGGCGGTATCGTCGTGCTTCCGCGCTCCGCCCGACAGAGGGTACCCGTCTGGCTGCGGGGCCGCTGCGTCCGGCACAGGGTCCGATTCGGAGCGGGGCTGGTCTGGGGTCGTTGACACATTTCTCCTTGGTTGTTGGTGCTGCTTCTACGCTATGCCCGGGCGAACGGCTGCGCATCAGGTAGAACCCCGGATCCGGCCCGCGCCTTTCAGGGTCATCCCCGGCCGTTCGGGTTCCGGCGGCTTGCACTCATGCGGTGGGAGTGCTAATTATTGACTTAGCACTCGAACCCGCTGACTGCTAAGTCATGGGCATCGAGCAAAGCAGGCATACCACTGTGGTGAGGGTGCACCCGGAGCGTAAAGAGATCGTTTCCGGGAAAGCCCGTCCGTCGCGGGCACCGCAGGCTGGTGACCACTCGTTTGCTGAAATGCATAACTGTCCCCGAAAGGACCTAAGCCGTTATGGCCAAGATCATTTCTTTTGATGAAGAGGCCCGCCGCGGCCTCGAGCGTGGGTTGAACATCCTCGCTGACGCCGTCAAGGTGACGCTGGGCCCGCGTGGCCGCAACGTCGTCCTCGAGAAGAAGTGGGGCGCCCCCACGATCACCAACGATGGTGTCTCCATCGCCAAGGAAATCGAACTGGACGACCCGTTCGAGAAGATCGGCGCCGAGCTGGTCAAGGAAGTCGCCAAGAAGACCGACGATGTCGCAGGCGACGGCACCACCACGGCGACCGTCCTCGCCCAGGCCCTGGTCAAGGAAGGCCTCCGCAACGTGGCCGCCGGCGCTGACCCGCTGAGCCTCAAGCGCGGCATCGAGAAGGCCGTCGCGGCTGTCACCGAGGAACTGCTTGCCTCCGCCAAGGAGATCGAGACGAAGGAAGAGATCGCCGCCACGGCTTCGATCTCCGCCGGGGACACCCAGATCGGCGACCTGATCGCCGAGGCGCTCGACAAGGTCGGCAAGGAAGGTGTCATCACCGTTGAGGAGTCGAACACCTTCGGGCTCGAACTCGAGCTCACCGAAGGCATGCGCTTCGACAAGGGCTACATCTCCGGTTACTTCGTAACCGACGCCGAGCGCCAGGAGACGGTCCTCGAAGACCCGTACATCCTGATCGTCAACTCGAAGATTTCCAACGTCAAGGATCTCGTCGCCGTCCTCGAGAAGGTCATGCAGTCGGGCAAGCCGCTGCTGATCATCGCCGAAGACGTTGAAGGCGAAGCACTCGCCACCCTCGTGGTGAACAAGATCCGTGGCACCTTCAAGTCCGTCGCCGTCAAGGCTCCGGGCTTCGGCGACCGCCGTAAGGCACAGCTGGCCGACATCGCCATCCTCACCGGTGGCCAGGTCATCGCCGAAGAGGTTGGCCTCAAGCTCGAAAACGCAACGCTCGACCTGCTGGGCCAGGCCCGCAAGGTCGTCGTCACCAAGGACGAGACCACCATCGTCGAGGGTGCAGGCGACGCCGATGCGATCGCCGGCCGCGTTGCCCAGATCCGTGCCGAGATCGACAACTCGGACTCGGACTACGACCGCGAGAAGCTGCAGGAACGCCTGGCCAAGCTGGCCGGCGGCGTTGCGGTCATCAAGGCAGGTGCAGCCACGGAGGTCGAGCTCAAGGAGCGCAAGCACCGCATTGAGGACGCCGTCCGCAACGCGAAGGCTGCCGTCGAAGAGGGCATCGTCGCCGGTGGCGGCGTTGCCCTGATCCAGGCCGGCGCCAAGGCGTTTGCCAGCCTCGAGCTCTCCGGCGACGAGGCAACCGGTGCGAACATCGTCCGCGTTGCCATCGATGCTCCGCTGAAGCAGATCGCCTTCAATGCGGGCCTCGAGCCCGGTGTTGTGGCCGACAAGGTCCGCGGCCTGCCCGCCGGCCACGGCCTCAACGCCGCAACCGGTGTCTACGAGGACCTGCTCGCCGCAGGCGTCAACGACCCCGTGAAGGTCACCCGCTCGGCGCTGCAGAACGCCGCGTCGATCGCCGGGCTGTTCCTGACCACCGAGGCCGTTGTCGCGGACAAGCCTGAGAAGGCTGCCCCCGCAGGCCCCGGTGCCGACGAGATGGGCGGAATGGGCGGCTTCTAGTCCCCAAACCTCCGGCTCTCCAGCCGACCAGGAGCGGCATCCCCTTTCGAGGGGGTGCCGCTCCTTCGCGTTAACGAACGGCTGCGGCAGCACGACGGTCACCGCCGAGCGGATTCCGGGACTGGAGTCGAGCCGGCCGCGGAAGGGCGGGTCCCGGGCCAGCAGTCCACCGGCTCCGGTGAGGGCGGGTGGGTACTCCGGTGACCGGGTGGTCAGGGCAGGAACATTCGAGCGTTGTTCAATTCCGCCTCGGCGTAGTGGCGGCCCGCGGCCGCGAGTGCCTCGTTGATGGCTGCCAGGGATTCCTCGACCCTCGCCTGCGTTCCCCGCCACTGGGCGACGAGTGCCTGGAAGTTGGCGGCGGCCTGGCCGGTCCACAACGCCTCGAGTTCCCTCAGCCCGGCCTGCATGGAGTCGACCTCGGCCTGCAGCCTGCCGATGGTTCCCTGCACCTGCGCGCTGCGAGCGGCAAGACTGTCGGTGTCGACGTTGAACTGTGCCATGAAGTCCTCCCGGGCAGGGTCCCTCCCGGCGGGTGCCGGTTTGGAAACTGTAGGTCACCCCGGACCGGGCGGGGCTCCTCCCTGTCCGGTTGGGGACAACCGGGCCTCAGGCGGGGTCTGTGGAGGAAAACTCAAGGGGGTGCTCGTCCACCGCGTGGGGCAGGCGGATGGACAGGGTGGCTCCGCCGCCCGGGGTCTCCTCGAGCCTCACCGTGCCGTCGTGCTGGGCCACGAGCGCGGCGACGATGGCGAGCCCCAGCCCGGTTCCTCCGGTTTCCCGGTGCCGGGAGGAGTCGGCGCGGTAGAAGCGTTCGAAGACGCGCGCGGCGTCCTCCTCGGAAATCCCGGGACCGTGGTCGCGGACCTCGATCACCGAGTCGCTCCGTCCGTGGATGACGGGGGCCACCCCGACGGCGACTTCGATGGGCGTCCCCTCGGGGGTGTAGCGCAGTGCGTTGGTCATGAGGTTGCCCACCACCTGCCGCAGGCGGGCCTCATCGCCGACGGTGGGCGCCGGACGCGGCGCACCACCGTCGAGCCCGGTGACGGTGATGGTGCGGTCGGGCGCGATCGCCCGGGCGTCGAGGGCCGCGTCGTTGCCGAGGACCATCAGGTCGATGGGCTTGGCCTCGAGCGGCCGCTGCTCGTCGATCCGTGCGAGGGTCAGCAGGTCCTCCACCAGGTGGCCCATCCGGACGGCTTCGCTTTCGATCCGGCCCATGGCCGCCGCGACGTCCTCCTCCTTCTGCAGCGCACCGTGCCGGTAGAGCTCCGAGAACCCGCGGATGGTCACCAGGGGCGTGCGCAGCTCGTGGGAGGCATCGGCGACGAACCGGCGCATTTTCCGTTCGGATTCGGTGCGCGCGGCGAAGGCCCGCTCGATGTGGGCAAGCATGGCGTTCAGGGAGCGGGAGAGCCGCCCGACCTCTGTGGCGGGCCGCTCGACTTCGACGCGGCGCGAGAGGTCCCCGGCCGCGATGGCGGCGGCGGTGCGCTCCACCCGGGCCAGGGGGCGGAACTGGCGGGTCACGGCGACGAAGGCGATGGCCGAGGCGATCATCGTCGCCACCAGGCCCACCGTGAAGATGATTTCGGAGGCCTCCTGAACGGAGTCGTCCACCGTGGTCATGGGGGAGGCGATAGCGAGGGTCTGCGGCCCGTCCTCGTACTCCAGGACCTTCACCCGCCAGCCCGGGCTGTCCGGGGCGGTGCCGCGCACCTCGAACGCCTCACCCTTGAGCTTGTTCACCTGCTTGGAGGTGAGGTGCGGAAGCCGGGGAACGTCGGACTCCGCGGCAGAATGTGAGGTCTCGAGGATGGTGCCGTCGGGGCCGAGGAGCGCCCCGTAGAAGCGCAGGAGCGGGCGGTCGGTCGCACTGCGGTCGTGGAAGAAGGCGTTGGAGACGTTCTGGGCGTTGGCGGTCAGGTCCCCGTCCATGCGTTCGATCAGCCCGTTGCGCAGCAGTGACACCGTCACGATCCCGGTAATGCCCACGGTCACCACCATGAGCAGGGTCATGATGGCCACGAGCTGCGAGCGCAGCGAAGCCGAATTCCACCGTCGAATCAAGGGCCCCGCTACCTACCGTCGGTCGGTGGAGCGCAGGAGGTAACCCACGCCCCGCTTTGTCTGGATAAGTGCCGCCGCGTCGGCGTTCTTGTCGATCTTCCGGCGGAGGTAGGAGATGTACGACTCGACGATCGAGGCATCCCCGTTGAAGTCGTACTCCCACACGTGGTCGAGGATCTGCGCCTTGGAGAGCACCCGGTTGGGGTTCATCATCAGGTAGCGCAGCAGCTTGAACTCGGTGGGGGACAGTTCGATGATCTCCCCGGCCCGGCGCACCTCGTGCGCGTCGTCGTCGAGTTCGAGGTCGTCGACCCGGATGACGGCGTCGTCGTCGGACAGGGGCTGGGTCCGGCGCAGCACGGCCCGGATCCGGGCGACCACCTCGTCGAGGCTGAAGGGCTTGGTCACGTAGTCGTCGCCGCCGACGGTGAGGCCGGTGACCTTGTCTTCGGTGTCGTCCCGCGCGGTGAGGAAGACCACCGGGAAATGGCGGCCCGCCGCCCGGAGGCGCCTCGTGACGGTGAAGCCGTCCATGTCGGGAAGCATGACATCGAGGACGGCGAGGTCGGGGTTGTGGGCCTCGGCCGCGGCCAGGGCCTCCCGCCCATTGCCGGCGGCGACGACGTCGAAACCGGCGAACCGCAGTGAGGTGGACAGCAGTTCGCGGATGTTCGGTTCATCGTCGACGACGAGGAGCTTCGCTTCGGGGGTCGGTTTCTTCACCTGCGCCATTATCCGCTCGTTTTCTGGAAATTGTCTGAACGTTCACTGGATGCCGGCCCGACGTGAGCTGCCGCACCCCGCGGCCTCACCCGGCGAGTCCGGCGGCGTCGAGGATCCGGTAGGCGTAGCCCTGCTCGGCGAGGAAGCGCTGCCGCTTGGCGGCGAAGTCCTGGTCGAGGGTGTCGCGGGCGACGACCGTATAGAAGCGGGCGGCGCGCCCGTCGGCCTTGGGCCGCAGCAGCCGGCCCAACCGCTGGGCCTCCTCCTGGCGGGAGCCGAAGGAGCCCGAGACCTGGATGGCGACCGAGGCCTCGGGCAGATCGATCGAGAAGTTGGCCACCTTCGACACCACAAGGGTCGAAATCTCCCCGCTGCGGAAGGCGGCGAAGAGCCGCTGGCGCTCCTTCACGGAGGTGTCACCCTTGATCACCGGCGCGTTCAGCCGTTCGCCGAGGTCATCGAGCTGGTCAAGGTACTGCCCGATGACCAGCAGCTGTTCGCCCTTGTGGGCGGCGGCGAGCTTCTCGACGACGCCGGACTTGGTATCCGACGTCGCGCACAGCCGGTACTTGTCGCCGTCCTCGGCCATGGCGTAGGCGACGCGTTCGTCCCGGGGCAGGTCGACGCGGACCTCGACGCAGTCGGCCGGGGCGATGTACCCCTGGGATTCGATGTCCTTCCAGGGGGCGTCGTAACGTTTGGGCCCGATCAGCGAGAAGACCTCGCCCTCCCGGCCGTCCTCGCGCACGAGGGTGGCGGTGAGGCCGAGGCGGCGGCGTGCCTGAAGGTCGGCCGTCATCTTGAAGATGGGCGCCGGGAGCAGGTGGACCTCGTCATAGACGATCAGCCCCCAGTCGTTCTTATCGAGCAGCTCGAGGTGCGGGTAGAGCCCGCCGCGCCGGGTGGTGAGGACCTGGTAGGTGGCGATGGTCACCGGCCGGACCTCCTTGAGGGCGCCCGAGTACTCACCGATGTCCGACTCGGTCAGCGAGGTGCGCTTGAGGAGTTCGTCCTTCCACTGGCGGGCGGAAACGGTGTTCGTGACGAGGATCAGGGTGGTGGTCTGGCTGGTGGCCATGGCCGCCGCCCCGACGATGGTCTTGCCGGCGCCGCAGGGCAGCACCACCACCCCGGACCCGCCGGAGAAGAAATTGTCGGCCGCAAGCTTCTGGTAGGGGCGCAGCGACCAGCCGTCCTCGGTCAGGGCGATCGGGTGGGGGGTGCCGTCGACGTAGCCGGCGAGGTCTTCGGCCGGCCAGCCCAGCTTGAGCAGCAGCTGCTTGAGCTGGCCGCGCTGCGAAGAGTGAACGACGACGGTTTCGCCGTCGATGCGCGGGCCGAGCAGGGGGGCGATCTTCCTGGCGTGCAGGACCTCCTCAAGCACCGGGTAATCGGTGGTGCGCAGGACCAGCCCGTGCTGGGGGTCCTTCTCCAGCCGGAGCCGCCCGTAGCGGGACATTGTGTCCTCGATGTCGATCAGCAGGGAGTGGGGGACGGGGAAGCGGGAGTACGTCAGCAGGGTGTCGAGGACCTGCTCGGCGTCAAGGCCTGCGGCGCGCGCGTTCCACAGCCCCAGCGGGGTCAGGCGGTAGCTGTGGACGTGTTCGGGGGCCCGCTCCAGCTCGGCGAAGGGCGCAATGGCGTGGCGCGCCTCGTCGGCCTGCGGGTGGTCGACCTCCAGCAGGAGGGTCTTGTCGCTTTGGACGATCAGCGGTCCATCAGCCATCGGAGGTCCCTTCGATAATTTCAACGTCCATCACGCGGTGCACCGAGACAACCTTCTCCACCTGCCGCACCGGATCGAATACCCGCACCCTGCCGCCGGAGACCGACAGGGGCACGAGCACCTGCCGGACGGCGTTGCCCTGGCTGTCGGCGGTTCCGAGGCGGACCGGGGAGCGCTGCCGGATGGCGGTGCGCAGCGTCTCGAGTCCGAGCAGGGTTTCACCTTCGGGGCCCGCCGCCCGGTCGGGTGCCTGCCGGGCGCCGGCCCGGAGGGAATCCACCTGGGCGGCGATCTCCTCCTCGGTGATCGACCAGGGGCCGGGCCGGGTGCGCGTAGGCCCTGCAGGTAAGGCCGGCGATGGGGTCGACGGTGGGGCGGGGGCCGGGGGAGGGGCACCGACGCCGGGCGCGGCCGGATGCTCGGGGGCGGGCGTGTAGCCGAGGTCCCGCAGCAGCGCCGCGAGCTCGTCGGCGCCGGCGCGGGCCGCCACGACGGTCGGAGCCAGCTTGACCACGCCCAGCGCGGCGGCCCGTGGGTCGGCAAGCAGGGCCTCGACGGCGGCGTCGTCCTCGGTGCGCAGGTAGCTGCCCGCGCTTCCCACTCGAAGGGACCCGTACCGGGCGGCGGTGTCTTCGACGAGGTAGCTGAGTGCCTGGGGCAGCTCGGTTGCCGAATGGCGGGTCAAAAAGGCGAGGATCGAGCCTGCGTCCTGCCCGGCGTCAAGGGCCGGGTGGAGCGAGGCCGGGGAGAACCGGTAGGTCGTGGCCGGCCCCCGGCCCTCGGGCACCGCCAGCAGCAGCAGCTCCCGCGCCACCGCCGGGTCGAGGTACCCGGGTGCGACGGCGGTCAGGTCCGCCTGAACCACAAAATGGCTCACGGGCGCCGGGAGGGCTTCCCGGACCGCTGCGGCGGCCTCGGGCAGGCGGTCCTGCTGCACGAGCTCTCCGATCGGAGTCAGGGCACCACCGCCGAAGAGTCCCAGCGCCTCCGCCTCGGCCAGGATTCCGGGGACGAGGCGTTCGAACCGCCGTCGAAGCCGCGGCTGGTGCCAGGCGAGCCGCGCGGTCAGGGAGGGGGCATCGACGCCCGCCGCTGCGGTGCCGTCGTGCTCGGTGGTCAGTTCGACGGCGGCGTCGAGCACCCGCCGGCGCACGCGGGGTGCGTCGGGGCGGGAGGCCTCGGCGGCCAGCGCGTTGATGGTGGCCCCGTCGGGGGACCTGGTCCCCACCATCGAGGGGGCGCGCTCGAGGTCGAGCCAGCCGCCGGTCAGCGCCAGCCACAGCGCCTCCCGGTCGCCAGCGGCGGCTGCGGCCGCTCCGGTGGGCTTCCATCGTGAGTCGTCGACGTCGAGCCCGAGCAGGCCCGCCCCGGCGGCCAGTTCAAGGAGCCACGGCGTGGCGGCCGGCTCGACCTGCAGCGCCTCGGTCAGCCGCTTCACCTCCCGCACGCCGACGCCGCCCGAGCGCAGGGTGGCCACGGGGGTGGGCCCGCCGGGGGCCAGCAGGGCATCCACGAGGCGCAGGGTCTCGGCGAGGGCGCTGTGGGCGGCGTTGTCACGGACCGCAGGGCGCACCGGGCGGAGCCCGGGATCCGGTGGCGCGGCCTGCAGCGAGGCGGCGACCCGGTGCCCGCGCACCGCCCGGCCGACGCTGCGGGGCAGCTCGACGTGGGCGACGTCGAGCGGGGCAAGCAGCCCGTGCCCGAGCAGCCAGTCCACCGGAGCCGCGGCGTGCCCGGGCCGGTACCCGGCGCGGGCGGCGGCGGGAACGACGCCCACGGGTGCTCCGGCGAGCCGCTCAAGCAGCTCCGTGGTGCCCGTCGGGGCCGCGGCCAGCAGGAGTTTCCAGTCCGCCGGACGTCCGACGGCGCCGGACAGCTCACGGGCGGCGGTCTCAGGATCCGGGGCCGGACCCAGGGCGATGCCGAGCGACCGCACCCGGTCGACGGCCTCCACGAGCTGCCCGCCAAAGCCCGGCAGGACCCGGACGAGGGTCTCGAGGGGGCGGCCCAGACCGGCGGGGTAGGGTCCGAGCGCCTCGGCCAGCGCGCCGACGGGGCGGTAGGAGGGACCGGCCGGCGCCCGGCCGTTCGACGCTCCGTCCTGCAGCACCGGGGGAGCCTGTAGCAGGGCCCGTGCGGTGAGCTGAGCCAGGAACGGCTCGAGGATCGGAGGTTCCGCGCCGCCGAGGAGGGCGCCCAGCGTGGCGGCGTCCACCCCGGTGCCGCCGGCGTCCTCGGCGGCGATGAGCACCGCCTCGAGGACCTGGAGGTGCGGTTCGGCGAGGTTTTCGAGTGCCCGCTGGAGGCTGGCGCGCGTTGAGGCACGGGCGGCCAGGGCGGCGAAGTCCGGGACGGGCGGCAGGGACAGATCGGGGCGTGCCGAAAGGAGGCTGCGCAGATCGGAGTCGCTGCGGGCGGCCAACTCGTCGGCCAGGGCGCGGATTGCGGACATTACCTACAGATTACCCGGCGGGCGGGAGGCGTTGGTGCGGCAGGGGCCGGTACCTCAGCTCCTGCGGCGCGTGATGACCGCGCCAAGGATCAGGGCGGTCATCAGCAGGAAACCCAGCGGCAGCAGGATGAACGCCGCGTAGACGAAGCCCGGCCAGGCGGATCCCTGCAGCCAGGCTCCCACCAGGACCGCAATCAGTGAGGCCAGGCCCAGCGCTGCGCAGCTGACGGCGGCGAGCATCAGGGCGGTGCGCCCGCGCTGCGGTGCGGCGGCCGGCGGGGTTGGGATCTGAGAGGCTTCCATAACGCTTACAGCGTACAAGAACGCCCGCGCACACGAGTAAGCGCCGAGGGGATATTCTTTTATCTTAAAGACCTCCCCGGCAGTGGCCGCCAGGGCAGAATCCTGCCGCAGCGCCGGGCTCCCCCAGACAGCAGGCGGACACCGCCCCAGCAGACCAAGAAGAGGTAACTACGTGCCCATCGGCAAAGTGAAATGGTTCGACGCTGAGAAGGGCTTCGGCTTCGTCGCCACCGACGACGGCAAAGAGGTCTTCCTCCACGCTTCCGCCCTGCCTGCCGGCGTGACCGAGGTGAAGGTCGGCACGAAACTCGAATTCGGAGTCGCCGACGGCCGGCGGGGGCTTCAGGCCCTCTCGGCTCGAATCCTTGAGGCGGCGCCTTCGGTGGTCAAGGGCACCCGTAAGAAGGCCGACGATATGGCGGTCATCACCGAGGACCTCATCAAACTGCTCGACGGTGTGTCCAATGGACTGCGCAGGGGCCGCTACCCGGAGAAGTCCCACGCGTCGAAGGTCGCTGCCGTGCTGCGCGCAGTCGCCGACGACCTGGACGCGTAGGCCGCCGTGATCCCCGCCCGCACCGACGCCCCGGAGACCGATCCCGCCACCGCCCCCGCTACGGACGCGGTCGACGCCGGTGCCCCCGTGAAACGCCGGCCCGTCCGTCGGCAGGCCAAGCCCGACGCCGTGCTCGCGGCCGCCGTCGATTTCGCGCGGGAGGGCATCCTCCAGGTGGCCCCGGCCGAGCAGGTCGGTGGGCACGTCACCTCCTACCCCGAGGGTGAGCGCCTCACGACCCACCGTTTCGAGGCCTTCGTCCCCGGCTACGGGAACTGGCACTGGTTCATCACCCTGGCCCGCGTGGCGCGCAGCAAGGAGCCGACGATCTGCGAGGTCGGCCTCCTGCCCTCGGAGACGGCGCTGCTGGCACCTCAGTGGCTGCCCTGGTCGGAACGGGTGCGCCCCGAGGACCATGAGGACGCCGCCGAGTCGGCCGCCCAGGATTCCGCGGCAGCGGAGCCGGCCACCGAACCGACCGCCCAGGATCCAGCCTCCGCGGAGCCGGTTCCGGAAACCGACGGCGGTAGCGTCGAGCCGGGCACTGACCGGGCTCCCGACGCCACTGACCGCGCCACCGACAAGCCTGCGGCCGAGGACGCTGCCGAGGAGCCGGAGCTTAACAACGCAGCCGACGGACCTGCGGCCGCGAACGACGCCGAGGAGCCGGAGCTAAACAACGCCGCCGACGGACCTGCGGCCGCGAACGACGCCGAGGAGCCGGAGCTTAACAACGCCGCCGCTGACGGACCTTCCGAAGCGGACGGAGCGGGGCCGTCCGAGGCCGCCGGGCCCGGCTTCGCGGAGCCTTCCACCCCGGGCCGGGACGACTAGCGCCTTGCCGTCGAGGGGTCCGGACGGTCCGGGAGTGCGCTGATGAGCACGTTCCGGTCGCTGCGCATCCCGAACTACCGCCGGTGGTTCATCGGCGCCTCGATCTCCAATATCGGGACGTGGATGCAGCGCACGGCCCAGGACTGGCTCGTCTACGACATCCTGACCGACCAGAACGCCTCCGCCCTCGGCATCGTCCTGGCCCTCCAGCTCGGCCCGCAGCTGCTGATCTCGCCCCTGGCCGGGCTGGTCGCCGACACGGTTGACCGCCGGAAGCTGCTGCAGGCGACGCAGGTCCTCATGGCGGTGCTCGCCGTCGGGCTCGGACTGCTGGTCGTGCTTGGCATGGCCGAACTCTGGCACGTCTACGCCTTCGCCCTCGCCCTCGGCGTCGTGTCCGCCTTCGACGCGCCGGCGAGGCAGACCTTCACCTCGGAGCTGGTGCGCGATGAGTACCTGCCCAACGCCGTGGCCCTCAACAGCGCCTCCTTCAACGCCGCCCGCCTCGTCGGCCCCGCCGTCGCCGGGCTTCTGACCGCCGCCGTCGGGCCCGGGTGGGTGTTCCTGATCAACGCGCTCACCTTCGGCGCCATGGTGTACACCCTGCTGGTGCTTCGCACGCCCGACCTGCAGGTCCAACCCAAATCGACACCGGGCAAGGGGCGCATCCGGGAGGGCTTCCGTTATGTGCGGGGCCGGCCCGACCTGATGATGGTGCTGCTCACGATCTTCCTTGTCGGTACCTTCGGCCTGAACTTCGCAGTGTTCATTGCCGCCATGGCCCGCACCGAGTTCGGACAGGGCGCCGGGGTGTTCGGGGTGCTGTCCTCGGTCATGGCGATCGGATCGGTCGTCGGTGCGCTGCTGTCGGCCCGGCGGGAGCAGCCCCGGCTGCGGTTCGTCTTTGGTGCCGCCGGAGCCTTCGGCGCGGCATGTGTCCTGGCGGCGCTCGCACCGAACCTGATCCTGTTCGGCCTCGCCCTGGTCCCCGTCGGCCTGTTCGCCCTCACGCTTCTCACCAGTGCCAACGCCTACGTGCAGACCACCACGGAGCAGGTGATGCGCGGGCGGGTGATGGCGCTGTACCTGGCGATCTTCCTGGGCGGGACGCCGCTCGGGGCGCCAGTCGTCGGCTGGGTCTCGGATGCCTTCGGGCCGCGCTGGAGCCTCGGTGTCGCCGCAGCCTCAGGGCTGGTGGCGGCGGCCGCCGGGCTGTTCTGGGCCTGGCGGTACCACGAGGTCCGGATCCGGTACGACCGTTCCGCTCCCCGGCGGCTGCGGATCACGCACGAGGCGCCGCAGGCCCCCGGGGACTGACCTGCGGCACATCCGCGCCGGCCTCACTCCGTCGGACCGTCCGCCGGGAGCCTTTCGATGACGTAGTCGATGCAGGCCAGCAGCGCCGAAACATCGTCCGGATCGATCGAGACGAAGGTGGCGATGCGCAGCTGGTTCCTGCCGAGCTTCCGGTAGGGCTCGACGTCGACAATGCCGTTGGCGCGCAGCACTGACGCGACCCGTGCGGCACGGATCGGCGTAGCGATGTCGATGGTGGCGATGACGTTCGACCGGTCCTCCGGGCGCTCGACGTAGGGGGTGGCGACGGGGGAGGCCTCGGCCCAGGAGTAGACCCGCCCGGCCGAATCGGCGGTGCGGGCCGCCGCGAACTCCATGCCGCCATTGCCGAGAAGCCATTCGACCTGCGCGTTGAGCATCACCAGGGTCGCCAGTGACGGCGTGTTGTAGGTCTGGTTCAGCTGCGAGTTCCCGATCGCCGTCTGCAGGTTGAGGAAATCCGGGGTCCACCGGTCCGAGGCGTCGATGCGCGCCGCCCGCTCCAGCGCGGCGGGGGAGAACAACCCCAGCCACAGCCCGCCGTCGGAGGCGAAGTTCTTCTGCGGCGCGAAGTAGTAGACATCGGACTGGGAGACGTCGACCGCCAGTCCGCCGGCGGCCGAGGTGGCGTCGATGAGCACCAGTGCCCCGTCGTCGGCGCCTGCGACACGCTCGACGGGCGCCGCGACGCCCGTCGAGGTCTCGTTCTGCGGCCAGGCATAGGCGTCCACCCCTGCCTCCGCGGCAGGCCGTGGCCGGGTCCCGGGCTCGGAGGAGCGGATCGAGGAACGCTCGAGGAAGGGTGCCTTGTCGGTGGCGGCGGCGAACTTCGAGCCGAACTCTCCGAAGGAGAGGTGCTGAGCCTTCGACTCCACCAGCCCGAAGGCCGCGGCGTCCCAGAACGCGGTCGAACCGCCCACCCCGAGGACCACCTCGTAGCCGTCCGGCGCCCCGAAGAAGGTGGAGAGGCCTTCGCGGACGGCACCGACGAGGTTCTTCACCGGCTTCTGCCGGTGGGAGGTGCCGAGGATCGACGGATTGGCCTCGGTGAGGGCCCGCAGCTGCTCCCCGCGGACCTTCGATGGGCCCGCACCAAACCGGCCGTCCCGGGGCAGCAGATCGGTGGGAATCGACAGGTCCAAAGGCTCGCTCACTGGTCCTCCGTGCGGATCGTGGGTATTGGGGCAACGCGCCTCATTCTGCCCCAGGACCGGTGCGCCGGGTTATTTGTGAAGAACGGCACGGCCCTGGGTGCGGGGGCTCACTGGATTGCCGGGGCGCAAGCTGCATGGGTTAACCTGAGGGGGCGTAGGGACGCGGTCGGCCCCACCCGGACGTGCTGCAGCACGCGCTTTCCTTACCTGCCCCGCACTGTGCCGCACCTAGGAGCCGAACGGTTATGACGGATCTCATCGATACCACCGAGATGTACCTGCGGACCATCCTTGAGCTCGAGGAAGAGAACATCGTTGCCCTCCGGGCCCGCATCGCCGAACGGCTGCGCCATTCCGGTCCGACGGTGTCCCAGACGATCGGGCGGATGGAACGCGATGGGCTCGTCGTCGTCTCGGGAGACCGCCACCTCGAACTGACCGAGCTCGGCCGGCGCCGCGCCACCGGGGTGATGCGCAAGCACCGGCTGGCCGAACGGCTGCTGAGCGACGTCATCGGCCTCGACTGGGCGTACGTGCACGAAGAGGCCTGCCGGTGGGAACACGTCATGAGCGAGCGGGTCGAACGGCGGCTCTACGAACTGCTCGGCCAGCCCTCCCAGTCGCCCTACGGCAACCCGATCCCCGGCCTTGAAGCCATCGGAGGAGTTGCCTCCGAGTCCACGACCGACGGTATGACGACGCTGCTTGCGGCAATGGACGGTTACCGGCCGGGCTCCTCGGTCACCCTGCTGCGCCTCGCCGAGCCGATCCAGGTCGACCCGGAACTGCTCTCGCAACTGGCCGAGGGCGGCCTGCGCCCCGGGGCTTCACTCAACCTCGAGTCCGTGGGCGGGTACGTCTCGGTCCGGGTTCCCGGCGTCGAGGGCGCCCTTGAACTGCCGCCCGAGGTCGCCGCACACGTCTTCGTCGCCGTCGCCTAGCGCAAAGGGGCCTTCCGCCGTCGGCTCATCGGGGGCGGGCCCTCGGGCGTTCCGCCGATCTGTTGCGCGGCCTGTGCCGCTCCGTGTGCACCCCGTCGTGCCGCCAGGGCCGCCGACCCGGCTTGACGACCCGTTTACCGACCCGGCTTGACGGGGTTTGCTGGCGGCGTTTGCTGCCCCGTTTTGCCGCCGGGGCATGATGCTGTGAGACTGTTCCCGATCGTCTCCTGATCCCCGCGCAGCCGCGGGGACAAGCCCGCCCTCGGCGCCGGCCCGCAGGAGCGCACAGCATTTTCGCTCCCGGGACGCGTCCGCCGCTGCGGCGCCCTCGGTGCGGCCTGCCCGGCGTTGGGCGGGCATCGGCAGTGAAAGGGGACAGCATGCCGAAACACCGGGTCTCGGGCCGCCGCCGCGCGGAACCCGCCCAGCCCGCGCCGCGGCCGCGGGACGCGCACCGGACCAGCCGGCGCCGCAACGGCCGGTGGACCGGCGGCTCACCGGACCGGGTCGGACAGAAGCTGGCCATGGCCGCGGCCGTGTCGGGGTTGGTCCTGATGGCGGCCCTGCCGACTACGGCCGCAGGCACCTCGGCCTCGGCCGCCGGAACCATGCCGGCCCGGCAGGAGGTCCGCGCTCCGAAATCGGCAAGCATCACCTTCACCCCCGTTCCCGTTCGGGGTTCCCAGGACTTCGACACCCAGCTCCGGGCCATCGTTGCCGCCTCCGACCGGCCGGGGGTGCCGCTGGGCGTGAAGGGCTCCCTGACCCGGCCGCTCAAGACCCTGAAGGGCACCTCCGGGTTCGGCCACCGCGTCAGCCCGATGACGGGCCTTGCCGGGGAATTCCACTCGGGGCAGGACTTCAGCGCCGCCTGCGGCACAGAGGTTCGGGCCGCCGCCGACGGGACCGTGGTGTCCGCCGGCTGGCACCCCTACGGCGGCGGCAACCGGGTCGTCCTCGACCATGGCAACGGCCTCGAGACGACCTACAACCACCTCGCCTCGATGGAGATTGCCAAGGGGGACGTCCTCCAGCGGGGGGCCTTGGTCGGAACCAGCGGCAGCACCGGCTCCTCCACCGGATGCCACCTCCATTTTGAGGTCCTAATTAGCGGGCGTCCGGTCGACCCAATGGGCTGGCTTTAAGGGACGAAACACTTGTCGTGATCTGAATGTGACAATTGTGATAGATGTGAGGTACGGTACTACTCGTGCCAAATCGTTATAGATTCGGCGCCCTCAAGCAAATCGCCTAGCTCTGCCATTGCCTGAGGTCCGTCCGCACAATTCGCATGGCAGAGGCGGGGGAACCAA
>NZ_CADCTE010000155.1 GCF_902805515.1 uncultured Arthrobacter sp. | reverse complement strand
GGGCCGTGGTCATCGCGCCAGGCGCTGCTGAACGGGATGCTCCTGGCCTCCCGGACGCCGCCGCGGCGGGCCGTGTGCACCAGGATCCCGCAGACCCAGGTCTTGAGCGACGAGCGGCCCTCGAAGGTGTCCAGCTTGTCGATCACCACCAACCAGGTGTCCTGGACCGCGTCCTGGGCCGCGACCTCGGTGGGCGTGTAGGTGCGCGCGAGGCGGGTGAGCACCGGGGTCAGGTCGGTCACCAGCTGACGGAACCGGGCCTCGTCACCGGACTGCAGCTGGGCCAGGAGCTCGCGCTCATCCCACCGGGGCCCGGCCCGGCCGGCGGCCGATGCGGTCATCGCCGGCCCGTCCCCGCCGGGCGGGTGAGCGACCCGCCGATCCCTCGGCTCGGACCGGCCGTCCGCAGGACAGCCGGGCGGTGGCCGGGGGTCAATGGTCCTCCTGGGAAAGGCGGCGGTGCGGACGGGTCTGACCAGCTCGGACGTCGTCGGCTGACGCCGGACAGCGCCCGGAACAGGCTGGTCCCGGGGGTGCCGCACTGTCAAGCGGCGCGGTTGCTCGGTCGGCGCGCCAGCCGGATGTCGCTCTCCCGCTCCACGTAGGACCACTCGAGGCTGCCGCGGAGCTCGGCGACGAGCTCGTCGAAGGCCGGCTCCTGCTCGGGGGCGAACTCGAACCAGGTGAGGAAGTCGAAGGCGCCCCCGAGGTCTCGGCTGTGGCACAGCCGACGGGCGATCGTGCCGGCATGGCGGGTGCCGACGCTGATGTGCTGGGAGCGCTCGGCCAGCACCGCGCGGCGCTCGTCCTGGGCGAGAGCCCACCACGCCGGGGACTTGCGGATCGGGATGAGGGCGGCCCGGCTGGCTGCCCGTCGACCGAGGGGCGCCTGGATGGCGGTCAGCGCGTCCAGCTCGGTGCGCCGGGTGTAACGACCATTGCTCACCCGACCGACCAGCGTCCACGTGGCCGCCTGGTCCGGGCCGGGGAGTCCGACCCGCTCGTGCACGTCGACCCGGCTCACCGGCGGCAACGGCGACCCGGTGATCGTCGCTGAGGCGGTGACCTCCCAGTGGCCCGTCGGGCCACCGGCGAACGCGACGAACGGTCTGTCCAGCGGAGTCCCCACCCCGGTCCTCCCTGTGCTGCGGATCTGTGCTGTGGATCCCGTCGCGCCCAGCGGTGCCGGTCCGGCACGGGCACGCGGCCAGGGGGTGCAGGGAGGACGGTAGGCGAGGTCGACGCCACAGCGCGCCGGCGGGCTGTCGACCCCTGGTGAACTCGACGGTCTCCCGAACGAAGAGGGTGTCGTTGGGCATCCGGAAGCGCACCGCCCCGTTGCACGGCCGTTGCTCCGGTCAGGCCGGCGTCCATGCGGCCGTCCGCCGCGAGGACGACCTCCCGCCGTGCGTTTCCAGATCCTCCGCGATCGACTCGGCCAACCGCATCGCGACCATCACCGTGGGCAGGTGGGTGTTGGCGGCCGGGATGTCCGGCATCACCGAAGCATCAGCGACGCTGATGGCCGAGTACCCGATCACCGATCCACGGACGTCGGTCACGGCGAGGTCGTCGTCGGGCGCACCCATCCGGCAGGTGCCGACCGCATGGACCAGCTGTCCGAGTCTGCCCGAGATCCACCGGTCGAAGAAGGATGGGTCGGCCAGCTTCTCAGCGTCCAACAGGCCCGCCATCGAGTGCTCGGTGACCAATTCCTTGAAGTCGGGTGTCTCGAGCATCTCGCGAAGCCACTGGACGCCGGCCCGGAACGCGTCCCGGTCCTGCTCGTCACTCAGCATGTCGAGGGATACCCGGGTCCTGGCGCCGGTCCCACTGCCCTCGATCGTCAGCTGACCGGTCGAGCGGACCGTCATCAGACAGAGGACCAGTGCGCCGGTGGCACGAGGCGACATGCCCCAGATCCGCCCGTGGACGGGCAGGAGATGGATGTCGCGGGCATTGCCTGGCGTGGAGGCCCGGAAGACGGATCCGATGGTCGGACGGGACCTGTCCGGGTCGCGGCAGTCGAGCACGAGATCGGACCTGATCGCGGCGTGGTCTCGAAGATTCCTCCCCAGCCCACGCCGATCCACCCCCGAACGGAGGAGGATCTCCGCGCTGCCGAAGGTTCCGGCGCACAGGACGACGTGGTCTCCATGGATGACCCTGCCGTCGTCCAGGCGCACACCGACAGCTCGTCGACCTTCGAACTCCACGGAATGGACACCCATGCCCCCGCGCACCTTGAGGTTGTGCCGATCGCGGGAGGGATCCAGGAATGCCTCCGCACTCGAGAAGCGCCCGTTCTCGTTCGCGGTGAGCCACAGGCGCCCCGCCCCGTCCTCGAGGGACGTGCGCAGGTCCAGGTCGGCGTCATGACCCATCGTGCCTGCCGCGCCGAGCAACGCCTGATCCAGCGGGGTCAGCTCGTCGGGCCCCACCCGGCGCAGCATCGGGAACAGCTGCTCCGCGTAGAGGCGCAGGTCCTGCCAGCCCCAGCCGGCGCACCCGAACTCGTCGCGCCAGCGGTCGTAGTCCGACGGCTCCCCCGGGAGGGCGATCATGCCGTTGACGCTGCCCGAGCCGCCGACTCCCTTTCCGCGCAGATAGACGGCCGCTTCCTCTCCCGTCCGGAAGGTGGCCAGCACGTCGGTCCAGAACGCCGAACCGTCGTCGACCGCGTCGAGGTAGGAGACCGACCGCAGGCTGTCGGGGCGAGTCGCGGCGTCCCGATCCACCCCTGCCTCGAGGACGAGGACGTCCAGCGAGTCCTGCTCGCTCAGCATCGCTCCGACGACGCACCCGGCCGAACCTGCACCGACGACAATGACGCTCACCATGGTCTTCGCCTCACTCGTAGGGACGGTCGGGCGGGAAGGGGTCTGACTGACTACCGGTGGGACTCCACGGAGACGATCGCGGTGGCGACCGAGGACCACTGCGCGAACTCGGGGACATCGGCGTTGACCGTGGCCCAATGTGCCGAGTCCATCGCCGCGCGGAAGGCATCGTCGTCCTCGAAGGTGATCTCGACGATCCCGTCCCAGGGCACGTTCTCGGTCACCGGGGAGACCTTGCTGTTCTGGGTGTAGGCAACGATCCCGGGCGTGGCGAGCACCATGTCGCGGTGCACGGTCCGCCAGTACTCGCGGGCCTCCTCCCACGGCATGTCGGTGCGGAAGGAGACGGTCAGCATCAACTTGGTCATCGTGGAACTCCTCGTGTCGGGCCGGTTGTGGCGAGCAGGACGTGTTCTCGTCGGATCTGACCGACGTCCTCGGCCTTGATCACGCGCATGGCCTGCTCGATGCCCGCGCGCATGACCTCGAGCATCTCGACGACGCCGTCCTCGCCGCGGGCAGCCAGCGCCCACAGGTACGCGCGCCCGACCAGTACCGCGCGCGCCCCCATCGCGATGGCCTTGACCACGTCCGCACCGCGCCGCACGCCGCCGTCCAGGAGCACCTCGATGCGGTCCCCGACCGCATCGACGACGCGCGGGAGTGCCGCGAGAGAACTGGTCACCCCGTCGAAGTCGTTGCCGCCATGGTTGGAGACCGATACGGCGCTGGCCCCCGCATCGCAAGCGCGGCGGGCGTCGTCGGGATGCAGCACTCCCTTCACGACGAAGGGAAGATCGGGTCCCCAGACCTCCCTGACCCACGCCACGTCGTCCCAGGTCGGCCGGGGGCCCCGGTTGAGCGCTCGCAACGCTTCGGCGAAGCCCCATTCCGGCCGCGATGTCGTGGCGAAATTGGGCACCAGGAGGCCGGGTAGCCCCCCGGCCCGCAGGAAGCCTGCGAGCCAACGCGGTCGGGCGAGCACCTGGGGCCCGAACCGCAACGCGGCCCGGACGTCGATCGACTCGAACATCGGGTCGGTCGGCCAGTCGACTCCCGGGTTGACCGACCAGTCCATGGTGAAGATCAAGCCGGCTGCGCCGGCCCGCCGGAATCGCTCGATGCGTTCCGCGATCTCCTCGCGCGTTCCCACCCAGTACAGCTGCGCCAGCGTCGAGGGATTGTGCGGAACGATCTCCTCGATGGCGGTCTCGGAGAAGTTGCTGACACCTATCGCCGTGCGTGCCCGGGATGCGGCTCGCGCCGCAGCGATCTCCGCGCGGGGTCGCACCGCCTGCGCTCCGACCGGCGCGATGATCACCGGAAGGCCGAGCTCCCTGCCCAGCACCGTCGTCCTCGTGTCCGGACGTTCGGGCTGGTCCCCCACCCGAGCGTCCAACAGGAGCTCGCGGAAGGCGTCGGTGTTCCTGGTGCGCACGTCGCCGCAACCGCTGCCGCCGTCGACGGCCAGGCGCACCGCCCGTGGCAGTCGGCGGTTCGCCCGCGCCTGGGCGTCGGCGACCGAGGTGAGCCGCCTGGCGCCCGCGGTCATGGGAACGAACGGCCAGGGGCGGACCCTGACCGGCTAGGCGAGACGGAAGGCATCTCTCGCCTCCTCGTTCGTGTCGATCCACACGCTCTTGGTCTCGGTGTAGTCGCGTAGCGCGTCCAGCCCGTTCTCCCGGCCCAGCCCGCTTGCCTTCACACCCCCGAAGGGGACGGAGGCGGTCACTCTGCGGTAGCAGTTGACCCACACGGTGCCGGCGTCGATGGCGTTGACCATGCGGTGGGTCCGGGCCAGGTCGCGGGTCCACACCGCGGCCGCCAACCCGTACTCGGTGTCGTTCGCCAGGGCGACGGCTTCCTGCTCGGTCCGGAAACGCAACAGACCGGCCACCGGCCCGAAGACCTCCTGGCGGGCGATGTCCATCTCCTGACCGACGTCGGCGAAGATGGTGGGAGCGAGGTGGTAGCCATCAGCCGTCGGAGCGTTCCCCGGTCGCGCCCCACCGATCATCAACCGCGCGCCCTGGGCCTGCGCCTTCGTGATGTCGTCGAGCACCTTGTGGTACTGGGTGCCCCAGGTCAGCGCGCCCACGTCGGTGGCCCAGTCGAACGGATCGCCCATGACGATCGAGCGGGTGCGCTCCATGAGCGCTTCGAGCACCTCGTCGTAGACGTCGTCCTGAACCAGCACCCGTGAGCCGGCGGTGCACATCTGCCCGGTGGCGGCGAAGGCGCCGGAGACGATGCCGTTGACCGCGAGGCCGAGATCGGCGTCGGCGAAGATGATGTTCGGCGACTTGCCGCCGAGTTCCAGGGACACGCGCGTCAGGTTGTCCGCGGCGGCGCGCATGACCGAGCGGCCCGTGGCGGTGGACCCGGTGAAAGCGATCTTGTCGACGCCGGGGTGCGAAGCGAGGGCCGCACCGGCCTCCCGCTGACCCGACACGACGTTGACCACACCCGGGGGCATGCCCGACTCGTCGATGACCTTCGCCAGCTCGATCGTCGATACCGGCGCCACCTCCGACGGCTTGATCACCACCGTGTTGCCCGCGGCCAGTGCGGGGCACAGCTTCCACAGCGTGAGCAGGATCGGGGAGTTCCACGGGGTGATGGCCCCGACCACGCCGACGGGCCTGCGCACCGTGTAGGTGAAGGTGTCCTTCATGGGCACGGGGATCGTGTCGCCCTGGAGCGCCTGTGCGGCGCCGGCGAAGTAGTAGCACCACGACGAGAAGGCGCGTGCGAGCCCCATCGCTTCTCGAACGACCTTGCCCGTGTCCAACACCTCGTGGACCGCGAGACGTTCGATGACGTCCGGGCGTGCCAGCGTGTCACCCAGCCGACGCAGAGCCACAGCCCTGTCTGCCGCGGTCGCCTGGCCCCACCCACCCTCGAACGCGGTGCGGGCGGCCCGCACCGCACGGTCGATGTCCTCGGGCCCGCCTTCCGCGACCTCTGCCCAGGCATGGCCGGTGGTCGGGTCGATCGAGGAGAACGTCCGCCCGCTCGCAGCGTCGACCCAGGAACCACCGATGAACAGCTGGAAGCGCGGCGGGCTGTCGTAGGGGTTGCTCAACCGCTGCTCCTGGGCGAGTTCTCCACTCGTCATGTCAATTCCTTCTGCTTCGGGGGAACAGCCTCTGCGATGACCCCGAGGTCCAGCAGGGTGCTGAGAAGCTCCTGCTCCACGCCCAGCTCCCTCAACACCCTCAGGGTGTCGGCCCCGGCCGCGGGAATGGACCCGGTCTGGGCCGTCGCCGAGGCCAGGGGTGTCCGGGGGAGCTGGACCCCCTCGGGGGTGGAGCCCCAGAGGCCCAGCTCGTCCATCTGCGGGTCGCATGCCAGGGCACCGACAGGCCGCACGACGGATACCGGCACGTTGGCGCTCGTGAGCCGGTCGACGACATCGTCGGACAGCAGCAGCGACGTCACCTTCTCGATCTCCTCGACGAGCTCTCCGCGGTTCCGCAGCCGGCCCCCGTTGGTGGCGAAGCGCGGGTCCGCGGCCAACCCGGGGTGACCGAGCGCAGCCATGGCACGAGCGAACATCACGTCGGTGTTGATGCCGACCATCACCATTCGGTCGAGCGCCCGCACGCCCTGATAGGGCGCGAAGTTGTGTTGCGCGGTACCGAGACGCTCCGGGTCGACGCCGGTGAGCTTGGCGGTGGTCAAATGGTGCATGAGATAGCTGACCGCCGTCCCCAGCATCGTCACGGGCACGTACCGGCCACACCCGTCCCCGTGGCGCTGGAGTACGGCAGTGACGACGCCGAGAGCCGCCCACATTCCCGTGCCCACGTCGATGACTGCTCCGCCGACCCGCGCGGGTTCGGCGTCCGGATAACCGGTGAGGTCCATCAGTCCCGAATAGGCCTGGATGATGGCATCGAAGCCGGCAACCCCGGCCATCGGACCGACGCTCCCGAAAGCGTTGATGCTGCAGTAGATGAGTCGCGGATTGATCTCGCTCAGCTGCTCCCAACCGAGCCCGAGGGCATCGGCCTTGCCAGGTCGCATGCTCTCCACGAACACATCGGCGTCCGCGACCATCCGATGGAGCAGACCGCGCCCTCGTTCGGTCTTGGCGTCGATGACCACCGACTCCTTGGACCGGTTGAAGGCCGCGAAGACCGTGGCGACACCGTCGGCCTGTGGGTGCCACGACCGGGAGACGTCTCCTCCGGGCGGCTCGACCTTGATCACGCGGGCACCGAGGTCGGCCAGGATCAGACTTGCGCTGGGACCCGCGATGTTGACCGTCAGGTCCACGACGGTGATCCCCTGCAGCGGCCGAGCGCCGGTGGCCTGCCCGGATGGTGCGCTGCTCCCCGGCACGGACGGGCTCATCTCGGGTCAGCCGGCGGGGCGTCGAAGCGTCCCGGCATCCGCGTCCCGATGGTGTCCTCCGGCCATTCCCGCGGGGCCCAGCGGACCACCCCGCCCACTCCGGTGGAGGGGTAGCCGAACTCCTGGCTGATCGGGACGTCGATGACGTAGACCGTCCCGGAGTCCACGCCGCGCTGGATGGCAGCCTCGAGCTGGGCAGGGTCTTCGACCCGCTCCCCTTCAGCTCCGTAGGCGCGAGCGAGCGCCGCGAAGTCGGGATTGTTCAGCGTGGTCCAGGAGGGGCGACCGTAGAGGTGGGTCATGAAACCGTTGTTCGCACCCAGCGCGCCGTCGTTGAAGACGACGACCGTGAGCGCGATGCCCTCCCGGAGAGCGAAGGCGATCTCGTTGGTCCCGTAGCCGAACCCGCCGTCCCCCACCGCGGCGACCACGTTCCTGTCAGGGACGGCGAGCTTCACGCCGAGAGCCATCGGGAAGCCGGCACCCAGGACGCCGGCCCCGAACGTGGTGACCAGGCGCTTGCTGTGCTCCGCCGTCGTGCCCTGGAAGATCCAGGCGGTGTTGTTGCCGGCGTCGGTGACGATCACGTCCTCCGGGTCGAGCACCGCCTCGATCGCGGCTGCCACCCGCCACGGACTGATCGGGGACGTGTCGGCCCGGCCTCGCTCAGCCAGCTCCTCGAGCCACGCCGCCTTGCTCGCGCTGACCTCCGTGTAGTACTCGCGGCTCTCGAAGGAGCGCGGAGCCCCGGTCGGACTGCCCTGGATCTCGTCGATGACCTGACGCAGCACGGTTCGGGCGTCGCCGACCACGCCCACGCTGGGGAAGTAGAAGTTGCCCAGCTGCGCGGGGTCCAGATCGACATGGATCAACTGCCCGGGCAGATCTGCGGCGTAGGACTGGGCCCAGCCCCAGTCCGACATGCGCGTCCCCACCGCAAGCACGACATCGGCCTTCGCCACCCACTCGTTGGCTGGACGCCACCCGATCGGCCCGGTCGATCCGAGGGCCAGCGCATGCGACTCGGGCAGGATCCCCTGGGCGGTGTGCGTCGTGGTGGTGGGCATCCCCAGCAGTTCGGCCAGCTCGCGCACCTCGTCCTGGGCCTGCGAACTGACGGCGCCACCACCCACGATGAAGGCGGGCCGGTCGGCCGCGAGCAACGTGGCCGCGATGTCCTTGACCACCTGTGCCGTCGTCCCCGACCGGTTCGAGGGTGGCTGCCATCCGAGGGCGACGTCGGTGCGCGCGACGTCGACGGTCAGATCGAAAGGGATGTCGACGAAGGCCGGGCCTGACGGGGTGCCGTGTGCGCGCTGGGCCGCGCGTTGGACGGTCTCGGCAAGCTTTCCGGGGCGCTCCACCCTGGTCGCGAAGCGGGTGAGCTCCCGCAGGACCTCGACATTGGGCATCTCCTGCATCGCCTCGCGGTCCTTGAAGGCCGCGTCCACGTTCAAACCCAGGTGGATCGACGGGATTCGCGTGAACATTCCCTCGTAGAGGCCGCCCGGAATGAGCATCGTCCCGCAGGTGTGCCAGATTCCCGCCGCGGCTGCTCTTCCCTTCATGAAATTGTAGCCATTGATGACGTGGGCGCCGCCGAGTTCGGTCGCCGGGTACATCGTGCGGATCCCCGGGTGGTCGCGCGCGGCGTCGGCCAGCTCCTGTGTGGTGTGCCCGATATAGCCCAGGACGAGTTCGACACCTGAGGCCTCGAGCGCCCCCAGAATTGCGTCGGCGCCACGCATCTGATCCACGTGTTTCTCCTTCGGATACACCTCAGCACGGACAGCCGAGTTGAGTTGGCCGACAGCGTATGGCCGTCCAAAGCCGGGCGAACACCCGCATTTGCAGGTGGTGCGCGAACCACTTCGCCCCGGGGTTCACGGGCGCTACGATGTGATGGCAGTCTCATGCTGCTCCGGGGCTTCCAGGTGCCCGAGACGCGTTAGGCGAAGACGGAAGGACGCGCAGTCACGGCGCACTCCCCTGGTCTTCGCGTCGAGCGGAAGCGAGGCCGGGGTGACCGACACCGAAGGATTTCGGGGTGGTGGGGAGACGGACGCCGATCAGCGCGGGTCCGCCGAGGCGTTCGGGACGTCGCTGGCCTCCAGCGGGCTCCTCGGTCTGGACGTCCTGGCGGCGAAGGTGGCAGGACGGCTGCACGGCGCCGCACCCTTGGACCTGGTGAACATGACCGTCCTCGACAGCGACGGGTACCTGACGGTCCGGGCGACCGAGGGCAACCGCACCAGCCACATATCAGGCATGCGCTTCGCCGGCGACGCAGGCATCGGCGGGCTGGCGGTCTCGCTGAACCGCACAGTGTCGGTGCGCGACTACTCCGCCCGCCGCGAGACCCGGCTCTTCACGGACGTCATGGTGGTCCAGGAGGGGATCCGGGGCGCCGCGGGAATCCCCATCGTGGTCCAGAACCAGCCGCTCGGGGTGCTCTTCATGGGCCGACGGAGCGACGAGAACATCACCAGCGCGGAGATCACCGTCTTCGAGGAGACCTCGGAGGCGATCGGACCCCTGCTGCTGGCCTCCCTGCAATGGGCGCGTGGCATGGAGGAGGCCCGAGCCGGCGAGCGCCAGCGACTGGCTGCGGAGCTGCACGACGACATCACTCCGCTGCTGTTCTCGATCGGCGCGGCAGCCGACCTCGCGCGGCGCCTCCTGCCCGCGGACGCCTCCGCGCTGGCGCAGATCGCCAGCATCGAGAGCATGGCCTCGGCTGCTGCTGCGCGAGCCCGGGCAGCCGTCCGGTCGCTGGCCCCGGTGGAGGCCAGCCGCCTGCTCGACCAGCGCATCCGTGCCGCGGTCGACAGGTTCACCGCGCGGTCCAGCGTCTCGGTCAGCCTGGCGACGTGCGGTGCGTCCGTCGACCTGGACCCGCAGACGGTCGACACGCTCACCGCGGTGGTCGCCGAGTCGCTCAACAACGTGGCGAAGCATGCCGCTGGTTCTTCGGCGGTGGTGAGCATCGTGTACGGACCGCGGAAGGTCTCCGTGGTGGTCATGGACGACGGCCCGGGACTTCCGCGCGATTTCCGGCTCCGGCCGATCACCGCTCCCTCGGTGGGCGAGCACTACGGCCTGTCCAGCCTGACCCACCGGATGGCCCTGGTGGGCGGATCGCTCGACATCGGCGGAAATGACGACGGCGGCGTGACGGTCCGCGCGGAGCTCGACCCAGGGACCCGGTGACGACCTCCGCGGCAGCCGACCGCAGGACGGTCGCGCTGGTGGACGACCATCCCATCGTCATCCGTGGGATGCGTCAGCTCCTGTGGGGGTCTGCCTACGACGTCGTGTGGGAGGCACATGATCGCGCGGCGTGCCTGGCCGCCGTGCAGGATGTGATGCCCGACATCATCATCCTCGACCTGCGTCTGGGGCAGGATCTCGGGCCCGATGTCCACCGGGAGCTGCGCGCCGCGAACGTCACCTCCCGCGTCGTCATCCTCACCGGCCATGACGATCCCGACCTGGTTCGCGGGTGCCTCGAGGCCGGCGTGTCGGGCGTGCTGCTCAAGGACTCCGGTGACCTGGACATCGTGCGGTCACTCGACCGCGTCCTCCGCGGTGAGGTGGTGCTCGACCCGAGGCTGAGCCGCAGCAGCCAGGGCGCCCACGCGGGGGACCTCGGGATGGAGCGACTGACCATGCGGGAGCACGAGGTGCTGCGCATGGTCGCCCGCGGCCTGACCAGCAGGCAGATCGGCGAAGAGCTCCACCTGTCGGTCAACACGGTGCGCAGTTACATGCAGGCGGTCCTGGTGAAGCTGGACGCCCACACCCGGACCGAGGCCATCTCCATCGCTCGTCGAGAACGGCTCATCTGAGCCCCGCACACCTCCTCAGCGACCCTGGAACGAGGCGGCCCTCTTCTCCGAGAACGCCTGCACGCCCTCGCGCGAGTCCTCCGTGAACTGCAGCATGCGCAGCATCGTCTGCTCGAGCCGGAGCCCGCTGCGCCGATCCATGTCGCGCGAGCGCAAGGCGAGCTCCTTGCACGCCTGGACAGCCAGCGGTGGCAGCTCCGCGAGCCGCCGCGCGTAGTCGTACGCCGTCGTCATCAGCTCGTCGGCCGCGACGACGCGGTTGACCAGGCCCCAACGCTGGGCCGTGGGCGCGTCCATGGTCTCGCCGAGCAGCAGCAGCTCCATGGCGATCGGATGCGGTAGTTGCTCCAGGACACGCTGCGTGCCGCCGTTGCCCGGAAGGAGGCCCCGCCGGACCTCGCTCAACCCGAAGGTCGCGTGCGAGGCGGCGACCCGGAGGTCGGTGGCCAGCAGGAGCGTCATCCCGCCGCCGAGGCAGTACCCGTTCACGGCTGCCACGACCGGCTTGTGGACCTCCAGGCCGCGATTGAGCAACTGCCCGCGCTGGGTGTTCCAGAAATCGGAGAGGTCCCCCGGCGACGGGATGAACGACTTCAGGTCGGCGCCCGCGCTGAACGATTTCTGCCCACTGCCCGTGATGACGGCTACCCGGACGTCGTGATCGTCGCGGACCCGTGACCACGCCTGCGACAACTCCTCGTAGGTATCGGCGTCCATCGCGTTGTGGCGTTCGGGACGGTTGATCGTCAGGGTCGCCACGCCGTCCTCGAGCTCCCAGTCGACGTTCATCGGGCGCCGCGCTCCCCGGACATCTCGCCGGCCGGAGCGGGCGCGTGACTGGCATCGATGATGTTCTGCGCCATCGTCAGGAGCGGGCCGTCCACCATGCGGCCCTGGAAGGTGACCACTCCGGACTCGGCTGCCGCGACCGCGGCGAGGAGCCTCGTGGCCCAGTCGACCTGATCGGCGCCGGGGCGGTAGACCTCCCGGATGATGCCGGTGTGCGACGGGTGGATCGCGACCTTCGCCACGAACCCCATGGCCACAGCCTGCTCGCACTCCTCGGCCAGACCGGCGGTGTCGGGGATGTCCAGGTACACCGCGTCCCACGCCGAGACGCCGGCCACCGTGGCGGCGAGCAGGACGCGGGCCCGGGTGTACTGCACGTGGGGCAGATACACGCCGTTGCGGTCACGACTGCTTCGTCCCCCGATGTCCGCGGTGAGGTCCTCTCCGCCCCAGAACAGACCCACGCAGGAGGGCGTCGATGCCAGCGTGACTGCCTGCTCGACCCCGCGCGCCGTCTCGCACAGGGCGATGGCAGCGAGGGGCGCGACCGCCTCGAGCTCCGCGGGAGTCTCGGCCTTGGGCACGAGGACGTAGCGCAGCGGTGAGTCCCGGAGCATCTCGATGTCGGCGGCCCCTTCGTCGGTCCGGGGGGAATTGATCCGGACGACCGTCCGGGCGGGTGGCAGCGTGCCCAGAGCCGCCTCGAGCATGTCCCGCGCGACGGCCTTGCGTTCGGCGGCGACCGCGTCCTCCAGGTCGATGATCACGGTGTCGGCCGCGGCCAGCGCCTTCGCGTATCGGTCCGGGCGATCGGCGGGGCAGAACAGCACCGCAGGCCCCGGTGGGAGCCGACGCGGGACATCGCCGGCCGGCGATCCTGGGCGAGGGAGAGTCACAGCAGCCTCCCCACTCGCTCGCCGTCGTAGAAGGCCAGGTCCACGTCGCGCGGGGCCAGGCAGTCCCCGATCCGGTGGAGTTCCAGATCAGGGGTCTGGCTGAGCGGCTGGTACAGGTCGTTGTTCGGCTGCCTCCCCATCACGAGGACGACGCTGTCCACGGGCACGTGCTCGCTGGGACCGCCCCAGACCGACGCCAGCTCCGCTCGGCCATCGGGCTCGACCCTCTCCAGGTGGGTCTGGGGACGCATGAGGACCTTCTTGGCCACCAATCGGGGATACACGTGCGGCAGGTCGAGCGTGCTCACCGTGTTGTGCCCCACGAAGAGGTGGCGCGTGACCACGTGGACCCGGCAGCCCCGGTCGGCGAGCAACTCGGCGATCCCGAGAGCGATGTAGCCCCCCGACTCGTCGACGAGCACGACGTCCTCGCCCGCGGCCGACGGATCGTGGATCACTTCCGCTGGGCTGAGGACGCGGGTGTGCTGCAGTCCGGGGATCGATGCTCGCTCGCCGCGGGCGATCGACCAGCCCGTCGTGGCGAACCGCGACCCGGTGGCCAGGACGATCGCGTCGGCGGGCTCTGCCGCAAGGGTCGAGGTGTCGAAGGCGACGCCCAGCTCGATGCGCACCCCCCGTCGGTGCAGCGACCGCGTGAGGGTGTCGATGACCTTGCTCCACTCGGTCCGGCTGGGCAGCTCCGCCGCCAGCGCGACCTGCCCCCCGAGACGGTCGTCGCGCTCGTAGAGCACCACGTCGTGACCCCGCGAGGCAGCGACGTCGGCGGCCTTCAGACCGGCCGGCCCGCCGCCGATCACCAGGACCTTCTTCGGGGAGTCAGCGGTGCGCAAGGTACCCAGGCCCCATTCGGCTTCCCGGCCGACCGACGGGTTCTGGGTGCAGCTGAGCTCGCGGCCCTGGAACACGCGGTTGATGCACCCCTGGTTGATGCCGGCGCATTCCCGGATCTCGTCGAGGCGGCCCGAGCGCGCCTTGGAGACCAGCTCTGCGTCGGCGATCTGGGCTCGGGTCATGGCGATGACGTCCACGTGACCCTCGGCCACCAGGCGAGCGGCCGCGCGGATGTCCGTGACGCGACCGGCCATGAAGACGGGCACGTCCACCAGCTTCTTGACCCGCGCGGCGTACGGCACGAACTGCTCGCGCAGGCCGCTGGACATCGGCGCGATGAAGTTCTGGATCGCGTAACCGGCCCCGCCGGTGATGTTGAAGTAGTCGTAGAGCCCGGTGGCCGAGAGCACCCGGACGATCCGCTCGCCCTCGTCAGCATCGATTCCTGCGCCGGTCGGGTGCATCTCGTCGAAGGAGAGGCGGATACCCAGCGGGAAGTCGGGGCCGCACTGTTCACGAATGGCGGTCGCCACCTCGATGGCGAAGCGGCAGCGATTCTCCGTGCTTCCGCCGTACTCGTCCTCACGGCGGTTGTAGAGGGGCGAGAGGAACTGCATGGCGAGGTAGCCGTGGGCGGCATGGAACTCCACGCCGTCGCAGCCCGCCGCCTGGGCGTTCGCCGCGGTCTGCAGGTAACCCTCCACGAGTGCGGCGAAGTCACCGGCCTCCATCGGACGGGGATGCTCCCCGTATCCCATCGACGGGACGTCGGACGGCCCCCAGAGCTCCCTGAAGTTCCACAGGTCCTGGTTGCCGACGTCTTCGGCACCCCAGTGCGCCAGCTGCACGAAGACCTTGGTGCCGTGCGGGTGCACCGCCTCGGCAAGGCGGCGGTAGCGGTCGCGGGCTTCGGGTCGCCAGCCCTCCGCTCCACGCGCCGAGTGCCCGAACGACGAGCGGTGCACGGTCTGCGCGCCCGTGATGATCAGGGCAGCGCCGCCTCGGGCACGATCCTCCCAGTAACGGATGCTCTTCTCACCCAGCACGAAGTCCGGAGCACCGTAGTTGTGCTCGTGTGCCGACTGGATGACGCGATGGGGCAACGTCACCGACGAACCGATGGTTATCGGATTCCACAAGGCGTCGAGTGACGCGCCGGCGTCACCGTGGGGGGCTGCTACGGACATGGTGGCCTCCTGAAGTCAGGTAGGAGCTGCACGACGTCATCCGACGCGGCTGAGGGACGGTGGCTCGGCGACGCGCTTGGTCGGCCGTCGCATCGACAGCCACCAGGCGTTCAACCCCGGCGCGGCCGCGAAGGCCACGACGAGCAGCAGGCCCCCGGTGGCCAGGCTCGAGACGTACGTGGGCGTGGCCAGCACCGTGAGCAGCTCACGCAGCAGGCTGAGGGTCAGGATCCCGGCGGCGATGCCGAGCACGGTGCCCGTGCCGCCGCGCAGGCTGACCCCGCCGAGAAGGACCGCGGTCAACGCGAAGATCAGCGGATCGAAGCCGGGGTCGGGGGTCGCAGCGGCGAGACTCAGGGCCAGCATCGAGCCACCGAGAGCGGACAGCAGCGCGGAGAGAACGAAGAGCACCACCAGGATGCTGTCAACCCGGACACCGATGCGGAGGCTGGCGCGCCTGTCGCTCCCGATGGCTCGGACGTCCCTGCCGAAACGCGTGTAGGTCATCGTGACCGCGATCGCCGCGACGGCGAGAATGGCGATGATCGACCGCAGCGAGAAGATCTCCAGGTATTGGCGGTCCAGGACATCGGACACGTTCAGGTTGTTGTACGGAACCGTCTTGGAGTCACTGATGGTGGCAGTGAGTCCCAGCAGTGCGATGTACACACCCAACGAGACAGCCGCGGAGGGAAGCCGGAACCACGCCACCAACGCTCCCTGCAGCGCACCGATCAGCGCGGCCAGCACCAGGGCGGCGAGGAGGCCGACGACCGGATCGTCTGCGCCCAGCTTGACCGCCACCAGTCCGGCGAAGGCATACGTGCCGAGCACGGACAGGTCGAACTCGCCCGCGATCATCGTGAGACCGAGTGCGACCGACAGCAGACCCAGTGAGGCGAAGACCTGGAAGAGGTTGTAGTAGTTGAAGCTGGTGACCTGCTGCCCTGCCACCACCGGGAGGACGACGAAGACGAGCAGCATGACCACCAGCAAGACGTACGGCAATCCCCCGCGACGGCTCCGGCGCGCCAGTCTTGCCATTCCTGGACGAGTTGTCATGCGATGCTCCGCTTCCGCCGCTGGGCAGCCACGACCACGAGAACGACGACGATGCCTTCGACCAGGACACGCACACCTGTGCCGAAGCCGCGCAGCAGCAGCATGTTCGCGATCGTGGCGATGATGACCGCGCCCAGCACGGCCCTCGCCGCCGATCCGCGCCCACCGATGACAGAGCTGCCACCGACGATCGCGGCCGCGATGGCGTCGAAGGTGAACGTGCCACTGACCGCCAGGTTCGCGTTCTGGTTGAACCCGGCCAGCAGGATCCCGGTGATCGCCGTGCAGAGCCCGGCGACGGCGAACGCGACGGTCACCAGCTTGCCGGTGGGCAGGCCGGCCGCCCGGGCCGCTGCCTTGTTCTCGCCCACGAGCTCCACCTGCCGGCCTGTGGCGGAGTAGTGCAACCAGCACTGCACCAGGAGCGCCACCGCGAGGAACACGTACAGGGGGAACGGCAACCCCAGCACCGACCGCGTCAGGAAGCCGATGTCGACCCCGTCGGGAACCTGCACGCTGCCGGGCAGGAGCCAGGTGACCGCCCCGACCTGGAGCGCCCCCGCCCCGATCGTGACGATGATGGCGTTCCCGTCGAGCCTGCCGACGATCGCTCCTTGCAGCGCGAACGTCGCATAACCCGCCACCAGGGTCAGGAGCACAGCCAGGACGAAGCCCACATCGGGCAGCAGGTACAGGAAGAGCATGGACGAGACAGCCGCCGACGTCCCGATCGACAACGAGAACAGGTTGCCGCTCAGCATGATGACGACCGTGCCGACAGCGAGGATCCCGGTGAAGGAGACCGAGCTCAGGATGGCTCGGGCGTTCGCCACCGAGACGAAACCGTCGGTGGTCAACGCGAGCGCCGATACGGCGACGAGGACGACCAGCCCCCAGAGCATCCGAGGCGCGCTGGACGACGGTCCGCGGCGCTCCGAGGGGACAGGGGCTCGCACGGTCGTGTCCGGGTCCGCAGCCGTGACGTTCTCCGCGGTCACGCGACACCTCGCACGGAGGAACCATGCGTCGTCTCGGCCAGGATCGTGGAGGCGTCGATGTCGGACCCGCGGTGGGTGGCCACGACCCTGCCGCCGAACATGGTGACGACCGTGTCGGCCAGGTCGAGCACCTCGTCGAACTCGGTCGAGACGAAGAGGACAGCTGCGCCACCGGCCGCGGCTCGTCGGACGAGGTTGTGGATCTCGGCGCGTCCGGCGACGTCGACGCCTCGGGTCGGCTCGTCCAGCAGCAGGACCTTCACCTCGGGATGCTCGAGGCAGCGACCGATGAAGACCTTCTGCTGGTTCCCACCGCTCAGCGAGGACACCGGGTCCTCGGCCCGCTTGGCATCGATACCGACCAGCGCGCAGAGCTGACGCCCGAGATCACGAGACCGCTTGGCGCTGACGACGCTGTGCCGACAGGTCTGTCGAGGGCGGGTCGCCACGAGGTTGCGGGTGATGCTCTTGTCCAGGAACAGTCCTTCGCTCTTCCGGTCGTTCGAGACGAAGGCGATCCCGGCCCGTGCCGACCGGATCGGCGTCCCCAGTGGGGACCCGGGGTGCCCGTCGACCGCGACCTCCCCCGTGCAACTGGGTACCAGGCCGGCCAGGGCGCGGACGACGGAGCTCGCACCCGAACCGATCTGGCCGGCGATCCCGACGATCTCCCCCGCGCGTGCCGTCAGGTCGACGAGGGAGAAGAGCTGGGGTGCGGCCAGGCCGCGCGCCGTGATGACGCTGGGGGCGTCGCCGTTGCCCTCCCGCCGGGGAATCCTGGCTGCCTCGACCGCCCCCTCGTCCAGCATGAGCCGGACGATCCCGGCACGGTCCATGCCGGCCACGGGACGGGTGGCCTTCCGCCGCCCGTCCCGCAGGACGGTGACACGGTCGCAGAGGTCCAGCACCTCCCCCAACCGGTGCGAGACGTAGATCACGCTCCGCCCTTCCGTCAGCAGGTCGCGCACCACCGTGAAGACCCGCTGGATCTCGACATCGCTCAAGGTGGCCGTCGGTTCGTCGAGCAGCAGGATCTGCGCGTCCCGGCTGAGCGCACGGGCGATCTCGACGAGTTGGCGCTCGGCGAGGGAGAGCTCGGCGACCAGCGTGTCGGGATGGATGTGCGCAAGTCCCAACCGGGTGAGCAGGCTGGCGATCTTCCCGTTGCGATCGGTCGCGGCGCCGAAGAATCGCGCGTCACGTCTGCCCAGGTGGATGTTCTCCGCCACGGTGAGGGCGGGCAGCAACGTCAGTTCCTGATCGACCACTGCGATGCCACACACCTGTGCATCTCGTGGACTCGACAGCGAGACGAGTGCGCCGTCGACGAACACCGCCCCGGAGTCGGGGACGACCTGCCCCGCGATGGTCCGGACCAACGTCGTCTTCCCCGCGCCGTTGTGACCGAGCAGGGCATGTGCTTCACCCTTGCGGAGCTCGAAGGAGACGTCATCGAGCGCTACCAGGTTGCCGTAGCTCTTGGTGACCTGGCGGACCTCGAGTGCGAGCCCGGTGGAGATCTCGGAATCCAACAGGTCAGATGACACTGCAGGTGTCCTTCCACTCTCCCACGTTCGCCCTGGTGATCCGGACCTCTTCCTGAATGATCTCCTTCTCGATGGAGCCCTTGGTGAGGTACTCGTTGACCCACTTCTGGACGAACTCCGAGTAGCGACCGGGGGACTCCGTGCTCGTGCCGTACTGGTCGCCGGCCTCGATGTTGTCGATGCCGACCTTGTAGCAATTGCTCGAGACGACCACGAGGCCCTTGTTGGCGGCGCCCACCGTCACGCCGGCCTGCTTGGCGGTCTGGATGATCGCGTTGGCCAGGTCGTCACTCATTCCGAACGCACCCTGGATTCCGCCCTTGTCCCGGTACTTGGCGAACAGCTGCTGGGAGATCTGCGCCGCCTTCTGCGGATCCCAGTTGGCGTCCTGGGTCTCCACGACCTTGTACTGCGGGTTCTGGTCCATCACGCTCATGAAGCCCTGCATCCGGAGTGGGACCTCGATGGTGCCGGCGGTACCGGTCACCGCCACGACATTGCCCTCGGTGACGCCGGCTTCCTTGAGACCCTCGATCAAGTTGAGGCCGGCGTTCTTGCCGAGCTCTACGGCGCCCGGCTCGACGGAGGAGGTGATGTAGGGCTTGCCCTCGGGCGCGGGAGCGCTCACGACGTTGATGATCGGGATATCGCGCTGCTGGGCACGTCGCATCGCGGGCACGAGGGCACGTGCATCGGCGGCATACAGGATGATGAGGTCTGGATTCTGGGAGATGGCCTGGTCGACCTGCTGGCTCTGGACCGCGGCGTCGAACTGCGACTCCAGATAGGTGACGTCGGCGCCGTTGCTGCGGAGATCGTCCATGATGCCGTGATTGAAGACCTGGCACCAACGGTTGAAGTCTCCGCAGGAGATGAGGGCCACGCTCTTGCCCTCGACGGATCCTGCCGAATTCGTCGCACCTGCCTCACCACCTCCTCCGCCGCACGCACTCATGGCAAGAACGAGTGCGATGGCGGGAGTGAGCAGATGCGTTCGCCGAGATACCTGCCGGACGCCGGTGACAGACATGGGATCATCCTTTGTTGGGTGTCGGTTCAGGAGGCATGGAAAGCGGCTCGGATGGCCGCGTGCGCTTGAGGTCGGCTGCGCCGTTCACGAGGGCCGGAAGCGCTCACACCTACTCCGGCGTGCGTGCGGCTCCCGCTGCCCGGGGAGCGGCCCACGATGTGATCCGCGGACCGGAGAGCGAGGGCAACGGTCTGCAGCGTCGGATTGCAGGCATTCGGCTCGGAGAGAAGTCCGTTGCCGCCCACGTACAGGTTGTCGACGCCCCACACCTGCGAGTTCACGTCGGCAACCGATGTGCCGTCGTCGCGTCGTCCCATGCGGTGGGTGCCACTGAGGTGCAGGGACGTCCCGCCGATCGGCATCGTCGGGGTCCACGGCCGGCCCCTGCGCGTCAGTGCCTCGAACAGCCGGACGTGATCCAGGATCATGGCGTCCCGCCGCTGTCGGGCACCGTCGTCGAGCCGGAGAGTTCCTCGATAGGCCGGCAGCCCGAAGGCATCGACGCGGGTGGGGTCGAAGTGCAGGCGGTTGGCGGGATCCGGGCTGGTCGACCCGAAGCTGATCAGATCTCCGGTCTCCGCGTCCGGCACGTCGGGAAGGCTCGGGAGGTAGGGCGTCCGGCTCAGCTGGGTGTGCCACGTGCGGTCTCCCCGGACCGGGATCCACACCGAGAAGGGGGCGTCGTCAGCGGGTGCACCCGTGAAGACCTCGGAGCTGAGGGCGACTCGGGTCATCAACATCGGGTGATCCATCAGATAGGACCCGAGCGCCTCGTTCGCCAACCCGGAGGCCTGCAACAGCTGAGGTGTTCCCACGGCGCCCGCGCAGACCACGTACTTCTCGGCCCGGACCATCCGGGCGACTCCCCCGCCGGCCGGGTGCACCTCGATGCCGATCACCCGGCCGAATGCCAGCACGACGCGACGAGCCACGTGGCCACTGAGCACGCTGGCGTGTGCCGGCAGATCAGCTGATTCGCCCAGCAGCAGGTCGTCAGCGCCGACGAAGCGCCGGTCCGCGCCGGTGCCCACTGCGGCCGTCGGCATGGGCTGCACGCCACGGTCGGCGGGGCCTGCGGGCAGGAGTCCAGCGATCCGCCGCTCGAGCCGCTCGCCTCGTACCGATGGCTGGACGCCGACCGACAAGGCAGTGCGGGCACGTTCCAGCAGGTGCAGCCACTGCTCCGCGGGAACGGCGCGGTTGCGCTCGCTCGCCTCCGGCTCCGGGCAGTTGTTGAACCAGAGGGCCATCCCACCGCCCGGCCCGTGGGAGACGCGGAACCCTTCGATGTCACCGTGGTCTCCGGTCGAGCGTCCATGGTGGCTGAGGTTCGTCCGCATCACCTGACCGAACGCCTGGAGACCGTCGTCCCCCGGACCGTCATTGCGGAGATGGCGACCGAATCGTCCCGGGGTGGTGTGTGGTCCGGCTTCGACAAGGACCACCGAGAGCCCGGCTCGCAGGACTTCCCCGGCGATTGCAGATCCGGCGGCGCCGGCGCCGATGACTGCCACATCGGCATTCATCTCATCCATCAGAACAACACCTCCCTCTGCATCGATCCGTTATCGAAACGCCTTCCCGACAGCGTCCGGCCGTTCCCGGTGCACCGATCAGCAGGCGACCAGGACAATGGAAAGGAGAACGACCTCACGCGACTCATCTCCTTGCCGACGCCGACAGAAGGTCCCGTGAGTGGCGGTGACGCACATCACCGGAACGTTGGGAAAACGTAGGGCGGGGAGTGAGCCCTCGACAGATGCAAATGCAGGTACTTGAGGCGCGGGGCGTGGACCGCCGGCTAGCGCGCGGCCTTCCGGCCACGGACAGTCAGCGATCGATGGCGCACGTCGTCCATGGCCGGCCCGATCCGTACCGGTGGTCAGCTCACAGCGGCGGGCGGTGGGACCCGCCCGTCACCGCGGACCGCTGCGTGCGTCCCCCGCAGCACCAGCGATGGCCTGATCCGCCGCTCGACCGGCGCCCGGTCCGGGTTCTCCAGCCGGTCCATGAGCAGCTCGACCGTCATCCGGGCGAGTGCCTGCAGGTCGCAATGCACGGTCGTCAGCGCGACCAGCGGCCAGCCGGCCATCGGGATGTCGTCGAACCCGATCACGGTGAGGTCGACCGGCACCGAGATCCCGCGCTCGCGGGCAGCCGAGAGCACGCCCAGGGCCACGACGTCGTTGCCGCACACGATGGCGGTCGGCGGCCTGCCCAGACGCAGCAACTCATGCGCGGCCGCACGACCGGCGTCGTGCGTGTACGGCGCCTGGCGAGTCAGCTCCCGCCGCACGCCGATGCCACGGCCTCGCAAGCCGGCGGCCAGGCCCTCGGCCCGCTCCTTGCCGGTCGAGGTGTCCACCGGCCCCTGGATCACCCCGATGCGCTCGTGCCCGAGAGCGGCCAGCAGATCGCTGACCTGCCGGGCGCCGGCGGCGTTGTCGATTCCGCAGCAGGACGCCTCGGGCTGGTCCAGGAGACGGTTGGCCAGCACGTGCGGCACGCCGCGCTCAGTCAGATCGCGGGGCAGGGGCGAGCGCCTCCGCGTCGTGGTGAGGATGACCCCGTCGTAGGACCCGTCGGTCAACGCGTCCAGGCCCACGGGGTTCCCGTCAGCGTGATCTGCCACCAGAACCGTCCGGTATCCCCGGTGCGCGAGCTCGCGACGGAGCGGTTCGACCAGTTCGGGGTAGTAGGGGTTCGTTAGCTCTTCGGACACGATGGCGATCCGCTGAGTGCTGCGCATCGACAGCGAGCGACCCCGGTCGCTCGTCACGTAGGCGAGTTCGCGCGCGGCCTCCAGCACTCGCTCCCGGGTCCCCGGGGACGTGCCGGGCAGGTTCCGCAGCGCCCGGGAGACGGTGGGCTGCGACACCCCGGCCAGCCGCGCGACGTCGAAGCTGGTCACCTTCCGAGGCATGAACCCTCCTTTGCCACGACGCGACGGCACGATGCCGCAAGCGAGCAACGTCGATGTTGACAGGTATACGTATACACAAAAGCCTGGGCCTCCATCCCGAAGGAGACCCGCCATGAGCCAGACCTTGAAGTCCGCACCCGCGTCCACGGGGGACGCTGCCCGTCAACTGGATGTTCGCGCGACCGTCGTCGACGTCATCGCCGCGATCCGGGAGCGCGGCGACGCCGCCGTCCGGGAGTACTCGGAGCGATTCGATGGATGGTCGCCGTCCAATTTCCGTCTGGAGGCCGACGAGATCGAGAAGATCATCGCCACGGTGCCGCACCAGGCCATCGCCGACATCGTCACGGTTCAGGAGAGGGTGCGGAACTTCGCCCAGCACCAGCGCGACTCACTGCACGACTTCGAGGTGGAGACCGAACCAGGGGTTCACCTGGGCCAGAAGAACATCCCCGTGGCCGCCGTCGGGGCCTACGTGCCGGGTGGTCGCTACCCGCTCGTCGCGTCGGCGCACATGACCGTCGTCACGGCGAAGGTGGCGGGCGTCTCCCGGGTCACCGCGTGCACCCCGCCCATCAGGGGGGAGATTCCGGCCGCGACCATCGCCGCCCTCCACCTGGCCGGCGCCGACGAGATCCTCCTCCTCGGCGGCACGCAGGCCGTCGCGGCCATGGCCATCGGTACCGAGACGATCGGCAAGGTCGACCTGCTCGTCGGACCGGGGAACGCCTTCGTGGCCGAGGCCAAGCGTCAGCTCTTCGGCGAGGTCGGCATCGACCTGTTCGCCGGCCCTACTGAGATCCTGGTGATCGCCGACGCCGAGGCCGACCCCTTCGTCGTCGCCGTCGATCTGCTCAGCCAGGCCGAGCACGGGCCCGACTCCCCCGCGGTCCTGATCACCACCTCGGAGTCCCTCGGCCGCCGCGTGATCGCCCTCATCGAGGAGATCCTGGTCGACATGCCCACCGCCGACATGGCGGGGCCGGCCTGGCGCGACCATGGTGAGGTCGTGGTCGTCGGCGACGTCGACGAGGCGTACGCGCTTGCCGACCGGTACGCCTCCGAGCACGTCCAGGTGCTCACAGCGAAGCCTCGTGAGGCACTCGAGAAGATGCGCAACTACGGCGCCCTCTTCCTCGGCGAGGGCACCTGTGTTTCCTACGGTGACAAGGTGATCGGCACCAACCACACCCTTCCGACGCGTGGCGCCGCCAACTACACAGGCGGCCTGTGGGTGGGCAAGTACCTCAAGACCGTCACGTACCAGGAAGTCACCGACCAGGCGGCCAGCGCGGCTCTCGGCGAGCTGTGCGGCCGGGCGGCGCGGGTCGAGCTCTTCGAGGGCCATGCCCGTTCCGGTGACGTGCGCGCCCACAAGTACGCCGGCGCGCCGCTCACCTGGGCCCCCCGAAGCCTGTGACGGGCACCTCGCCCGACGGTGCGTCCGGCGAGCTCGTGGCCGGACGCACCGCGCTGGTCACCGGCGCGGGAAACGGTCTGGGCCGGGCGATCGCCCTCGCCCTGGCCGCGCGGGGGGCCCGCGTGCTCCTGACCGGCCGGCAGCGGGACAAGCTGGCGGCGGTGGCTGGGGAGATCGGTGCCGCCGCGACCGTCGCGACCGTCGACACGGCGTCCCCGTCGTCGGTTGCCGCGCTGGCCGCTTCCCTGGCCGACGAGGACATCTCGATCCTGGTCAACAATGCGGGCATCGCCGGGCCCGTGGCGGCCCTGTGGGAGGTCGAACCGGCCGAGTGGGACGACGTCTTCGCGGTCAACGTCCGCGGCGTCTACCTGATGTGCCGGGCCTTCCTCCCACCGATGATCGACCGCAGGTCCGGCGACGTCGTCAACATCGCCTCCGTGAGCGGGAAGCGGCCACTGGCACGGCGCACGCCGTACACGGCGTCCAAGATGGCCGTCATCGGCCTCACCTCGACGCTGGCACACGAGACGGGGCCGTTCGGCATCTGCGTGAACACGGTGTCCCCCGGTCCGGTCTCCGGACCGCGCATGGCTCGGAACTTCGCTGCGGAGGCGGCGCGGACCGGGCAGACGGCAGCGCAGGCCGAGGAGGAGTTCGTCGGACGGTCGGCACTGCGGCGCATGGTCACCGAGGACGAGGTCGCGCGGGCCGTGCTCGCCGTCCTGAACATGCCCGGACTCACGGGCGCCGACATCGACGTGTCGGCTGGAATGGTCGCCCGCTGAGTCGCAGCGGAGGTACGCCGGTCGGCTGCTGCCGACCGGCGTACCCGCGAGCACTCAGGGGATCAGCACGAGGCGGTCGCGGACGCCGCCCGCCTCGAACACGCGGTGAGCCGAGGCGACCTCCTCGAGAGGCATCGTGGTCACCCCGGGCAAGGTCACCGCGCCCGACTCCACAGCGGAGACCAGCTCGGCGAGCTGCTCCTCATCGTTCTGCACCCACACGGTCACCTGACGGATACCGCGCTCCAGTTCCGGCTCGATCCCTCGTACGGTGATGAAGGCTCCCCCGTCCCGGATCAGCCTGACCGTCTCCTGCCCGAGCATCGCGGTGTCGATGACAGCGTCCGCGCTCCGCTCGGTCAACTCCCCCACCTCGGTGACCACCTGGTCGGCGCCGAGGGACGTCAGGAACGCCGCGTCGTCCTTGCTCCGCACCCATGCCACGACGCGGTGGCCCGCGTTGTGCGCCAACTGCACGACCATCATGCCCAGCCCGCCGGCTGCTCCGGTCACCACGACGGTGCCACCCGAGGCGGGCTGGACGGCGGCGAGGACCTGCAGGCTGGTCAAGCCGTTGAGCGGCAGCGTGGCCGCCTGCACGAGGTCGGTACCGCGCGGAGCCGGGGCGACGGCCTCGACCGGGAGGACGACGAACGCGGCTTGCCCTCCCCGCTGCTGGGGCGCCATGCAGAAGCCGACCACACGGTCCCCGACCGACAGCCGGTCCACGCCCGCGCCGATCGCGTCGATCTCTCCGCTCACGTCCATCCCGAGGCCGTACCCGGGCGAGTCAGGAATCGGCAGGCCGTACAGCCCCGCTCGTGCGTTGATGTCGGTCCGGTTGACCGTCGCTGCGGCGACGCGGATACGAACCTCCTGTTCGCCGGGCTCGGGGGTGGGCACGTCGGCGACGCCGACGAGCTCATCGCTGCCGAATTCACGGAACACCACTGCGCGCATCGTTGGATCCTTCGCTGGGTCGTCGACTCGTGTTGGAACGGTCGGTCCAGATGCTAGCGGCTGGCGACCGATCGTTCCAGATCCGCCGCGGGTCCGGCTCGCACAGGATGCGCGCGGGTACCCTGGGTACGTGTCCAGAGCCAAGGCCTTCGACCCGACGGCCAAGATCGACGACGCCATGCTGTTGTTCTGGGCCAACGGTTTCGAGGCGACGGGCGTGCAGTCCATCGTGGACAACCTGGGCATCAGCCGTGGCTCCTTGTACGCGACGTTCGGCGACAAGGACGCGCTCTGGCATCGCGCCCTCGAGCGCTACTGCGAGAACATGACGGCATATCTGGGCGCCGTTCTCGAAGACGAGTCCCGGCCGGGGCTCGTCCGCGTCGAGCAGGTGCTGAACGACGTCATCGATCCGCCGGTCGACCGCCCCTGCGGTTGCCTGTTGACCCGCGCCATCACCGAACGAATGGCGGAGGACCCCATCACCGCCGGCATCGTGCAGGCTCAGCTGATGCGCGCGCGGGGGTATCTGTTGACCGCACTGAGTTCGGCGCAGGACAAGAACGAGATTCCTGCTCACTTCTCCACCGACGACCTCGCCGACTTCTTCTTGTCGGTGCTCGAGGGCCTGTACGTTCTCGACGCGGCGCGTTCCGCCACCGAGCCGATGCGCGCCACCGTTCGAGTGGCGATGCAGTCGGTCAGAATGGCTTCGTAGGCGGTCTTCGACCTGCCCGCGAACACCCGAGGCGACCAGACACCCGGGCGAGCCGGCCGCACCTGCGTGCGAGGTCCTACCCCACCGTCCTGCTTCCGGGCGTGACTGGGTGCAGATGCAGGTGTTGCTCCGCGGGTGACCGTGACACGGTGCCGATCGACCAGCTGCACCTGGACACTCTGGAGGACCGCCTACATGGCCACAGCAGTTTTCGACTTCACCGGGTCTGTCGTGCTGGTCACCGGAGGAGGCGGGTCGGCCATCGGACGCAGCATCGTGGGCGCCTTCCTGGATGCGGGCGCCACCGTCGCGGTCTCCGGCCGGCGATCGGACAAGCTTGCCGAGGTGCTGAGCGGTCGCCCGGCGGACACGAGTGCGGGGTTCGCCGCAGACCTCACCGATCCGGCGGCGGTGCGCGGCCTCGTCGATGACGTGGTGGCCCGCTTCGGGCGCCTGGACGTGGTCGTCAGCAATGCCGCCGCGTACGAGGCCGGAGATGTCACCGAGCTCGACGATGATGCTTGGGCGGCCATGCGCGCCACCAACGTGGATGCCTTCTTCCACCTTGCCAAGGCCGCGCTGCCGCATCTGGAGCGCTCGGGCGGCTCGCTGGTGGCGATCTCCTCCGTTTCGGGCCTACGGGGCGACTGGGGGCAGGCCGCCTACGCCGCGACCAAGGCGGCTGTGACCAACTTCGTGCGGTCGCTGGCCTTGGACTGGGGTGGTCGGGGCGTGCGTCTGAACGCCGTCGCCCCGTCCCTCACCGCCACCGATCTCACAGCGGGCATGCTCGCGGACGGCGCCGTGGTCGCGGCCTTCACCAATCGCACCGCTTTGGGAAAGGTGGGGCAACCGGAGGACACCTCGCCGGCCGTGCTCTTCCTGGCCAGCGAGAGCGCACGCAACATCACAGGTGCCGTGCTCGCCGTCGACGGCGGTGTGACTGCCTCCACCGGACAGCCTCACCTGGGTTAGCCGGCGCAACGGTCGGGAGCGGTAGCGGCGGCCGACCCGCGGCATCCTGCTCAGGCGCGTTCGTGCCCACACAGTGCTCACCATCCATGGTCGCGCCCTAGAAGGGGAAGGGGCTCCGGCCGGCGTCCGCGCTGTTCAGACCCCACGAGCTCCTACGATTGCGACATGACCGAGAGTCCGTCCGTACCGCCGATCGTCTCCACGGCTTGGCTCGACAGCCAGCTCGACGACGAGAACCTGCGCATCGTCGACGCGACGATCACCCTGCGGCCGCCGGACGACGCAGGTGCAGGGTGGACGACGGTCGACGGCTTGGCAACGCACCAGGACGAGCATCTCCCGCGCGCGCAGTACGCCGACCTGCTCCGCGACTTCTCCGCACCGGTGGGACGCTTCGCCCGCCCACCGCTCGAGCAGCTCACGGAGTCGCTGCAGCGACTCGGCATCGGCGCGGACTCGCGCGTCGTCATCTACGACCGCGCGGGAGCACGGA
>NZ_CADCTE010000154.1 GCF_902805515.1 uncultured Arthrobacter sp. | reverse complement strand
CTCGTCCTCCTCCAGGATCCTGCGGCGGGAGCCGGTGCGCATTTTCCTCCACCGTTATCAAATCGTACATTACTGGACAGTAACGAGGGCTGCGGCACCCTATAGTCTATGAAAATGCCTGTAGTCGTCGGCGATATCAAAGGAGCTATTGTGCGCGAAATCAGCGTTCCCGTCCTAGTGGACGTCCCCCGCAACAGCAACACTACCGACCTCGTGGTGCGGCAGGCGGAAAAGGCGTCAAACCCGGCCCTGTTCTCCGTCCAGGACGCAGCAGGCCAGTGGCGGGACATTCGCGCCACCGAGTTCCGCGAGCAGGTCGAGGCAGTCGCCAAGGGCCTGATCGCCTCGAACGTCAACCCGGGCGACCGGGTGGCGATCATGGCCCGCACCCGCTACGAGTGGGCCCTCGCCGACTTCGCCATCTGGTTCGCCGGCGCCGTCCCGGTTCCCGTCTACGAAACCTCCTCACCGGCGCAGGTCGCATGGATCCTCACCGACTCCGGCGCCGTGGCGGCCTTCGTCGAGTCGGCCCGGCACGAGAACGTCGTCCGTGAAGCCGCGGCCGGCGAGAGCGCATCCGCCCTGACCCACGTG
This sequence comes from uncultured Arthrobacter sp., assembly GCF_902805515.1. Lineage (GTDB taxonomy): Bacteria > Actinomycetota > Actinomycetes > Actinomycetales > Micrococcaceae > Arthrobacter_D. The sequence continues at coordinate 27,766 of NZ_CADCTE010000154.1, read as the reverse complement.
TGGCAGTTCGACGGCAACGGACTCGAAACCCTCCGGACCGCGGGGACCCTGATCGAGGACTCGACCCTCGCGGACCGCCGGTCGCTGGCGAACCTCGACGACATCGCCACAATCATCTACACCTCCGGCACCACGGGGCGCCCCAAGGGGTGCGAGCTCACCCACGCCAACTTCGTCGAGCTCTCCGAAAACGCTGCCGCGGCACTGTCCGAGGTCGCCCACGAGGGTGCGCGCACCATCATGTTCCTGCCGCTCGCGCATGTCTTCGCCCGGTTCATCTCGGTGCTGTGCGTCGCCGCCGGAGCGACGGTCGCCCACACCGCGGACGTCAAGAACCTGCTGCCTGACCTGCAGAGCTACCAGCCGAGCTTCATCCTGGCCGTTCCCCGGGTCTTCGAGAAGGTGTACAACAACTCGATGCTCAAGGCCGAGGACGGCGGCAAGGGCAAGATCTTCCACGCCGGCGCCGACGTCGCCATCGCCTGGTCGAAGGCCGACCAGGCCGGGAAGGTCCCGCTGGCCCTGCGCGCCAAGCACGCCCTGTTCGACCGGCTGCTCTACCGCAAGATCCGTGCCGCCATGGGCGGAAAGGTCGAGTACGCGGTGTCGGGCGGAGCGCCGCTGGGCGACCGGCTGGGCCACTTCTTCCACGGCATCGGCCTGCTGGTCCTCGAGGGCTACGGGCTCACCGAGACCACGGCGCCGCTCACGGTGAACACCCCGCGCAAGGTCAAGATCGGCACGGTCGGCGCCCCGCTGCCGGGCAACGCCGTCAAGATCGCCGACGACGGCGAGATCCTCGCGAAGGGCGTCGCGGTGCTCCGGGGCTACTTCAACCGGCCGGACCTCACTGAAGAAAACTTCGTCGACGGCTGGTTCCGCACCGGTGACATCGGCGAGCTCGACGCCGACGGGTACCTGCGCATCACGGGCCGCAAGAAGGAAATCATCGTCACCGCCGGCGGCAAGAACGTGGTGCCCGCGATGCTTGAGGACACCATCCGCGCCAACGCCATCGTGTCGCAGTGCGTGGTGGTCGGCGACCAGCGTCCGTTCATCTCGGCCCTGATCACCCTCGACGAGGAGGCCCTGCCGGGCTGGCTCGAGCGCCACCAGCTGCCGGCCGGCACCACCATGGAGGAGGCCGTCAGCCACCCGGCGGTGCTGGCCGAGATCCAGACCATCGTCGACGAGGCGAACAAGACGGTCTCCCAGGCCGAGGCGATCAAGGTGTTCCGGATCGTCCCCTCCGACTTCACGGAGACCAGCGGCCACCTCACGCCGTCCCTGAAGATCAAGCGCGCCCAGGTCCTCACCGACTACTCCGACATCGTCGAGGGAATCTACGCCACCCCCCGCGTATAGGGGGCCCGGCGCGTCGAAAACGACCGGCCCACCTCAAAACGACGAACGCACCCGAAATATCGGGTGCGTTCGTCGTTTCCGGGTGCGTTCGTCGTTATCCGGCGCGGCGGCAGGCCTCAGTCGTGCAGTTCGTCGACGACGAGCGCGGCCAGCTCGATCACCGCGTTGCGCGTGGCCGGCTGCAGCTTCGCCAGGTCGATGCGTGAGCCCTCGGCCAGGTGCCGGTCGTACGGGATGCGCACCACCGTGCCGACCCGGGAGAGGAAGTGCTCCTCGATCTCCCCGACCCTGACCTGGGTGCCGTTGCCCGAGGACAGGTTGATGACAACGATCGCCTTGGCCACCAGGTCGTGCCGGCCGTGGGCCTCGAGCCAGGACAGGGTTTCCGAGGCAAGCCTCGCCTCGTCGACGCTTCCGCCGGAGACGAGCACCACGGTGTCCGCCTTCTCAAGGGTTCCCTTCATCACCGAGTGCACCATGCCCGTGCCGGAATCGGTGAGCACGATGGAGTAGTACCGGCTGAGGATGTCGGTGACGGCGCGGTAGTCGGCATCGTCGAAGGCCTGCGCCACCGCGGGGTCGGTGTCCGAGGCCAGGACGTGCAGCCGGGAGCCGTCGCGGGTGACGTAGTGGGCCAGCTGAGCGAAGGAGTCGACCATGAACCGGTTCTGCACCAGCTGGCGGGCGGTAAAATCGGCGCGTCCCGGGGAACGGTCGGACAGCGTTCCCCGGTCGGGGTTGGCGTCCATCGCGATGATGCGGTCCTCGCGCATGTCGGCGAGCGCCATGCCGAGGAGCGTGGTGACGGTGGTCTTGCCCACGCCGCCCTTCCGGGAGAGGACCGGCACATATCGGGTGTGCCCGCCGAGGCGGACGGCGATCCGATGTTCGGTCGCCCTGCGGATCCGCACCGCGTCGGAGTCGCCAAGGTTCACATAGCCCAGCGTCGCGGAGTAGAGCAGGCGCCGCCAGCCGCCGGAGGGCGGCCGCTCGGTCCCGGTCAACAGGCGGTCGGCGGTCAGCGCGGACGCCGGTTCCGGCCCGGTTTCGCGCACCCGGCGGGCGCTGGGCGGCTCCTCGGCTGCGGAATCTCCGGTCCCGGGAACGGTACCGCCGGCCGGCTCCTCCGCGGAAGGCTCGGCGGATCCGCTCGGGCGCCACCCGGTGGGCTCGGTGCTTCCAGCCGGCTCCCCCGCGGCAGGCGCGGCGGATCCGCTCGGGCGCCACCCGGTGGGCCCGGCGGGCACCGGAATGGAGAGGAGGTTCGGTGCGGAGGTGGCTCCGATCTCCGGAATGAGCGTGGGCGGCAGCGGTGCCTGGATGATCGGAACCGGGCCGACCTGCACTCCGCCGTTCCACAGGCCCGCGGCCGAGGACTGCGGCGGCGCGCCCGGGGCGCCGCCCGGGGAGGGCGCTCCGACGGCGGCGGGGTTCTGGCTCGAGGCAGGGGCCTCGCCAGCAGGGGCCTCGTCAGTGGAAGGCACGTCGGTGGACGGCACAGCGCCGGCGGCGGGCTCCCCGCCGGCGGCGTCCGCGCCTGCCGAAGACTCCGCAGCGGGAGCCGTCACCCTGTCCGAGGCCTTCGCCGCATCCGAGGCCCCCGCCTCGGTCCTGCCGGTCGGGGCCGGACCGGTGGCCCCCCGGGCAGCCGTCCCGGATCCCGTCGCCTCCCCTGCGCCCTGCCCCGGCTCGGCCGCGGCTTCCGGTTGTTCCGGGTCGGGTTGAGTGGGACTTGAGGGGGATTTCGAGACCATGGTTCCTCACGGGGTTGGGTACGGGCCGGGCGCGCCGGACGGTGCGGGGCATCAACGATGAACTCTAGCGCAGCGCCTCCGGACCGGGATCGACTCCATCCCGGTCCCGAGGCTGAAGGCTCAGGCCGGGCTGATGACGACGAGCAGGTCGCCGCCCTGGACCTGCTGGGCGCCATTGGCAGTGATGCGCTGCACGGTGCCGGCCGTCGGGGTGGTGATGTTCGCTTCCATCTTCATCGCCTCGATGGTGGCGACGGTGTCGCCGGCGCTCACCGTGGCGCCCTCCGCGACGGTCACCGTGACGGCGCCCGCGAAGGGTGCCGCGATATGGCCCGCATTGGACGGGTCGGCCTTCTCCGCGGCCTTGACGTCGCTCGTGACGCTGCGGTCGCGCACCGAAACGGGCCGCATCTGGCCGTTGAGGGTGCACATCACCGTGCGCAGTCCCTTCTCGTCGGCGTCCGAGACGGCCTCAAGGGTCGCGATCAGCCTCACGCCCTTCTCGAGTTCGATGACGTGCTCGCCACCCTGCTGCAGGCCATACAGGTAGTCGGCGGTATTCAGCACCGAGACGTCGCCGTAGGTCTCCCGCGTCCGGGCGAAGTCCGCGGCCGGCCCCGGGAACAGCAGGCGGTTCAGCGTGGTCCGCCGCTGGGCGGAACCCCCGGCCAGAGCCTGCTCGTCGGCGGACTCCAGGTCAACGATGCGCGGTTTCACGGCCCGCCCCTGAAGCGCCTTGGAACGGAACGGTTCCGGCCAGCCGCCCGGCGGGTCGCCGAGTTCGCCGTTGAGGAACCCGATCACCGAGTCGGGGATGTCGTAGTTCTGCGGGTTCTCCTGGAAGTCGGCCGGATCGGCGTTCGCGCCGACCAGCTGGAGCGCCAGGTCGCCGACCACCTTGGAGGACGGAGTGACCTTGACCAGCCGGCCGAGGATCCGGTCCGCCGCGGTGTACATGTCCTCGATCGCCTCGAACCGTTCGCCGAGCCCCAGGGCGATGGCCTGCTGCTTGAGGTTCGACAGCTGTCCGCCCGGGATTTCGTGGCGGTACACCCGGCCGGTCGGGCCCGGCAGCCCGGACTCGAACGGCGAGTATGTCCGCCGCACGGCCTCCCAGTAGGGTTCCAGGGAGCTGACCGCGTCGAGGTCGATCCCCGTATCCCGCGGAGTGTGGGCAAGCGCTGCCACGAGGGCCGACGCTGAGGGCTGGCTGGTGGTGCCGGCCAGCGGGGCGCTGGCGGTGTCGACGGCGTCCACCCCGGCGTCGACGGCGGCAAGGAGCGTCGCGAGCTGCCCGCCGGCGGTGTCGTGGGTGTGGAGGTGGACCGGCAGGTCGAAACGCTCCCGAAGGGCGGTCACGAGCTTCGCGGCCGCGGCGGGACGGAGCAGCCCCGCCATGTCCTTGATGGCGAGGATGTGCGCGCCTGCGGCGACCATCCGCTCGGCCAGACCCAGGTAGTAGTCGAGGGTGTAGAGGGTTTCCTTCGGGTCGAGCATGTCCGCGGTGTAGCACAGGGCGACCTCCGCCACGGCGGTGCCGGTGGCCCGGACGGCGCGGATTGCCGGTTCCATCTGGGACACGTCGTTGAGCGCGTCGAAGATCCGGAAGATGTCGATGCCCGAGGCGGCGGCCTCCTTCACGAAGGCCTCGGTGACGGCCTCCGGGTACGGGGTGTAGCCGACGGTGTTGCGCCCGCGCAGGAGCATCTGCAGGCAGATGTTCGGAATCTCCCGCCGCAGCGTATCGAGCCGGTCCCACGGGTCCTCCCCGAGGAAGCGCAGGCCGACGTCGTAGGTGGCACCGCCCCAGGCCTCAACCGACAGCAGCTGCGGAGTCAGGCGCGAGACCGACCCGCCGGCCGCCGCGAGGTCGCGGGTGCGCACCCGGGTGGCCAGCAGGGACTGGTGGGCGTCCCGGAAGGTGGTGTCGGTGACGGCAACGGCTTCCTGGGCGCGCAGCCGTGCGGCGAATCCCTCCGGGCCGAGCTCCTGCAGCAGCTGGCGGGACCCGGACGGCAGGTCCTGCCCGCCCTCGGTCAGCGCAGGCAGTTTCTCCCGCGGGTCGAGGTGGGCCGGGCGCTCTCCGTTGGGTTTGTTGACCGTGACGTCGGCCAGCCAGGTCAGCAGCTTGGTCCCCCGGTCCGCAGGGACCCTCGCGGTGAGCAGCTCGGGGCGTTCGTCGATGAAGGAGGTGGCGACGTTCCCGGCGATGAAGTCCGGGTCGTCGAGCACGGCCTGCAGGAAGGAGATGTTCGTTGAGACCCCGCGCACCCGGAACTCCGCCAGCGCCCGGCGGGCACGGGTGACCGCCGTGGGGTAGTCCCTGCCCCGGCAGGTCAGCTTCACGAGCATGGAGTCGAAATGCGGGCTGATCTCGGCGCCCGCGTACACCGTGCCGCCGTCGAGGCGCACCCCGGCTCCGCCGGCCGAACGGTAGGCGGTGATCCTTCCGACGTCGGGGCGGAACCCGTTGGCCGGATCCTCGGTGGTGATCCGGCTCTGCAGCGCGGCCCCGCGGAGCTGGACCGTCTCCTGGCTCAGGCCGAGGTCGGCCAGGGTCTCCCCCGCCGCGATCCGCAGCTGGGACTGGACGAGGTCGACGTCGGTGACCTCCTCGGTCACGGTGTGCTCGACCTGGATGCGGGGGTTCATCTCGATGAACACGTGCTGGCCGGCGCGCTCACCCACGGTGTCGACGAGGAATTCGACCGTGCCGGCATTGACGTACTTCAGGGCCTTGGCGAAGGCGACGGCGTCGCGGTACAGCGCCTGGCGGATGGAGTCGTCGAGGTTCGGCGCCGGTGCGATCTCGATGACCTTCTGGTGGCGGCGCTGCAGCGAGCAATCGCGCTCGAAGAGGTGCATCACGTTGCCCTCGGCGTCCGCCAGGATCTGCACCTCAATGTGGCGGGGGCGCAGCACGGCCTGCTCGAGGAACATCGTCGGATCACCGAAGGCCGATTCGGCCTCGCGCATCGCCGCCTCAAGCGCTCCCGGGAGGGCCTCGCGGGTGTCAACCCGCCGCATCCCGCGTCCGCCGCCGCCGGCGACGGCCTTGGCGAACACCGGGAAGCCGATCTCGTCCGCCGCCGCGATCAGCTCCTCGAGGTCCGCGCTCGGCCTGGAGGACTTCAGGACCGGGATGCCTGCCTCCCGGGCGGCGTCGAGGGCCTTGACCTTATTGCCCGCGAGTTCGAGCACGTCGGCGGGCGGCCCGACGAAGGTGATGCCCGCCTCGGCTGCGGCCCGCGCGAGGTCCGGGTTCTCGGAGAGGAAACCGTAGCCGGGGTAGATGGCGTCGCATCCGGATTCCTTCGCGACGCGGACCACCTCGGCGACGTCGAGGTAGGCGCGCACCGGGTGGCCCTGCTCTCCGATCAGGTAGGCCTCATCGGCCTTCTGCCGGTGGATGGAGTTGCGGTCCTCGTACGGGAACACGGCGACGGTCTTGGCTCCCGCCTCATGCCCTGCCCGGAAGGCCCGAATGGCGATTTCGCCGCGGTTTGCTACAAGAATCTTGGAGAACATGCCGCTCCTGCTTATTTACGGTGAATATGCTGGGGAATGTGCCGATAATTCGGTGGTACGCCGTGCGGTGAAGGATTGCGTGGTTTCAGCACGAGCCTACAGTCGGTTGACCACGCCCGCTCAAATTACGTCCGAATACTGGCCGTGGGACGCCGTGCGGCATGCCGCACGGGATTACCTCCCGCGGGACCATACAATAGGGAAGCGCATCAGTGCCGCCGTGCCCGCAGCCGGAATTCCCGCGATTTAAGGTAGAGGTCCAACCAGTGCAAGTAGTGAGTATCAGCAGCCTCAAAGGCGGCGTGGGGAAAACCTCCGTGACCCTGGGGCTGGCATCGGCGGCACTCGCAGCTGGCATCCCGACCCTCGTGGTCGACCTTGACCCGCATGCCGATGCGACGACGGGCCTCGGCGTCCGCGCCGGTGGGCAGCTGGACATCGGCCGGCTCCTGAAGAACGCCCGCCGCGCCGACCTCGCGGCCAACACCGTCCCCAGTGGCTGGGTCGAGACGGCGATCGAGCAGAACCTCGCCGGTTCCGGCGCGAAGCCGGTCCTCGACGTCGCCATGGGCTCGGCCTTCTCGGGCATCTACGACCGCCCGGACCTTGGGCGCCGCGACCTTCGCCGCCTCTCGACGCTGCTCTCCCGGGTGACCGGCTACGGCCTGGTCCTCATCGACTGCCCGCCCTCGCTCAACGGACTCACCCGGATGGCCTGGACGGCGAGCAACAGGGTGCTGCTGGTGGCCGAGCCGGGACTGTTCTCGGTGGCCGGCACCGAACGCACGATGCGCGCGATCGAACTGTTCAAGGCCGAATACGCACCGGGCCTGCAGACCGCCGGGATCGTGGCGAACCGCGTGCGTTCCTCCTCGAACGAGCACACCTTCCGTCTGGCGGAAATGAAGCAGATGTTCAATGAACTGCTGCTCAGCCCCACGATTGCAGAACAGGCCAACTGGCAGCAGATCCAGGGCGCCGCGCACGCGGTCCATCACTGGCCCGGCGAATCGGCCCGACAGGCCTCGGAGTACTTCGACGAACTGCTGCGCTCCCTGGTGGGCGCCGGCCGCCTGCGCAGCCGCGTCGCCCGCCGCTGACCAGCCCCGAACGGGCCGCGGGGTCCGTGGGTCGGCACGTCCCAGCCGCCGCAAGGACTGCGGCAGGCGATGGGTTGACGCCTGCGGATGACGGCGTCCGGCAATGCGCCGGACAATCTGCGGTGCAACTGTCCGCCTACCGGCCGAGCCCGCCGAACTCCCCTGAACCGTGCGATGCCTGCTGCCCGATGCGGGCCGGGAGGAGAAGAAGCTGCTGCCGATGCGGGCCCACCGATGCGCGGGCCAAATCATAAAGGAGGTAACCCGGCGAAGGCCGGGAGGTTCGTGCAAGACCCCGAGGAGGGCCGGGCGCTAGCCGATCCGGCGGGCCGTGCGGCGCTTGCTGAGCTCGTCGTCAGGGAAATCCTGGTCGGCCGCGTGTTCGCTCGGGAGCGCGGCGAGGCTTCCTTCGACCTCACGCCATACCCGGCCGACGGCGATGCCGAAGACGCCCTGCCCGCCCTGGACCAGGTCGATGACCTCGTCGGCGGAGGTGCACTCGTAGACGCTGGCGCCGTCGCTCATGAGCGTGATCTGGGCGAGGTCCTCAACGCCGCGTTCGCGCAGGTGTTCGACGGCGGTGCGGATCTGCTGGAGTGAAACGCCGGTGTCGAGGAGCCGCTTGACGACCTTGAGGACGAGAATGTCGCGGAAACCGTAGAGCCGCTGCGTGCCGGATCCTGACGCTCCGCGGACGGCCGGTTCGACGAGTCCGGTGCGGGCCCAGTAGTCGAGCTGGCGGTAGGTGATTCCGGCGGCCTTGCAGGCCGTGGGGCCGCGGTAGCCGGCGTCCTCGTCAAGGACGGGGAGGTCTTCGGTGAACAGTAAGCCCTGGGCGCTGGCGGGTATGCCAGTGCCCGCCGCGGCCGGGCTCTTCAGCTTGCCGGCGTCACCCTTCGGACTCACGCGTGCCTCCTCATTGGGTTCCCGGGGAAGTAGCCTCTGGAGGCCGGATCTCAGGGCTCTGTTACAGTGTGCCCCGAGTTCCTCTCCGTTGCAATGGGAACCGTATGCTTTGACGTTAGATCCCCCCGGACACAAGGTCAAAGATGCTGGCCTCGAAGATTTGCGTGTCGGGCGGTCAGGGCTCGAAATCCTCGGGCTCGACGTCGGCGAGGAATTCGCGGAACTGCTTGAGTTCCTTCTCGGCCGTTTCCTGGTCGCCGGCTTCCTCGTCGTCGGCCTCGGGGTCGGCGATCTCGACGCCTGCGGCGTCGAGGACCTGCTCCGCGCAGTAGATGCTGCAGGGGACGCGCAGGGCGACGGCCAGGGCGTCGGAGGCACGGGAGCTGACCCGAGTACCGTCGTCGAGGACGAGTTCCGCGTGGAAGACGGTGTCCTGCACAGCGACGATCCGGACCTCGGTGATGGCGCGTCCCGCGGCGGCGACAACGCTGACGAGAAGGTCGTGGGTCATGGGGCGGGGCGGGACGATGCCCTGCTGGACGAACGCAATGGCACTTGCCTCCGGTGCCCCGATCCAGATGGGGATGTGCCGCTCCCCCGCCAGTTCCTTCAGCAGCACGAGGGGCTGGTTGGAGGGCAGCTCAATTCGAACTCCGACAACTTCGACTTCGATCATGGCCGGCCTAACTGTCCATTCTGGCTATCTGAGAGTAAACCAGGGCGCTGTGAAGGTTAAGGCACAATTCGCTGATCTCGCGGGCGGTCTCGGCTGCCCGGGCCTTCGAGGCCACGTCGCGCCGCGAGGCCACCGGGGCGACGACGCGTTCGACCAGTCCGAGTTCGCGGTCGGCCGCGGCCCGGAAGGGGCGCAGGTGGCGGGGTTCAATGCCGTGGCTCTCGAGCTGGACGCAGGCCTGGGTGACCTTCAGGGCATGCTCATCGAACCGGCCCTCCACCGGGGCGATCAGCCCGAAGCTGATCAGGTCGTCGACCAGGCGGCGGGGGGCCTTGGCCTCGGCCGCGAGGGTCTCCGCGGTGAGCCTGCGGGCGTGGGAGCTGAGCTCGCGGGCCAGCTGGTCCGAGACCATCCGCGGGGACAGGCTCATCCCTCCGGGCAGCGACTCGGGCCGTTCACCGCGGTCGATGGCGTCAACGTAGTCCTTGATCACCTTCAGCGGCAGGTACTGATCGCGCTGAAGGGCCAGGACGAACCGCAGGCGCTCGACGTCGGTCGGAGCGTACTTGCGGTACCCGGCACGGGTGCGCTGCGGGCTGATCAGTCCCTTTTCCTCAAGGAACCGGATCTTGGACGCCGTGACCTGCGGAAACTCCGCCGCCAGCTCCCGCAGCACTTCCCCGATGTTGAGGACTCCGGAGCTGGGGTGGGCCGGGGCGATGCCGACGCTGCGCCGGCTGGGCTGGGGTGTCGGCATGAAGCGGATCAGGCCTGTGCCGCGGGCTGGGAGGGCGTCTGGCCTGCCGGAGTGGCGCGGGCGGCGTAGAAGGTGAGCCGGAACTTGCCGATCTGGACCTCGTTACCGCTGCGCAGCACCACGCTGTCCACGCGGTCGTTGTTCACGTAGGTGCCGTTGAGGCTCCGGGTGTCGACAACCATGAACCCGTTGGGGGTGCGGCGGAACTCGGCGTGCTGCCGGGAGACGGTGACGTCGTCAAGGAAGATGTCGGCGTTGGGGTGGCGCCCGGCCTTGGTGACATCCTCGTCCAGGAGGAACCGCGCTCCGGCGTTGGGGCCTGAATGGGCCACAAGGAGGGCGGAGCCTGCAGGCAGCGCTGCCACCGAGGCCTGCTCCTCCTTGGTGAGATGCCGTTCAACCTCCGCGAAGGCTGCCTGCGGAGGCAGGCCGATCGTCGTAGTTTCCGGGGACTCCATGTGGTGCCCTCCTTCGTTTACGGCTGCGCTGTCGTCGCCAACCATTGGTGTTTCCTCCCACATTAGGCGGCCAACCGGACAATGCCGGTTGGCCGTGAAGTACTGCCAGAGCCGGTGTGTCTAGCCTACCTGCTGCGAGTATTCCGTTGAACTCAGCAGGTCCTCGACAACCGACGCACTCTCAACCTTGATCTCCATCAGCCAGCCCTCGCCGTAGGGATCGGAGTTGATGAGGGCGGGATCGTCATCGAGCCCCTCATTGCGTGAAACAACCTCACCGGTGACGGGAGCGTAGATATCGCTGACACTCTTCGTCGACTCGACCTCCCCCACAACGTCCGCACCGGTCACCGAAGTGCCGACCTCGGGCATCTGGACGTACACCACGTCTCCCAGGGCGTCCTGGGCGAAGTCCGTGATTCCCACCCGGACGATGCCGGCAGCATTGGGCTCGGTGACCCACTCGTGCTCGGCGGTGTAGTAGAGGCCTTCGGGGACGTTGCTCATGATTGCCTTTCGTCGTTCTATCCAGGGGGGAGAGGGGCGGCGCTGCCCGAGCCGATCCTGATCGAGTATAGGCATAAATCATCGGCGGGTAGCGTGCCGCCCGGTTCAAATGAAGGCCTTATACGCTCCCCGGCGGACCTGTGGAAGTTATCTGTAGGGCGCCGCATTTATTGCCCGTGCGATTTCTCCCTGCCTACGGTTAATCGCGCGATCAGGGCGGGAGGTGATCAAAATGATCTCCACAAAATTGAAGACTCTCCCGGCGGCGCTGGGTGTGAGTGCGCTGCTTCTTGTCGGTTGTGGCGGTACCGGGGGTCCCGGCCCGGAAAACCCCGTCGAGGAGGTGACGCAGGATCCGACTGTGCCGGCCGCTGAGTCGGCGACGGCCGAGGCGTCCTGCGAGCCGCGCGGCGGCGACGGAGGAGGGACCGGCGGAACCGGGACCGAAACCGAAGGCACCGGCGCCACGGATTCCGAAAGCGTTCAACCGTCGATCGGAGCCACCGGCCCCGGTGGAACCGAAACCGACGCCCCCGGCGGCGGCGAGCAGGGAGCCGAGGGCACCGGAGCCACGGGCACTGCGGCCACCGGCACCGATGGCACCGAGACGGGGGGCGCGGGCACCGGGACTGAAACCGGAGGCACCGGGACCGAAACCGAGGCGGCCGGCGGAACCGGCACTGGCCGGGGTGCGGACGCCTGTGAGCCGACGGCCGGGGCGACGGACGCCGGCGCAACCGGGACCGACAACACCGGCGGCGGGGGCACCGGAACCGAAGGCGAAGGGACCGGGCCGGAAACCGCGGGACCCGACGGCGAGGAGGAGGGCACCGGCGGCGGTTAGCCGCGGTGCCGATTCCGGTCGGCGGTCAGCGCAGGGCGCGGAACGGTCGGCGGGCATCAGCGCGCCGGTGGACGCGCCGGTCAACGCAGCGCCGATTAAAGCAGCAGGGGCCGTTTCCGGTTGTTCCGGAAACGGCCCCTGGCCTGTGCCTTCTCTGTCGGGATGACAGGATTTGAACCTGCGACCCCTTGACCCCCAGTCAAGTGCGCTACCAAGCTGCGCCACATCCCGATCGGTTCAACCAGCCGGTCAAACCACCTCAATTACTGTACAGCATTTTCCGGGAGGCTCCGGACAATGGTCAGCGTTTGCGTCCCCGCTTTTCCCTCACGCGCATGCTGACCTCGATGGGTGTCCCCTCGAAACCAAAGGTTTCGCGCAGGCGGCGGGTGATGAAGCGCCGGTACCCGGGGTCGAGGAAGCCTGTGGTGAAGAGCACGAACTTGGGCGGCCGGCTCGAGGCCTGCGTGCCGAAGAGGATACGCGGCTGCTTGCCCCCGCGCACCGGGTGCGGGTGGGCGGCCACGAGCTCGCCCAGGAACGCATTGAGCCGCCCTGTGGGGATGCGGCGGTCCCAGGACTCCAGCGCGGTGTCGAGGGCCGGTACCAGGCGGTCCTTGTGCCAGCCGGTCAGTGCCGAGATGTTCACCCGCGGCGCCCAGTCGACGTGCGCGAGGTCCTGCTCGATTTCGCGCTCGAGGTACCGGCGGCGCTCGTCGTCGAGCAGGTCCCACTTGTTGAAGGCAAGGACCAGCGCCCGGCCGGATTCGATCGTCATATTCAGGACGCGGACGTCCTGCTCGCTGAGGACCTCGTCGACGGCCAGCAGCACGACGGCGACCTCGGCCTCCTCCAGCGCCGACTGCGTGCGCAGGGAGGCGTAGAAGTCGGCACCCTGCTGCATGTGCACGCGGCGCCGGATGCCGGCGGTGTCGACGAAGCGCCAGGTGCGCCCGCCGAGTTCGATCATCTCGTCGACCGGGTCGCGGGTGGTGCCCGCCAGCGGGTCCACCACGACGCGGTCCGTGCCGGCGAGCTTGTTCAGGAGGGATGACTTGCCGACGTTGGGCCGGCCGATCAGGGCCACCCTGCGGGGGCCGCCCGTGCGTTCGATGCCGCCGTGTTCGGAGAATTCGGGCAGGATCTCGATGACCTGGTCGAGCATGTCGGCCGTGCCCCTGCCGTGCAGGGCCGAGACGGGCCAGGGCTGACCGAAGCCGAGGCCCCACAGGAAGGAGGCGTCCGCCTCGTTCTGGATGTCGTCGACCTTGTTGGCGACGAGGATGACCGGCTTCTTCTTCCGGCGGAGCATCTTCACGACCGCCTCGTCGGTGGCCGTGGCGCCCACGGTGGCGTCGACGACGAGCAGCACGGCGTCGGCCATGTCGACGGCGATCTCGGCCTGGTCGGCGACGCGCGCCGCGATGCCCTTGGCGTCGACCTCCCACCCGCCGGTGTCGACGAGGGTGAAGTTCCGCCCGTTCCACTGGGCCGGGTAGGACACCCGGTCGCGGGTCACGCCGGGGGTGTCCTCAACGACCGCCTCGCGGCGGCCGAGGATGCGGTTGACCAGCGTGGACTTGCCGACGTTGGGCCGGCCGACGATCGCGAGCACCGGGTTGAGGCGCTGTTCGGCGTCGTCGTCGTACTCCTCGTCCCCCTGGGCGAGCAGCGCGGCGTCCTCTTCGTCGAGCTCGTAGTCGGCCAGCCCGGCGCGCAGCGAGGCCGCGCGCACCTCGGCTTCGGCGTCATCTAGCGCGTCGAGGTGTTCGGCGATCTGGTCGTCGCCGGTCGGTTCGAAATCAGTGTCGGGCCCGGTGGGGTCCTGGGGCGAGAGGTTCCCGCTCATGAGTGTTTTCCTTAATTCAGTCTGGACTGCTAGTGGGCGACGGTGTGGACGACGTCCAGGACGGCTTCGACCGTCTGCTCGAAGTCGAGCTCGGACGAGTCGACGGTTACGACCCCGTCGGCGGCCTGCTGGAAATTGACGACTGTCGAATCCTTGGCGTCCCGTTCGAGCACCTGCTGCTGCAGCTGGGACGAGGACTGGGTTCCGCCGAGCTGGTCACCGCGCCGCCGCAGGCGTGCCGATTCGCTGGCCGTGAGCAGGATCCGGACCTCGGCGTCCGGGGCGACGACGGTGGTGATGTCCCTGCCCTCGGCGACGATCCGGTGCCCGGCACCGGCGATCAGCGCCCGCTGGCGGCGGATCAGTTCGGCCCGTGCGCCGAGGGTCGTCGCCACGGCGCTGACGGCCTTGGAGACCCGGGGTTCACGGATCGCCGTGGTGACATCCACGCCGCCCAGGGTGACCAGCTCGCGGTCCGGGCTGGTGCTGATGTACAGCTCGATGGCCCGTGCTGCGTGCTCGACCGCGGCGGCGTCCTTGAGGTCGATCCCGGTGGACAGGCAGTGAAGCGTCACCGCGCGGTACATGGCCCCGGTGTCGAGGTAGGCGGCGTGGAGCCGGCGTGCGGCCTCACGGCTGACGCTCGACTTGCCCGAACCGGACGGTCCGTCGATGGCCACCACCAGCGACTTCCCGAGCCGGAAGTGGGAGTGGATCGTGGATTCGCTCATTGGACGACCTTCCAGCCGCGGCCGGTCAGTGACTCCGCCAGCTCGTTTCGACGGCCGGGGACAACCCAGACCTCTGCCATGCCGACCTGGCGGCCGGGTGAGTGCTCAAGGCGCAGGTCCTCGATGTTGACGCCAATGTCGCCGATTTCGGTGAGGAGACGGGCGATTTGGCCCGGCACGTCCTCGACGAGCACCGTAAGCCGGGCGAAGGAGCCCGGCGGCGTGCCGTGCTTGCCCGGGATGCGTGCCTGGCCGGCGTTGCCTTCGGCCATCAGCTGCGCCATGTCAAGGCGCGCGCCGGCGGCCACGGGGTTCTCAAGGGTGCCGATCAGCCGGTTGAGGTCCTCCCGCACGCCGTACAGGATCCGCACGAGCTTCTCGGCGTTCGCCGAGAGGATCTGCACCCACAGGCGGGGGTCGCTGGCGGCGATGCGCGTCACGTCCCGGAGCCCGTTGCCGGCGAGGGCAAGGGAATGTGCGGGGGTGTCGGCGAGCCGGCTGGCGACGAGGGAGGAGAGCACCTGCGGAAGGTGGGAGATCAGGGCAACCGTCTCGTCGTGCTCCTCCGGGGACATGCGCGCCGGCACGGCTCCGAGGTCCACGGCGAGGGCTTCGGCGCAGCGCACCGCGGTGGGCGAACTGGCCGGGCCCGGGCACAGGACCCAGGGCATGCCGGTGAACAGCTCCGCGGTGGCGGCCACGGGGCCGGAGCGTTCCCGGCCGGCCATGGGATGGGTGCCGACGTAGCGCTCAAGGAACGCCGGATCGCTTACCTCTGCCTCGATCCCCTGCAGGACGGCCGACTTGACGCTCGCGATATCGACGACGACGGCGCCGGGGTAGTCGGCGAGGGCCGAGGCGGCGAGCACCGCGGCCACGTCGGGCGGGGCCGCTACGACGACGAGTTCGGGCGCGAACCCGGAGGCATCTCCGAGGGCACGCCCGGCGCCGATATCAACGGCGACTGCCTGGGTGGACGGCGAGATGTCCGAGAGCGCGACCTCGACCCCGCGGGCGCGGAGCCTGAGGCCGATGCTCGCCCCGAGCAGACCCGTGCCGATGACCAGCACCGGACCGGCAAGATGCGTTCCGTTGTCCCTTGCAGGTTCCATCCGCTAGAGGCCTACCGATGCAAGGAGGTGGCCGACCTCCTGGCGGCCCAGAACACGGATGCTTCCCTGCCGCTGGTCGTTCAGGCGGATCGGGCCGATCTGGGTGCGGACGAGTCGCTCCACGGGGTGCCCGACGGCGTCGAACAGGCGGCGTACCACGCGGTTCTTCCCCGAGTGCAGCACGACCTCGACGAGGATGTGTCCGGGCGTGGAGTCGATGAGCTTGAAGGAGTCGACCTTGGAGATGCCGTCCTCAAGCTCGATGCCTTCCTTCATCTGGGCGCCGATGCCCGGGCCCATCGGGCCGCGGACCTGCACGTAGTACGTCTTGGGCACTTCGTAGGACGGATGGGTGAGCCGGTTGGTGAGCTCGCCGTCGTTGGTGAGGAGCAGGAGTCCCTCGGTTTCGGCGTCGAGCCGGCCGACGTGGAACAACCGCTCGTTCTTGTTCTTGTTCTTCAGGAAGTTCCCGATGCTCGGGCGTCCCTCGGGGTCCTCCATGGTGGAGATGACGCCGCGCGGCTTGTTGAAGACGTAGTACTTCAGGTCCTCGTTGAGCTGCAGGCGCATGCCGTCGACGTGGATCGACACCTCGGACGGGACCACCCGGACACCGAGTTCGCGCACGATGGTGCCGTCGACCTCGACCCTGCCGTCGAGGATCATTTCCTCGCAGACGCGGCGGGAGGCGACCCCTGCCGAAGCCATCACCTTCTGCAACCGCACGCCGTCGGGGTTGTGCATGTCGAGTTCGTCGGCGGGACGGGTGGTGCGGGCGGCCTTGGGACGGCGTACCGGGCCCAGATCCTTGCCGAAGCGCTCTCCACCGAACGCACGGGGACCCGATGGCTTCTGTCGAGGCTTTCCGGCGCCCGACTTCTTGGCCGCGTACCGGTCCGCGGCGGGGTTTCCGGTGCCCCGGTAGCCGGAATCGCGCCGCGCCTCCCCCGGACGGCCCGCACCGCGTGCATCTCCGGCGGGACGGCCCGAACGCTCCCCCGTGGGACGGCCCGCACCGCGTGCGTCACCGGCGGGACGGCCCGAACGCTCCCCCGTGGGACGGCCCTGGGCGGGACGCCCTGCGGCGTGGCGGCCCTCGGTGGAGCGTCCGCGCCCGGCTCCCGCCCCCGCGCGCTGGGGGCGGTCGTCACGCTGGGGGCGCTCGGCGCGGTCGTCACGCTGGGGGCGGTCGTCACGCTGGGGGCGGCCGGCGCCTCCTGAGCGCTCGTAACCGCCGCCGGTGCGTCCGCGGCCCGTACCGCCGGTTGGCCTACCAGTGGACCTGCCGCCACGTCGAGCGTCGTTCCGTCCGGAGCCGGATCCTGGCGCCTGTGTCATTAAGAGTCCTTCTGGTCAGCGTTTTCAGTAAGTTGTATCTTCATAGTCCCCAAGGTTTTCGAGGCCGGGCAGGTGGGGCGAAAGCCGCGGCAGCTCGGCTACGCTGCCGAGTCCTAATCTTTCCAGAAAATGCGGGGTGGTCCCATAGAGGACTGCCCCGGTCTCCGGGTCGGTTCCGACGGCGGCGATCAACGCCCGCTGGGTCAACGTGCGCACCACCGAATCGACGTTCACCGCACGGATCGCCGAAACCCGTGCCCGCGATACGGGCTGGCGGTAGGCAATGACCGCCAGGGTCTCCAGCGCGGCCTGGGAAAGCCGTGATGACTGGCCGCCCAGAACGAAGGCCGAAACCACCGGAGCGAACCAGCTCCGGGAGTAGATGCGCCACCCGCCGCCGACGTTGCGCAGCTCAAAACCACGGGGTTGAGGATCATCGGCACTCTTCGGGCCCTTCCCAGTATAACCGTCGTACTCCTGCTGGAGGTTCACGAGCATCGCCCGAACCTCCTCGACGCCCACGGCGAGCGCCTGTGCGAGTTCCTGTTCGGTCACGGGATTCTCAACGACCATAAGCACCGCCTCGAGGGCGGCCTTCAGTCCACCGGGCTGTTCGGCGGCCGAAAAGGGCTCGGCCGCAGCGGCTTCTGCTCCGGTGGGTGCGGCCTCGTCGAGATCGGTACCGGTCACTGGATGTCCTTTCGTGTCGTGCTCTCCCCCGCGTTGGCCGGCGGCGGAGCCGCCCCGGGCGCCGGGTGCGATGGCGTCACCGGCGCGCGGCCGAGGGGCACCAGGCCCGGTGCCCCCAGGTCTGCTGGCTCCAGGCCCGAGGGCTGCTGGTCTGCTGACTCCAGGTCTGCTGACTCCGGGTCTGCTGGCTCCTGGCCCAGGTGGTTCTGCACCCTCGCGGGCACTCGACTCACTGCAGCGTCAAATCCACGGTACCGGGCCCCACTGACTCCGGTCCGTAGTCCGCGCCGTAGTCAGCCCCGATGCTGTCAGCGGGGAAGGGCTCATCACCGCCCGACCAGCGGATGCGCAGCTCCCCCAGCGGCTCGTCCTGGTCGAAGGACACCACCCCGTCTCGGAACATCTCCAGGAGGGCGAGGAACCGCACCACGACCACGAGGGTCTCCGCGGCGTCGGCGGTGAGCTCCCCGAAGGACAGCGATCCGGCGTTCCGCAGGTGTGCCTCGAGCAGGCCCGCCTGCTCCCGGATGCTGACGGCCGATCCGTGGAGGTGGTCTACCCGCACGCCCTCCGGAACGGTCTCCCGGGGTTGCAGCGCAGCGGCAGCCAGCGCAGCGAGGTCCTCCGCCGTGGTGGTCCAGATCAGGTCGGGAAGCAGCGCCGTGAAGGCCGGCTCCAGCGGGGTGTCCCGGGGGTACCTCTCCCCTTCGACCTCGAACCGTTCGGCGAGCTGGCGCGAAATCTCCTTGAACGCCCGGTACTGGAGCAGGCGCGCGAACAGCAGGTCGCGGGCCTCAAGCAGCGCAATGTCCTCGTCGTCCTCCACCTCGCCGCACGGCAGGAGCCGTGCCGCCTTGAGGTCGAGGAGCGTCGCGGCGACAACGAGGAACTCGCTTGCCTCGTCCAGCGCCCAGGAACCGTGCTCGGCCTGCATCCTGCGGATATGGGAGATGAACTCGTCGGTGACCTCGGCGAGGGCGATCTCCGTAATGTCGAGCTCCCGTTTGCTGATCAGACCCAGCAGGAGATCGAAGGGGCCGGAGAAGTTGGTCAGGCGGACCTCGAAGACCGCTTTTCCTGCCGCTGGCAGATTCTCCGGGGTCCCCGCCGTCAGCGGCGGAGGGTGCACGCCCTCAGCCGTGCTGCCCATGGCGGGGAATCATCAGGGCGCGCCGCCCCGGGCGATCAGTTCCTTGGCGAGCCTGCGGTAGGCGTCGGCCCCCGGGTGGTTGCCCGCATAGGTGGTGATCGGCTCGGCGGCCACCGTGGCATCGGCGAACTTGATGGTGCGCTTGATCACTGTCTCGAAGACCTTCTCGCCGAAGGCCTCCACGAGCCGCGCGATGACCTCCCGGCTGTGGAGGGTCCGCGCGTCGTACATGGTCGCGAGGACCCCGTCGACCTGCAGCCGCGGGTTGAGCCGGTCCTGGACCTTCTCGATGGTCTCAACGAGCAGCGCGACAGCGCGCAGGGCGAAGAATTCGCAGATCAGCGGAATGATGAC
Organism: uncultured Arthrobacter sp.; assembly: GCF_902805515.1. Classification (GTDB taxonomy): domain Bacteria; phylum Actinomycetota; class Actinomycetes; order Actinomycetales; family Micrococcaceae; genus Arthrobacter_D. The sequence goes on along the minus strand of NZ_CADCTE010000154.1, from coordinate 8,647 downwards.
GCCGTGGGCGGCGGTCAGCGCGTTGACCGTGAGCAGTCCGAGCGAGGGCTGGCAGTCGATCAGGATGACGTCGTAGTCGTCGGAGACCTTGCGCAGGGCCCGGTCGAGCACCTGTTCGCGGGCGACCTCGTTGACCAGCTGGACCTCGGCCGCGGACAGGTCGATGTTCGCCGGCAGCAGGTCGACATTGTCGAAGGCGGTCGCGTGGATGGCGTCCCGGATGTCGACCTTGCGGTCCATGAGGACGTTGTACACCGTGACGTCGAGTTCATGCGGATTGGTGCCGAGCCCTGCGGACAGCGCGCCCTGCGGGTCGAAGTCGACGAGGAGCACGCGCCGGCCGGCCTCGGCGAGCGCGGCACCGAGGTTGATGGTGGACGTCGTCTTGCCGACACCGCCCTTCTGGTTCACCATGGCGATGATGCGGGCGGGGCCGTGGGAATCGAGGACCGCCGGCTCGGGAAATAAGGTCACCGGACGTCCGGTCGGCCCTAGTTCAGGGGTGGCGTTCTGCAGAGTTGTGGAACCCTGTTCGCTACTCACGTATTTCTCCACGCTTCCGTTTGTATCTCTACGTTTGCTTTTGAGCTAATCCTTTGGTCAACGTTACAACCGGCCGGCACGCCCCCGGTGCACGAGGACCCCGGCGGGGCGCGAGCCTTGAGGTTCAACCTGAGGTCGAAAGTTGCGGTGTCGGGCCTCCTCTCGACAGCAGGCAGGCCCGCCCCGGAGGGACGGGCCTGCCTGCTGTTGGTCGACAACTGCACCGCCGGCGGCCGGAGCGGTAGTACCGCTCCGTGCTGCCTGCCGGTTCTACCTGCCGGTGGAGGCCGGGGAGCCGGCGGCCGCGTGCGCGGTCACGGCGGCCACGCCGTCCTCGACGTCGTCCCCGTCATCGAATGCATGGGGGTTGGCGTTCATCGTCGCCTCATCGAAGGGCAGCCGCTTCTCGAGCACCTCATCGACCCGGGTGCGGTTGATCTCCCGAGTCCAGGTCCCGATGAGCACCGTGGCCACCGCATTGCCGGTGAAGTTTGTGAGGGCGCGCGCCTCCGACATGAAGCGGTCGATGCCGACAATCAGCCCGACGCCGTCAACCAGCTGGGGTGCGTGCGACTGGAGCCCGCCGGCGAGGGTTGCGAGGCCCGCACCGGTGACGCCGGCGGCGCCCTTGGAGGCGATGATCATGAAGATCAGCAGGGAGATCTGCTCACCCAGGGCCAGGGGCATGCCCAGGGCCTCGGCGACGAAAAGCGACGCCATGGTGAGGTAGATCGCGGTGCCGTCGAGGTTGAAGGAGTAGCCGGTCGGCACGGTCACCCCGACCACGGGCCGGGACACGCCGAGGTGTTCCATCTTGGCGATCAGGCGGGGCAGGGCAGCCTCCGAGGACGAGGTCGAGAAGATCAGCAGGTACTCGCGGCCGAGGTAGCGCATGAGCTTGAAGATGTTCACGCCGGTGGCCACCTTGAGCAGGCCGCCGAGGATGATGACGATGAAGAGGATGCAGGTGATGTAGAAGGCGATCATGAGGGTGAACATGCTGACAATGGCCTGGACGCCGGTCTCGCCGACGACCGCCGCGATGGCGCCGAAGGCCCCAATGGGTGCGAGCCACATGATCATGATGAGGATCCGGAACACCAGGGCCTGGATGTGGCCGATGCCCCGCAGCACCGGCTTGCCGGCGGCACCCATCTTCTGCAGGGCAAAGCCCACGAGGAGCGCGACGAACAGGGTCTGCAGGATGCTTTCGCCGGTGAGGGAGGCAAGCAGCGTCGGAGGGATGATTCCCAGCAGGAAGCCAACGGTTCCGGAGTCTTCCTCCGCCGCCGGTGCGCCCTCATAGGAGGCGCCGGAGAGGTCGAGCCCGTCGCCCGGATCGATGAGGTTGCCCACGACCAGGCCAATGGCCAGGGCGAAGGTCGACATCAGCAGGAAGTACCCGAGCGCCAGGCCGCCCACCTTACCGACCGTGGCCGCCTTGGCGATGGAGCCGATGCCCAGCACGATGGTGCAGAAGATGATCGGGGCGATCATCATCTTGATCAGCGCGATGAAGCCGGTGCCCAGGGGCTTCAGCTTCACCGCGAGCTCGGGGGCCGCGAGGCCGACGACCGCGCCGAGCAGCACCGCCGCGATGACGGCGATGTAGAGGAAATGGGTCTTGTCGACCGGCTTGCGCGGCGCCGCTGATTCGCCGCTGGGACTTGATGTCGCCGTTGCCATGAGGTTCTCCTGGTTCGGTCCGGCGCCCTGCCGCTACCGTCCGGGAGGCCATTCTCCGCCGTCGGGCTGTCGGGCCGGGTGGCCGTCCATGGAAATCTGTCCACCCCAGCCTGAGCCACGACGTGACAGGCGTCACTCTTGCGTTCATACTGGTCGCGGCCTCCGGCACTAGACTCGGACGGTGCCTGGAAGGAGTCTGGTTCCGCAGTGAAGCGATGGAGTCTCGCACGGCAGCTTTTCGTCGGACAGCTTGTGTTCATCGCGATCCTGACGACGTGCCTTTCCTTCGTGCTCTACATGGATGCCGCACGCGATGCCCACGACTCCGCGGCGGAGCGCATGCTGGCCGTGGCCTCGACCCTCGCCCAGGATCCGGCAGTGCTCGACGGCGTCGGCCGGGCGGACCCCACCGAGGTCCTCCAGCCCTACGCCGTCTCGCTCATGGATGAGCTGCGCATCGACTTCATCACGATCATGGCACCGGACCGCACCCGGTTCACCCACCGGAACCCCGCACAGATCGGCCAGAGCTACATCGGGTCGGTGGACCAGGCGCTGGCGGGCCGCAGCCACACCGAAACCTTCACGGGAACCTTGGGCCCCTCCGTGCGGGCCATCGCCCCGGTGCAGGACCCCGACGGCACGGTGGTCGCGATGGTCGCGGCGGGAGTCACCGTCGACCGGGTGGCGATCGCCCGGAATGCCCAGCTTCCGGTGGTGGGGCTGATCGCGGCCGCCTCCCTCCTCTTCGGCTCCATCGTGTCCTATCTGCTCAGCCGGCGGCTCCAAACGGCGACGCTGGGGCTGGGCACCGACGAGCTCGCGCGCATGTTCGTGTTTTACGACTCGGTGCTCCACTCGGTGCGTGAGGGGCTGCTGCTGACCGACGGCCGGGGCCGGCTCGTGCTCTACAACGACCAGGCCGCACACCTGCTGCACCTTCCCGAACCCCGGCCGCAGGCACCGGTGCCTGCGGCGCAGCTCGAGGTGCCCGGATCGCTGCGGGACCTGCTGGCCAGCGGCCGGCAGGCCATCGACGAGGTCCACGTCACCGACAACAGGGTGCTTGTGGTCAACCAGGAGCCTGCGGTGCCGCCGACCAGCAGGGACACTGCGGGAACCCAGCCCCTGGGCACCGTCACCACGCTGCGCGACCACACCGAGATCGAATCCCTGACCGGTGAACTGCAGACCATGCGCACACTGACCGACGCCCTGCGGGCCCAGACCCACGAGCACTCCAATCGGCTGCACACCATCGTGTCCCTCATCGAACTCGACCGGCAGGCGGAGGCCCTCGAGTTCGCCACCCGCGACCTCCAGCAGTCCCAGCAGCTCACCGATTCCGTCGTCGGGGCGGTCGACGAGCCGTTCATCGCCGCCCTCCTCGTCGGCAAGGCGGCGCAGGCCAATGAGCGCGGCGTGGAACTGAGCCTGAGCGTCGACGGGCCGGTGGACTCGCAGGGCATCGACCCTGGCGACCTGATCACGATCATCGGGAACCTGCTCGACAATGCCTTCGATGCGGCCGCGCCCTCCGAACGGCGCCGGGTCCGCCTCACCCTCAGCCACCCCGGGGCGGGCCGCGCCGGCGTCGGGATCGTCGTCCAGGACAGCGGCCCGGGCCTCACCGCCGCCGAGCGCTCCCGCATCTTCGAGCTGGGCTTCAGCACCAAGGACCCGGCGGCCCGCAGCCGCGGCATCGGCCTGGCCCTCGTGCGCCAGGCCGTGCTGCGCCTCGGCGGAACCCTCGAGGTGGACAACGACGCGGACCACGACGGCGGGGCCCGGTTCTCGGTCTTCCTCCCGGCCGTCCCGCCCGGGGCCTCCGCCTCCGCTGATCGGGCCGGCACCTGATGGAACCGATCCGCGTCCTCGTGGTCGAGGATGACCCCATTGCCGCCGACGCCCACGCCGAGTATGTCCGGCGCCTCGACGGCTTCGCCCTGGCCGGCGTGGCCCGTTCGGGCGCCGAAGCCATGGCGCTGCTCTCCGCCGCCTCCGCCGGAGGCGCCGGCACCCAGGCGGGTCCGGCGGGCATCGACCTGATCCTGCTCGACATGAACCTGCCCGATGCCCATGGGCTCGACCTCCTCCGCCGGGTGCGCGGGCTGGGCCTGCCGACCGACGTCATCGCGATCACCGCGGTGCGGGAGCTGCAGGTGGTCCGCTCGGCCATCTCGGCGGGGATCGTCCAGTACCTCATCAAACCGTTCACCTACTCGGCGTTCTCCAACAAGCTCGGGGCCTACCGGGAGTTCCGCCTCAACCTCATCGGCCAGGCGGCCTCCACCACCCAGTCGGAGGTGGACCAGGCCTTCGCCTCCCTGCGCCCGGCGGCCCCGGCCAGCCTGCCCAAGGGCCTCTCGGAAGACACCCTGCGTGCCATTATCGGGCAGCTGAAGACGCTCGAGGAACCGGTCTCCGCCGCCGAGGTGGCATCCACCCTCGATCTGTCGCGGGTGACGGCCCGCCGGTACCTCGAGTACCTCGCCGACGGCCAGTCCGTCCGGCGCAGCCCCAGGTACGGCACCCGGGGGCGGCCGGAGTTCGAATACCGGTGGGCCCGATAGGCCGACCTATGTATACAGAAAGGTCCGATCGGCCGATTAACCGCCGGCCTTCTTGCGGATCGACACCCCCGCTGTATACATTGAGCGCAGGGGTGCAACCAGCACCCAGCCTTCCGGGAGGATTCCGATGCGCGCAAGTGACAGGGCCTACGGGTCGCTGCGCGCTGACATCCTCGAGTGGCGTCTTCCCCCCGGCACCCTGCTGGCCGAGGTTGAGCAGGCCAGCCGGCTGGGCATTTCACGTACCCCGCTCCGTGAGGCCCTCTCCCGGCTCGTGGCCGAGGGGCTGACGGCGGCACACTCAGGGCGGGGCGTGGTCGTGACCGCGGTGTCACTGGCCGGCGTCGCCGACCTCTTCGAGGTCCGCCTCCCCCTTGAATGTGCAGCGGCCCGCCTCGCCGCGGCCCGGGGCGACCGCGCGGCGTTCGATGCCCTGGCCGAACGCTTCGAGGCCGCGGGCGCCCTGATCTCCTCCGGCGGCACCGACCAGCACGCCTATTACGGCCTGGTCGCCGAGCTTGACGCCGCCATCGACGAAGCCGCCGCCAACCCGTACCTGGTGCAGGCCCAGCGCCAGCTCCGGACCCACCTCGTGCGCGCCCGCCGCCTGGCCCGCGACAACCCGGACCGGCTGCTCGCTTCCGCCGGCGAACACCGCCAGATCGCCGAGGCGGTCGCCCGGGGGAATCCCGAACTCGCCGCGGCCGCCGTGACCATCCACCTTTCCAACAGCCTCCACCACCTCCAGGCCTCGGTCCCCGGACCGCTCGACGCCTGAACCCCGAAAGGAAGCACCATGGAGCTCCACCCCGTTCGAGTCCACCGCAGCGAGGAAAACCTGCCCCGGGAGGACCAGCTGGCCTACCGGATCGCGCAGGTCGCGTCCGATCCGGTCGCCGTCACTCCTGAGGCCGCCGACATGGTGATCAACCGGATCATCGACAACGCCTCGGTGGCACTCGCCTCCCTCACCCGGGCGCCGGTGAGCGCTGCCCGTGCGCAGGCGGCGAGCCACAGCGCTCCCGCATCGGGCCGCGGGTCCTCGGTCTTCGGGGTTGACGCCCTCACCTCCCCCGAGTGGGCCGCCTGGGCCAACGGGGTGGCGGTGCGTGAGCTCGACTACCACGACACGTTCCTCGCCGCCGATTACTCCCACCCCGGCGACAACATCCCTCCGCTGCTGGCCGCGGCCCAGCACACCGGGGCCTCGGGGGAGGCGCTCCTGCGCGGCATCGTGACCGGCTACGAGATCCAGGTCGACCTCGTGAAGGCCATCAGCCTGCACCGGCACAAGATCGACCACGTCGCCCACCTTGGCCCCTCGGCCGCTGCGGGGCTCGGCACCCTGCTAGGCCTCGATCCGGACACCATCTTCCACGCCGTCGGGCAGGCCCTTCACACCACCACGGCCACCCGGCAGTCCCGTAAGGGCGAGATCTCGACCTGGAAGGCCTACGCACCGGCCTTCGCCGGGAAGATGGCCATCGAGGCCGTGGACCGTGCCATGCGCGGCCAGACCTCCCCGACCCCCATCTATGAGGGCGAGGACGGCGTGATCGCCTGGCTGCTCGACGGGCCCGAGGCCCGCTACGAGGTGCCCCTGCCCGCCCCCGGCGAGCCGAAGCGGGCCATCCTCGACACCTACACCAAGGAACATTCGGCCGAATACCAGGCGCAGGCCTGGATCGACCTGGCACGGCGCCTGCACGCGGCCCATCCGGAGCTGCTCAACCCGGCGAACGTGCGCGGGATTCTGCTCTCCACCTCCCACCACACCCACTACGTCATCGGGTCGGGGGCCAACGACCCGCAGAAGTACGACCCCTCGGCCTCCCGGGAGACCCTCGATCACTCCATCCCGTACATCTTCGCCGTGGCACTGCAGGACGGCGCGTGGCACCACGAGCACTCGTACGCCCCGGAGCGCGCCAAGCGGCCCGACACCGTCGAGCTGTGGCGGAAGGTCGAGACGACCGAAGACCCCGAGTGGACCCGCCGCTACCACTCCCTCGACATCACGGAGAAGGCCTTCGGCGGACGCGTCGACATCACGCTGGCCGACGGGCGGGTGGTCACCGACGAGATCGCCGTAGCCGATGCCCACCCGCTCGGCGCCCGCCCGTTCGGCCGGGCGCAGTACATCGAGAAGTTCCGCACCCTGGCGGCCGGCGTGGCCGAGGACACGGAGGTCGAGCGGTTCCTGGACGTCGTCGGGCGCCTGCCCGAGCTTCCCGCCGGCTCGCTTTCCTCGCTGAACCTCCGGGCCCGCCCCGGCCTGATCGACACCGCCGCGGTCCGCGGCGGCCTGTTCTAGGAGGACACCATGCTGTATTCAGCCACCACCCCCGAATCGAAGCGGGCCGCGCTGCGTGCCGGGCTCGCCTCCAGCGCCCTGCAGCAGTTCCCCGGTGCCTTCAACCCGCTCTCGGCCCGCCTGATCGAGGACAAGGGGTTCCACGGCGTCTATATCTCCGGGGCGGTGCTCGCCGCCGACCTTGGCCTGCCCGATATCGGCCTCACCACCCTCACCGAGGTGGCGCAGCGGGCCGGGCAGATTGCCCGGATGACAGACCTCCCCTCGATCGTCGACGCCGACACCGGCTTCGGGGAGCCGATGAACGTCGCCCGCACGGTGCAGGAACTCGAGAACGCCGGCCTGGCCGGCTGCCACATCGAGGACCAGTTCAACCCCAAGCGGTGCGGGCACCTCGACGGGAAGCAGGTCGTGGATCTCGACACCGCCGCGAAGCGGATCCGCGCGGCGGTCGACGCACGCCGCGACCCGAACTTCCTGGTTATGGCCCGCACCGACATCCGCGGCACCGACTCGCTGCGCGCCGCCCAGGACCGTGCCCGGGCGCTCGTCGACGCCGGCGCAGACGCGATCTTCCCGGAGGCCATGCGCGACCTCGAGGAGTTTCGAGCCATCCGGGCGGCAGTGGAGGTGCCGATCCTTGCCAACATGACCGAGTTCGGCAAGAGCGAGCTGTTCACCACCGACCAGCTCCACGACGCCGGGGTCAATATTGTTATCTATCCTGTCACCTTGCTGCGCAGTGCCATGGGCGCCGCGGAGCGTACGCTGGACTCCATCCGGGCCAACGGCACCCAGCAGCAGGCGGTCCCGGAGATGCAGACCCGGGCCCGCCTGTACGAACTGGTGGACTACGAGGGCTACAACAGGTTTGATACGTCAGTCTTCAATTTCCAGGTTCCCGACGGGCGCTAGCGGACCTTCCGCCGGCACCGTGTTTCCACCGAAGGAGTTCGATTTGACCAGCACCCAGCCAGCTCCCCCGGCCGCACCCGAGATCCACAAGGGCCTGGCCGGGGTGACTGTCGACTACACCTCCGTCTCGAAGGTGAACCCGGAGACCAACTCCCTGCTGTACCGCGGGTACCCGGTCCAGGAGCTTGCCGCTCGATGCTCCTTCGAGGAGGTGGCGTGGCTGCTGTGGCACGGCGAACTGCCCGGCGAGGAGGAACTGGCCGAATTCACCGCGCTTGAGCGTGCCGGCCGGGCCCTGCCCGGGAACGTCCGTCAGGTGATCGACCTGCTGCCCCTGACGAGCCACCCGATGGATGTCGGGCGGACCGCGGTGTCGGTGCTCGGCGCCGGGCACCCGCTGGCCGGGGACAACTCCCGCCCGGCGAACCTCGAGAAGGCGGCCGCGCTGTTCGCCGCCTTCCCCGCCGTCGTCGCCTATGACCAGCGGCGCCGCCGCGGCCTCGACGTGGTGGAGCCGCGGGAGGACCTCGGGTACGCCGCGAACTTCCTGTGGATGACCTTCGGCGAGGAGGCACCGCCGGAGGTCGTCGAGGCCTTCAATATCTCGATGGTGCTC